>JADGNX010000177.1 GCA_017883265.1 Thermoanaerobaculia bacterium
GGCGCGCCAGCATCGACGGCAGGACTGCCTTCGTTAGTGAGACAGTGCCGAAGAAATTGAGGTCCATGATTGCCCGGTCGGTTGCCAGATCCGTCTCCGCCACGAGCGATCGCTGACTCACACCGCCGCTGTGCACCAGAACGTCGACATGATCGAAGCGCCGAAGGACCACGGAAGTGGCCGCGGAGAATTGGTCAACTTGCGTGAGATCGAGCGGAAGGACGAGATGCCGCTCCGCTCCTCCGTCGCAGGCCTTACGCACGCGCTCCAGCTCGGCCGTGTTTCGCGAGGAGAGGACAAGCCTCGCCCCTTCGCGGCTGAAGGCCAGTGCCACCGCTTCGCCGATTCCCGACGATGCGCCAGTGACCCAGACGACCTTGTCGCGAAACCGCATCGATGAGCGCCTCCGCGGCAATCTCAACCTTTCGACCGCAAAACATTGCGCGCAATGACCATCCGGTGAACTTCCGAAGGACCGTCGTAGATCCGGAAGGCGCGTGCTTCGCGGTAGAAGTGCTCGAGCGGGGTGTCGGTCGATACACCGAGGGCGCCGCAGATCTGAACGGCTCGGTCGATGATCCGATTGACCGCTTCGGCCACGAAGACCTTGCAGATCGACGACTCGTGCCGGATGTCGTCACCGCGCTCGTGCTTCCACGCCGCCTGCATGACCATCAATCGCGAGGCGTGCAGCTCGATCTCGGAGTCGGCGATCATCCATTGAATGGACTGATGTTGGGCCAGCTTTTTGCCGAACGCTTCGCGCTCCCTGGCGTAGGCCATGGCGATGTCGAGCGATCGCTGCGCGACGCCCATCCATCGCATGCAGTGCGTCAGTCGCGCAGGCGTCAGGCGCACCTGGGCCATCTTGAACCCATCGCCGAGCTTGCCGAGGATGGCGGAGTCGGGAACGCGCAGGTGATCGAAGTCGATCTCGCCGTGGCCACCCGGACCGCCGTGGCCACCCATCGTCGGCACGGAGCGAATCAGCCGGAAGCCGGGGGCGTCCGTCGGCACGAGGAACATCGAGACGCCCTTGTGGGCCGGCACCGATGGATCGGAGATGACCATGGCAATGGCGAATGCCGACCCTTCGGCACCGGTGGCGAACCATTTGCGGCCGTTGATCTCCCAGCCTCCATCGACGCGCGTGGCGCGCGTCAGGAGCATGGTGGGATCCGATCCTGCGCCTGGAGGAGGCTCGGTCATGGCAAAACACGAGCGGATTTTCCCTTCCACCAGCGGCCGCAGATATCGCTCGCGCTGCTCGGGCGTCGCGTAGAGCGAGAGCAGGTGCATGTTGCCTTCATCGGGCGCCGCGCAATGGAGGGCCAGCGGCCCGAGAAGGCTTCGCCCGGCCTGCTCGAACAGCACACACATGGCCACCGTTCCGAGCCCGAGTCCGCCGTACTCGGCCGGCAACTGCGGCCCGTAGATGCCGGCCTGGCGCGCCTTGTCGCGAAGAACCTGGATGTCGCCGGCGCCATTCTCAGCCGGGATGACTTCATCGCGAATGAACGCGGCCACGCGATCGCGCAATTGGACGAGCTCTGGAGAAAGTTCGAAGTCCATAGCGCTCTCAGCTCTGGAGATTCTCGAAAATCGTCGCGGCTCCCTGGCCGCCGCCGACGCACATGGTCACCATGCCGTAGCGCGATCCGCGGCGCCGCATCTCGCCGAGGAGTTGGACAGTCAGCTTGGCGCCGGACGCGCCGAGCGGATGGCCGAGCGCGATTGCGCCGCCATTCACGTTGACCCGCTCCTCCTTCATGCCGAGCTCCCGCATTACTGCCAGAGCCTGTGCGCCGAAGGCTTCGTTCAGCTCGAAGAGATCGATCTGGTCCAGGGTCAGCCCGGCCAGCTTCAGCGCCTTCGGAATCGCAACCACCGGACCCATGCCCATGATCTCCGGTGGGACACCGCCGACGGCGAATGAAACGAAACGAGCCATGGGCTTCAAACCCAGCTCACTGGCGCGCCTCTTCGACATGACGATCACCGCCGCCGCACCGTCGGAGGTCTGACTGGAGTTGCCTGCGGTGACCACTCCTTTGGCGTGAAACACCGGACGAAGCTTCGCCAGTGCCTCCGGCGTCGTGTCGGCGCGCGGTCCTTCATCGGTATCGAACGTCGTGCGCTGACGGGTGATCTCTCCGGAGGTGTTGGCCTCCACGGTCTCGATGTTCAGCGGAACGATGCCGTCGTCCGCGAAACGTCCGGCCTTCTGCGCCGCCAGCGCCTTCTGATGACTGCGAAAGGAAAAGGCGTCGGCGTCCTGGCGAGAGACGTCGTACTTGCGCGCGACATTCTCCGCCGTCAGCCCCATGCTCAGGTAAACCGCCGGCCGATTTGCGATCAGCTCCGGATTCGGACGGAACCGCCCGTTCCCACGCACCAGGCTCATCGACTCGGTGCCGCCGGCGATGATCTGCTCGGCCATCCCGGCCATGATCCGCTCGGCAGCCATGGCGATGGTCTGCGATCCCGACGAGCAGAAACGGTTCACGGTCACGGCAGGTACGGAGTCGGGAAGACCGGCGCGGAGCGCGGCAATGCGCGCCACATTGGTCCCCGATTCCGCCTCCGGCATGGCGCATCCGAGGATGACGTCTTCGATCGCATCGGGCGAAAGGGCGGGCGTGCGCCGCATCAAGGCTCCGATCACTTCGGCGGCCATGTCGTCGGGGCGCGTGGTGCGAAGCGCTCCGCGCGGCGCCTTCCCGACCGCGGTGCGCAGTGCGGCAACGATCACGGCTTCGTTCATGACCCCTCCCCCGCCGTCGTATCGCGAAACAGAATGAAGGTCGCGGTCCCGTGGGCGTACACCTTCCCCTCTGCGTCGATGATGCGTCCCTCCGCGGTCGCTGTCCGCGAGCCGGCGTGCACGATGCTGGCGGTGCAGGTGAGGGTACCGGTCTTCCGCGTGACCGCGCGCGTGAAGTTGATCTTCATCTCCAGAGTAGTGAATACCTTTCCCGCCGGCATGACGGAGTTGACGGCGCATCCGAGCGCGGTATCGAGCAGCGTGGCGGCGAAACCGCCGTGCGCGATGTGAAGACCATTCTCGAATTCGGGCGTCGGCTGGGCCGTCACCACCACCCGCCCTTCGTCGACATCGACGATCCGGATGTTGAGCAACCGAGCCATCGGCGATGCTTCCAGTTCGCCGCCCACGAGCTTGCGCATGTACTCCAGGCCGCTCATGGTCCGGCGGGCGACAGCGTGCGGCGTGTTCTGCTGAGTCATCTTCTCCTCAGTTCCGCAGAGGTTTCCCGGTCGAGAGCATGTGCTGAATTCTTTCGTGAGTCTTCGGCTCGGAGCACAAGGCCACGAAGACTTCGCGCTCGCCATCGAGAAAGAACTGCTCGTCGACCCACTGCCCACTGGACAGATCGCCTCCGCAGAGAATCGAGGCCAGCTTCGAGCTGATGACTGCGTCGTAGTCGCTCATGTAGGCGCCCTGCTGCAGATTGTAGATGCCCGCCCCCAGCGCTGCGCGGACGTCGCGCCCGGCGGCATAGCAGCTCTTCTCGCGAACAGGAGCGGTGTAACCGTGTGCGGCCAGCTCGAGCACTTCCTCTTTTGCTTCGGCCATCAGGCGATCGCGGTTCATGACGATGCGATCGGCGGAGTGGAGAAAGCCGAGCGATCGCGCCTCCGCCGCACTCGTGGAGACCTTTGCGCCCGCGATGGTCTGCAAGACCTTCTGCACGAACGGAAGTGGATCGGCATTCGGCGCCTGCTTCACGGCCGGCGACACCACGCGGCGGACCAGCTCCTTGCACCCACCCGCCCCCGGCACCAGGCCGACGCCAACCTCCACCAGACCGATGTATGTTTCCGCGGCAGCCACGATGCGTGCCCCGGCCATGGCCACCTCCGCTCCGCCACCGAGGGTGCGGCCGAAGGGCGCCGTGACGATCGGCTTCGGGCAGAAACGGATGGCCATCAGCGCATCCTGCGTGGCCTTGACGCGGCGGTCGAGTGCTTCGCTTCCGTTCGAGCCGAAACCTCCGGCCAGATTGGCTCCCACGCAGAAGTCCAACCCCTCATTACCAATCACCATGCCGGTCCACTGGCCATGCTCCAACTCCTCGACCGATTGCACGATCATGCTGCGCACGTCGTCGTCGAGCGTGTTCATCTTGGTGTGAAACTCGAGACAGAGCACCCCGTCACCGATGTCGATCAGGCTCGCGCCCTTGTTCTCGCGGACCACCCTGCCGTCCGCCAGATGGATGACCCGCGGATCGGCCGCGATCGGGACGTAGGAACGGCGCACCGGATCGTAGTAGGAACCGTTCCGGTAGAAATTCTCGTTTCCGGAGGCGAGCATTTCCGTGACCCACGGCCCAACCGTCACTCCGCTCTTCTGCATTGCCTCGGCGGTCACCCGTACACCGAGCGCGTCCCACAGCTCGAATGGTCCCATCTCGTGAGAGAAACCCCAGCGCATGGCACGATCGACGTTGATGATGTCGTCGGTGATCTCCGGAATGTGCCGGGCGCTGTAGCCGAGTGAGTTGTAGATGACGTGCCGGGCCAGGGCGCCGGCCTTGTCGTCCTGCTGCAGCACGAACTGGAGGCGCTTCGGCAGGCTCCTGATCTTCTGGGCCTCGGCCATCGAAGGAATCTCTGGTTCACGCCGCTGCCGATACTCGCGCGTCTCCAGATCGAGAGTCTCGATCGACTTTCCGCTCTTCCGGTAGAAGCCTTGCCCGCTCTTGTCTCCCAGCCGGCCGCGCTCCATCTGATCCTTGCGCAGCGCTTCGATCCGCGGGGAGCGCAGCACTTCACGCGATTCGTCGTTCTCGATCAGACCATAGAGGTTCGTGGCCACCGAGCTGGCGATGTCGAGCCCGACCAGATCCTGGAGTCGGAAGGCGGCTGTCTTCGGCCGTCCGATCAGCGGTCCGGCGATGGCGTCGGTCTCTTCGATGGTGTAGCCATGTTGCAGGACGAAATCGACCAGCATGGCGCCGCCGATGGAAGCGAGGCGATTGGCGATGAAGTTCGGCGTGTCCTTGCAGATCACCACGCTCTTGCCGAGGCGGCGTTCGGCGAAGTCCCGGACGAAGTCGGTGATCTCCGGTTTCGTTTCCGGTGTGGGAATCACCTCCAGCAGCTTCATGTAGCGCGGCGGATTGAAGAAGTGCGTGCCGAGGAGGTGCGCTCTGAAGCCGGCGGAGGCGTTCGCGGCGATCTGGGCGATCGGCAGGCCGGAGGTGTTGCTGGAGACGATGCTGTCGGGTTTGCGAAGGCCATCGATGCGCGCGACGAGATCGCGTTTGGCCTGCAGCTCTTCGACGATGGCCTCCACGATCCAGTCGCCCTGGCCAATCCACGCTTCGTGATCGTCGAGGTTTCCGATGGTCACCAGCTCGGCGGTCTCCGGCGTGAAGAAGGCGGGAGGTTTCGACTTCTTCAGCCGCTCCAGCGAGGCGGTCACGATCTTCTGCGAGATGTCGAGCAGGTAGACCGGGACGCCGGCATTGGCGAAATGCGCGGCGATGCCTCCGCCCATCGTTCCCGATCCGATGACGACTGCGCGGCGGATCGAGTAGGTCATGCCTTCCCCCATCATGACTGCCGTGCCACGGCCGGCGTTTCCTCGCGCAGGGCCCGCCGCAGAACCTTTCCGACCGCGGACTTGGGAAGGCTCTCGCGCAGTTCGATCTCGACCGGGCGCTTGAACTCCGCCAGATTGGCGGCGCAGTGGCTTCCAAGCTCCTCCGCAGTGATGCGCGCCCCCGGTTTGGGAACGACGAAGGCCTTCACCACCTCGCCATAGTAGTGGTGCGGCACACCGATGACGGCAGCCTCCATGACCGCGGGATGGGAGAAGAGCACCGACTCGACTTCCGACGGATAAACGTTGAAGCCGGCGACGATGATCATGTCCTTCTTCCGCTGGACGATGGTCGAATAGCCGTCTTCATCCATGCGGGCCACGTCGCCGGTGTAGAGCCAGGTTCGTCCCGCGTCATCGTTGCGAAGCGCGATCTCCGTCTCATCAGGCCGATTCCAGTAACCCTTCATCACCTGAGGTCCGGCGATGCACAGCTCGCCGTCCGCGCCGACCGGCACCTCCCTCGTTCCCTGTTCGAGGTCGACGATCTTGATGTCGGTGTCGGGAAGCGGAATGCCGATGCTTCCCGGTTTTCGGCGCGAAAGAGACGGCGTGGTATGGGTCACGGGCGAAGCCTCGGACAGGCCATAGCCTTCATTGAGTGTTCCGCCAGTCATGCGCTCGAACTGATCGATCACTTCCACCGGGAGAGGCGCGGAGCCACTGTTGAATCCGCGCACCTTGTCGATGCCGTACTCAATGGCCTTCGGATGATTCAACAGGGAGACGTAGATCGTCGGCACCGCAGGGAAGTAAGTCGGCCGGTAGTCGCGGATTGCCGTCAACAGCGATTCCACTTCGTACCTGGGGATGAGGATCTGCTGCGCCCCCTGCCATGCGCCGGCCATCAGCCCCACTGTGAATCCGTAGATGTGAAAAAACGGGATGACCAGAAGGATCCGTTCCTGACCGCGCGTTTGATCCGGATGATGAAGAACGGTCGTCTGGATCACGTTGGCGAAGATGTTGTAGTGCGTCAGCATGGCGCCCTTCGGCACGCCGGTCGTGCCGCCGGTGTACTGCAGGACGGCCACATCGTTCTCCGGATCGATGCTCACCGCTGGCACGTCGGGCTCGCCGACGCCGGCCAGAACGTCGCTGAGCCGCATGGTTCCCTCGACAGTGGGACACTGAGCCGCAGCGGCGCTGTATTCGGCGACGGAGGTGATCAGGATCGCTTCGAGCGAGGTCTGGTTGCGCACGCCGAGTGTCTGCGCGGCGAGGCCGTCGAGGGTCAGGAGGACGCGCATGCCGGAATCGGCGGCTACGACGACAATCTCGCGCGGGGTGTAGAGCGGGTTGACATTCACTACGATGGCGCCGATCCGCAGGATGGCGAAGGCGGCGATCACGTATTGCGGGCAGTTCGGCAGCATGATGCCGACGCGATCGCCTTTCGAGATCCCGGAGCGCGCGAGCGCCGTGGACAGCCGGTCGCTGAGCTTCCTGATTTCCGCCCATGTGAGGTGTGCCCCGAGGAATGCTGTTGCCGGGCGATCGGGAACGTCCGCGGCGGTCAGGCGGAGAATCTCGCCGAGAGCGCGGCGTGGATAGTTCAT
>JADGNX010000035.1 GCA_017883265.1 Thermoanaerobaculia bacterium
AGCCGATCCGAGGCTGAGGTCCACCCGCGGCGAAACGTGCTGCAGCGCTCGATTGGCGTGAACGATGATGTCGAGGTCGACGTCAGCCCTCCCATCGAGGTGAAAGCTGGAGATACCTTCCTTCTCTGCAGCGATGGGTTGCATGGACTGGTCAAGGAAGATGAGATGAAGGAGGTGGCTGCGCTGCCGACGGAAGAGGCGGCCACTGAATTCGTCCGCCGCGCACTCGAACGCGGAGCGCCGGACAACGTGACGGTCATCGTGGCCAGAGTCCTGAAGCAGGGAGCCGCCAGCGCGATCCCGTCGACGATATCCGAAGAGCGATCGGCACCTGGCTCGAAACCCGAACAGGGCTCCGATGACACTTTGACGAGCTCGGCCGGATCTGAGGAAGGGTCCGGGGCCGCTCCTTCCGCAGCTACTCAGTCGCGATCGATGATTCCATGGATACTCGGGCTGCTGCTTCTGGTGGCGGTCGCCGGCGGGCTCGTCTACTACTACGCAGTCGCGCCCGCGTCGTCGTCTACGCAGACGACTTCCTGATTGAATTCGCCGATGCCTCGCGTTCAGACGCGTCAGGTTCTCTCCTTCCTCGTGCTGGGCCTGTTCGCTGGCGCGTGTCGACGCGGCGTGACGCGGCTCGATGAGGTTCAGAAGCTCGCATACAGCGTCAAGCCGGCCGTGGTGCGGATCAGCGCCTATGCCACGGCCACCTTTCGCTACGATGGCAAATCGATCCGCTCCATCGAGCTGCAGTCGGCACAGGACGAGCAGCCGCTCGAGATTCGTAGTCCGGCGTCAAACCGGACTCTGGTGGATACGGGTGCTGGTGGCTCCGGCAGTGGATTCATCATCCATCCTGACGGCTGGATCCTGACCAGTGGTCATGTCGTCGAGCCGACGCGCGACCGCTCGGCGATGGAGCGCGAGCTGATGAGGAACGGGGCGATCGCGGTCCTGGTGCGTCACTTCGCAATCGGCAGTCTGCGCGAGGCCTACCATTCCGAACGGCTGGAGCGATGGATCGGCGTTGTGGCCGCTTCCGCGAGGTTGGAGAACATCCGGGTGGTCGATGAAGTGCAGCTTTCGAACGGTCTGAAGCTGCCGTTTCGGGTGCAGCGTTTCTCCCCCCCGCCATCGGAAGGAGGGCGTGATCTCGCGCTTCTTCGAGTGGAGGCCCGTGAGCTACCGCTTCTCCATCTCGGCGACTCCGATGCCACGCGCGTCGGGCAGTCCGTGTGGGCTGTTGGATATCCGGCCGTTGCCAGCAGTACGGATGAAGTCATCGGCGGGTGGCTGTCGCGCGACTCCGATCTCGAGGCCACCTTCAACCCCGGAACCATCACCGCTCTTCGCCGGGATACAGCCAACGTTCCCGTCTTTCAAAGCAACGTGGCCATCTATCGAGGCAACTCCGGCGGACCTGTGGTCGGCAAGGATGGCGAGGTCCTCGGCATCGCGACCTGGGGCCTCCAGAACGCCGAGCAGATCAAGTTCCTCGTTCCGGTGGGGGTGGCTCAGCAGTTCCTCGTGCCGGAACACCTCCAACTCGTGGATGACGTGTTCGATCGGAGCTATCGCGCCGCTCTCGATGCCGCGGCGGAGGGCGACTGGAGCGCGGCTGGCAGCAGGCTGGCGGCAGCCGAACGGCTCTTCCCCAATTCGCCCGACCTCATCCGCTTCCATCACGACATCGATCGCGAGCTGAGGGCGATCCCTCCGTGGCGGGCACACCCGATGGGCGCACTGATCGTGGCCTGCCTTCTGCTCGGGTTTCTTCTGATGATGGTTGTCGTGGCCCGGGGTCGTCGCCAGGAGCGTCGGGAGACCGCCGACGAGATGATCCGCGCGATTTCCCCCTCCGTTCGAGGGTCGACCGACCCTTTGCCGCTGAGAGGATTGAGCGCAGCTCTCGGCCGTTTCACGATCCTCAACGGATCCCGGGCGGGCGAGAGGCTGGGTCTCGGTGGGTCGGGAATCCGAATCGGGCGGGAATCGTCTGTTTGTGAGATCGTATTGGAAAATCCGAAGGTCTCGCGGCTTCACGCGGAGGTCGTCTCCGTCGATGGGAAAGTGCTGCTCATCGACCGCGATTCATCCAATGGAACCTATGTGAACGACCAGAGGATCCAGAAGCGTTACCTCAAAGATGGTGACATCATCTACTTCGGCGGGCGCAATGCGGTTGCGGTTGCTTTCCATGCGTGAGGTGCGACGTGGCTGACAAACGATGTGACAACGGTCATTTCATCGATGAGTCGTGGGACATCTGTCCCTACTGCCCGGCGCAGCTGGAGTCCGCAGAGATCCCCATCGTTCGGCCTTCACGGTTCGAGGGACCCCGGAACGGCGACCATTCCTTGCCGGCCTCGGAGCGACGGGCCGGCGGTCTGGTCCCGGCGCCCCTGCCGATCGACCGGACCGTGACGGTCAACAAGCTCGACTCCCAGGCCTCGCCGAAGCGATACGTGGTCGGCTGGCTGGTCGGACTGAGCGGCTCCGTGCGCGGCGAATCGTTTCCGGTACGCATGGGAAGGAACGTCCTGGGGCGAGATCATCGATCGGACATTTCCATCAACGACGATCAGGCTTCCTCGCATCATGCCGACCTCGTCTTCAGACCCGACGAGCGACGCTTCATTCTGATGGATCACAACTCGACGAATGGAACCTTCGTGAACGATTCGGAGATCGAGCCACGGCGTGACCTCCAGCGGGACGATGTGATCCGGATCGGCTCGCACCGGTTTCTCTTCATGCCTCTGTGCCAGAACGGCACTTACTGGGACGACGAGGGTGTCCTGAAATGATCGGCAACGTCATCGGGAACTACCGTATCGAGCGGGAGCTGAGCGAAGGGGGGATGAGTCACGTCTACGTGGGGCGAACCCTCAAGCAGACCGAGACTCTGCCCGCGAACTTCATGGTCGTCCTCAAGGTGATGTCGGACGAGCTGGCCGGCGAAGTCACGGCCCGAAAGCGCTTCGTGAAAGAGGCCCAGATCCTCTCCAAGCTCCGCCATCGATACATCACGCGCTTCTACGAGTTCATCGAGCGCCCCAACGGAGCCGTTCTGGTGATGGAGTTCGTCGATGGCGAGCCAATGGACCAGGTCATCGCCGACAGCGGCGCACTGCAGATCGCTGACGCCATCAGCATCACCCAGTGCCTGCTGGAGGCGCTGATTTACGCGCATGACAAGGGCATCGTCCACCGCGATATCAAGCCGGCCAACCTGATCCGCGAGAAGTCGATCGTTTTCACCGGCGCCGTCAAAGTCACGGACTTCGGGATTGCCAAGATCAAGGAAGGCGCCGGCAGCGGCCAGACAGTGCTGACGAAGTCCGGATTTCTGCTGGGGACGCCGCACTACATGTCGCCCGAACAGATTCGGGAGCCGAAGGACGCCGGGGCCAGAAGCGACGTCTATTCGACAGGCGTGCTGCTCTACGAGATGCTGACTGGAAGTCTCCCATTCAACAGCCGCTCGCTTCCGAAGCTGATCGACGCCGTCTACCGCGGAGACAAGATCTCACCCCGCTCGCTCAGACCTCAGATCGACGCTGATATGGAAGCAATCGTTCTGCGGGCCATGCAACCAAACCAGAACAACCGCTTCGAAAGCGCACGCACTTTCTACGACGCGCTGGAGGAATACAGCGCGCGGCCGGCGTTTCTGGCCGAAGCCCGGGCCATCGCCGCCGTTGCTCAGCCGCGTCCGGCAGCCGCGGCAGCCGATGCAGTGGCGTCAGCGCCGCGCCAGCACTGGCAGCTGGTGAACCTCAAGAGCGAGGGCCATGAAGCGCATGTCATCGACGGGGTCAGCGTGATGGTTGGCCGCGATCGAACCTGCTCGATTGTCCTCACCCATCCGGCGGTCTCGCGACGCCATGCACGCCTGACCATCTCCGGCAATGGCTACATGCTCGAAGACCTGCAATCGGCCAACGGCACCTACGTGAACAACACACGCGTGGACAAGGCCAGGCTGAAACCGGGAGACGTGGTCCGTTTCGGAGCGGATCCGGCCTGCAGTTACGTGTTGCGGGACCGCTGAGGGCGATCGGGTGAGAGTCGTTTAACATGAGCGCCCCACCGAGGAGACCATGAGCACGATCAATTGCGTCAAGTGTAAGGAACCGATCGACGCGGAACTCGAAGCCTGTCCCCACTGCTCGGAGAAGGTCACTCAGTTTCAGCGAACGTATTCGTCAAAATTGCTCGATGGCAAGTACCAGATCCTCGACCGTCTCGGCCTCGGCGGTATGGGGGAGATCTTCAAGGTTCGCCACATTCATCTCAACGAGCTACGGGTGGTCAAGATCATGAGGCCGAACATAGCGGCCGACGATCAGGGGTTGCAGCGCTTCCTCCAGGAGGCCCGAACCTCGACCATGATCAAGCACAAAAACCTGGCCATGCTTTACGACTTCTCCACGCTGGACGACGGCTCGTACTACATGGTCTGGGAGTTCATCGACGGCACGAACATTCAGAAGTGGATCGCCCAGAATGGTGCGCTCCCCAGCCGTCTTTCGATTGAGATCGCCATCCAGGCTCTGACCGGCCTCGAGCATCTGCATGCCATGGATCTGATCCATCGCGACATTTCGCCCGAGAACATCATGCTTTCACAGGACAACAAGGGAAAGCTCCTGGTCAAGGTCATCGATTTCGGCATCGCCAAACAACTCGCCGAGGGCGAAGGGGGACACGGACTTACACAGACCGGCATGTTCCTCGGAAAGCTGAAGTATGCCTCCCCGGAGCAGGCCGGCTTCCTCAAGGAAGATGAACAACTCGATGCGCGAAGCGATCTCTATTCGTTCGGCATCGTCATGTACGAAATGCTGGCAGGCCGGGCTCCCTTCCAGGCCACGAACCCCCAGGGCTACATCCTCAAGCACGTAACGGAAAAACCGCTGCCGATCGCCGAAGCCAATCCGGAGGCGAGGGTTCCGCCGAAGCTCGAAGCCATCGTGCAGAAGTCCCTGGAAAAGAACCGGGATAACCGCTTCGCTTCCGCGGCCGAGATGGCTGCTGCTCTGGAGAGCATTCGCAACGACGTCGCTCCCGATCAGAAGTTCGGTCTGGGGGAGAGGATGGTCACCCTGTCCGGTGCGCAGACCCTCGTTGACGCGGCAAGGCCGAGCCGGACCGGCGGCGCCTTCACCGGCCGGACGGGACCAGCATCGACCGGACCAGCACCGACCGTCGTGGAGGGGCGCCTCGGTCCGACAGGAACCCGGGCCGGCAGCGATGACGCAACCGTCATGGAGCGGAACGCGGCGAGTCCGGCATCCGGCCAGGCCGCGCAGGCCACCGTGATCGAGCGAAAAGGAAAGGCCTCGGACGAGGCCACTGTGATGGAGCGTTTCGGCACGGCCGGCGCCGATGCCACGTTGTTGGAACCGAAGACGGCCTGGAGCCCGGGCTCTGAAGCCACTGTCATCGAACAGAAATACCAGCCGGGGGAGAGAAAGAAGAACAGGGGGCTGATCGGGATCGCAGCGGGGGTGGGTGTCGTTCTCCTGGCAACCGGCGGCTTCTTCCTGTTCAAGCCGTCGGCCACGTCGACTCCGGCGGCCGCGACGGCGAGCGCACCGGCGGCTGGAGCGGTGGTCAGCGCCAGCAACGGAACCGCAAGCGCCCCAGGCAGCGTCGGGGCGGGTGGTCAGGGACTGCTCCTCCTGTCGGCGAATCCGTACGGAGAGATTCAGAAGATCACCGACGGAAACGGCAGGGAAGTTGCGCTGCGCGACGAGGATCGGTCCACGCCAGCGCGTATCGAACTGGCTCCTGGCAAGTATCAGGTCACGATGGTCGGCCCTCCTGATTCAGGCAAGTCGCAGACCTTTCCGGTGGAGATTCACCCGGGGCTGGCTACGCCGGTCAAGATGAATCCGAAGCTCGGTGAAGTCGATTACGAAAAACTCCAACAGGAAGTGGCTCAGCAATGATCTGGAGACGGCCGCTACTCGTCGCTGTCTTTTGCATGATCGCCGGAAGCGGCGTTGCTTTGGCCTTGTGGTACGACGACTATGAAGCCGGCATCAAAGCGGTTCGCGCAGGCCAGTGGGCGACCGCGATTCAGAAGATGACATCGGCCATCAGCGTAAAGGGAAAGGAGAACAACAAGGAGCGGGCCTATGGAACGCTGTTCGAGAACTATCATCCCTTCTATTACCGTGCCGTGGCCTACCTGAATACCGGCCAGTACGACAAGGCCATTTCCGATCTCGATAAGGCCACCGGTCCCGGCGAAGAGGACATGGGATCGATCGAGAATCTCCATCAGCGCGCGCAGTTGAAGCTCGATCAGCGCGCGCCTTCCGAGCCGGCGCCTTCCCAACCGGCACCTGCCCAGCCCCCGCCCCTTCAATCGCGCCCCGTTCCCGTTCCACCGCCGGCGGCAACACAGACGGTTGCGCCGGCCCCGAGCGCCCCGGCGCTCGATCCGGCCGCGCGCCAGCGCGCCGAGGCCGCCATCGCCAGGGCCAGGCAACGCATTCAGGCTGCGCAGAGCAGGCATGCGACCGAGTCTTCCGCGTACCGGCAGGCGGCACAGAGCCTGGCTGACGCAAACCTTCGCCGCGCCACGGCGCGGACGACGGATGAATTCAGCCAGATCGCCGCCTTGGCGGAGAACGCCGCGGTCTTCGCCGATTCGGCCCAGGCCCAGGCCGTGGCAACTCCGGCGCTTCCTGCCGCCGGGACGCCGAAGCCGGCTGCAGCGACAGAAGCAGTGCTGGGCGATGCGAAGAAGAGAGTGCGGCACGCGCTCGAGCAGTACTTCAATGGTGAGTTCGAAGAGGCCGCCACGGAGCTCGACAAGCTGGCTCATGGCGACATGAAGACGAACGGGATGGTGTGGGCATTTCTCGGGGCGTCGCAATATTCGATCTACGCCTTCGAAGGCGACCCGCAATACCGCGAGGCTGCCACACACTCATTTGTCCGCGCTCGGCAGCTCCGCCCGGCGCTGGCAAAGAACGGCCTGCCCGAGCGCTACTTCTCGAAGCGCATCCGGAATTTTTTCAAGGCGCTGGGCTGACAAAAACAAAAAAGACTCCGACGTCGGAGTCTTTTTTCCCTTCTTAAGCGGAGGACTAGGAGTGGCTTTCGGATCCTGGCATGATCGATGAGATTGATTCACCGATCGAGCTGGCCCGGTCCTTGACCTCTTCGACCATACGGCTGATCACGCTCTGATTGCCCGGCCCCGACGGCTTCTTCGCGCCCGACGGCTTCTTGGCCTTGGCGGTGGCGCGGCGCGGAGCGGCCTTTCGCTTGCTGGCGGTCTTTGTGGCTTTCGACGGAGCGCTCTTGCGGCGGGAAGCGCTGGCCTTGCGGGCAGCCGATGCGCCGGCTTTCTTCGATCTCGAAGCGCCCGTGCTCTTCCGGGAAGCGGCCGCCGACTTGCCGGCAGTGCGCTTCACCGCGCTTTTCTTCGCCGCGCTCTTCCGGGCTACGCTCTTCTTAGCTCCGCCCTTTTTCGCGCCGCCCTTCTTTGCGCCGCCAGTGCTCTTTCTGGAGCTCGATTTCGCCTTGGTCGACTTCTTACCACTGCTGGACTTCGTCGATCGTTTCTTTGCGGCAGATTTCTTTGCAGCCATAGTTGTTCTCCTTTTTCAAAACCTGTCGGTTGGGGAGCCGTACGTTTTTTGAGATCAGAGACCGAGCTGCGTGGCAACGTGGTTGCACCAAATCAATGTAGACGAACATGTGGAGAATGTCACGCGCCATCCGGCTCCCGCGTTGGTCTCTGGTCATCGCCGCGATCCTCTTCATGGCCCTCAATCTCGTCTTCCTCTACATCTTTCGTTTCGATCGCCGCATTCGACGTGAGCTGGTCGGTCAGCAGTGGCGGCAACCGACGACCATCCTTTCCTGGTCCGGCACTGAACTGATACGCGTCTGGGGTGCGGACTGGCGATTGACGCCGCCCGTCCTCCTCAGAACGCTGCCGCCGCACGTGGCCAATGCATTTCTCGCGGCGGAAGATGTCCGTTTCCGCAGTCACATCGGGATCGACCCCGTCGGAATGCTGCGGGCCCTGGTCACCAACGTCCGGGCCGGCGGTATCGCGCAAGGTGGCAGCACGATCGACCAGCAGCTCATCAAGTCGAAGTTCCTCACCCAGGAGCGAACCTTTCGACGGAAAGTGCTCGAGCTCATCCTGGCCGTCGACCTCGATGCGCGTGTCAGCAAGAACGATATTCTGGAGGCATATCTGAACCAGGTCTATCTGGGGCACTATCTCGGTAAGCCGGTTCTGGGGATCGAGGAAGCGTCGCGCCTCTACCTCAACAAGGAGCCGCGGCAGCTCACCCCCGGCGAGGCGGCGATGCTGGCCGGCATGGTCCGGGCGCCCAATCGCGACACCCCGGATAAGCGGCCGGACGTGGTGCGGGCGCGGCGCAACGCCATTCTCGCCGTCATGCGCAAACAGGGCTGGCTCGACGACGCAGGGTTCAGTCGTGGTTCCTCGGAAGAAGTCGCGTTCGACAACGGCTCCCTGCCGCCGATGCCCTGGCCGTGGTATCTCGTCGCCCTGCACGGCGAACTGGTGAGACGCCTGGGTCCCGGCGTCCTTTTGCAGGGGGGCCTTGGAGTGCAATCGGAGCTCGACCCTGCCATGCAGCAATCTGCCGAGCGGGCAGTGCGGCGCGGTGCCGCACTGCTCACCACGCGCTTCAATTGGATCGCGCAAGCGGCGCGCCACGAGCCGCTGGAAAGTGGCGTTCTGATGATCGACGCTCCGACCGGCGGCGTGCGGGCCATGGTCGGAGGAACCGACCACCGCACATCGACGTTCGATCACACCACAGCGATGAGACGCCAGCCTGGTTCGGCGTTCAAGACGTTCGCCTACCTTGCGGCGATCGTCTCCCGCAAAGTAACCGCTGCGACGCTGCTTCGCGATTCCCCTCTCCAGGTGCAACTGGCGAACAATTCAATATGGGAGCCCCGCAACTACGATGAGCGCTTTCGCGGCCGGGTAACGCTACGGCAAGCCTTCGAGGGATCGCTGAACGTTCCCACCGTGCGATTGATGGATGACATCGGCCTCAGGCGCGTGATCAGCATTGCGCGCAAAGCCGGGTTCGAAGAGGATTTTCAGGACGTCCCGGCGCTCCCTCTTGGTGTGACCGAGGTGACGATGACCGAGCTGACGGCGGCCTACACCATCTTCCCGAACCTCGGTGTGCGAACCAGCCCCTACCTGCTCCGCAGCGTGAAAGATCGCGGCGGACATCTGCTGTATGAACACGAGCCCGAGACTACTCGTGTAGTCGATCCCGCGTCCGCTTTCGTGATGCATTCGCTTCTGCGCGGCGTGGTGCAGCACGGCACGGCCACCCGGCTCAAGCGCTACGGTCTGGGCGACGTGGCGGGAAAGACAGGGACGACCAGCGACTATCGAGACGCCTGGTTCGTCGGCTACAGCGGTAACCTCGTCACATCCGTATGGGTCGGCTTCGACCACGGAGCTCCGCTTCGGCTGTCTTCGGCTGAGGCGGCCATTCCCATCTGGGCCTCATGCCTGACCGGGGTGAACCGCCGTCCTCGCGATCTGCCGGCTCCGGAGGGCATCGCTTTCCGCGACATCGATCCGGAGACCGGGATGCTTTGGCGCGACGGCTGCCCCGGTCCGGTGCACGAAGTCTTTCTGACCGGCACGGCCCCGACACACTCCTGTCCCCGCGGAATCTTCGGGGGCGTCGTCCGTCGCGTTTTCTTCGGTGGGGACTCGTTCGACGAGCCGCCGGCGGTCACCTTCGACAAGTTCAGGCGAATGGCCGCCGACGTCGACCAGGGGCGTCAGAGAATTCGTTCCGGTCTCGACCGGGTGAAGGGATGGCTGCATCGCCGGCCATAGCGGGTATCACGGCGGGACCTGGGCACGCTCGCCCTTTGACAACACCCGGTGCGGACGTTACATTGACCGTTGCTGGAGTGATTTGGGGCCGCTTGCAACCAGCCTAAAAAAAGCTAAATCGCCGCCGGACAGACACATCATGATGTCACCGTGGCCCCACATTGCGTGGGGCCTTTTTGTTCTGGTCCGGCGGCAGGGATGGATCGAATATGCAGGACTTCATTCAGGCGATCGCAGATGCGCACATCTACCTCTTCGACGGAGCGATGGGAACCATGCTCTATTCGAAGGGGATCTTCATCAACAAATGCTATGACGAGCTGAATACGCGGAATTCCGAGATGGTCCTGGAGGTGCATCGCGCCTACGTCAAGGCCGGTGCGGAGATCCTCGAGACGAACACGTACGGCGCGAACCGTTTGAAGCTCAGGGCGTTCGGAATCGACGACGAGCTGAAGGACATCAACGCACGCGGCGCGGAGATCGCCCGCCGTGCCGCCGGCGACTCGGTCTACGTAGCGGGGGCCATCGGTCCGCTGGGCGTGAGGATCGAGCCGTATGGGCCGACTGCTCTCGAGGAAGCGCGTCACTATTTTCGCGAACAGGCCGAGGCGCTCCTCGAGGGGGGTGTCGATCTGTTCATCCTGGAGACGATCTCCAACATCGCGGAGATGGAGCAGGGTATCGCTGCCATCCGGGAAATCTGCACCCTTCCTGTGGTGGCCCAGATGACCATCGGCACAGACGGCAGGACGATCTTCGGCGATCGGCCGGCCACGATCGCTCACAGACTCGAAGCGGCAGGCGCCGATGTCATCGGCCTGAACTGCTCGGTCGGTCCCGACGTAATGCTCGACGCCGTCGAAGAGCTGAGCGAAGCTACAGCGAGAAAGATCTCCTGCCAGCCGAACGCTGGCCTGCCGCGGGACGTCAGCGGCCGTCAGTTCTACATGGCCTCGCCCGATTACATGGGCAAGTACGCGAAGAGGCTCATTCACAAAGGGGTGAAGTTCCTCGGGGGCTGCTGCGGAACGACTCCAGAGCACATCAAAGTGATGGCCGATGCCGTCCGGCCTCTGTCGCCGCGGCGAAGCTTCGTCATCGTGGGTGAGAAGGCGCCCGAGGTGCCTGGAGGCGTCGAGACCGTTCCGATGGAGCGGCGGTCGAACTGGGGCAGGAAGATCGCTGCAGGTGAGTTCGTGACCACGATCGAGATCACGCCTCCCAAGGGGCCCGATCCGGACAGCATGGTCGAGTCAGTGCGGGCCATTCGCGCGGCGGGCGTCGACGCCGTCAACGTTCCCGACGGGCCCCGGGCTCAGAACCGCATGGGAGCTATCGCTGTGGCCGTGCTGCTCCAGCAGCGCGTGGGCATCGAGCCTGTCCTTCATTACTGCTGCCGCGATCGCAACCTTCTCGGCATGCACTCCGATCTCCTCGGCTGCGCAGCCCTCGGTCTTCGTAACCTGCTGCTCATCACCGGCGATCCTCCGAAGATGGGTCCCTATCCCGACGCCACCGCCGTGTTCGACATCGATTCGATCGGTCTTACCAACATGGTGAACCTGATGAATCATGGGCTCGATCTCGGAGGAAATCCCTTCGGCCGGCCCACCGCCTTCACCATCGGTGTCGGCGTGAATCCGGGTCATCTCGACCTCGATCACGAGCTCAAGCGGCTCGACTGGAAGGTCAAGGCCGGAGCCGAATACGCAATTACACAGCCGGTCTTCGATGCGGCGCAGCTCGAGTCATTTCTGCGCCGGATCGAACCGATGCATCTGCCTGTCGTAGCCGGGATCTGGCCCCTTCTGTCGTACCGGAACGCTCAGTTCATGAACAACGAGGTTCCCGGGGTGTCGGTTCCGGACGATGTCATGCAACGGATGCGCGTCGCCAGCGAGAAGGGGAAAGAGTTCGGACTCCGCGAGGGAGTGGCCATCGCTCGCGAGACCCTGGAGCGCGTTCGCGACCGTGTGGCCGGCGTCCAGGTTTCGGCGCCGCTCGGTCGCGTCGATCTGGCTCTTCAGGTTTTCGAAGGTCTGGTGGCCGTGGGGGTCTCCGCCACCGTTTGAACGCAGAAAGCAGATAGCAGAAAACAGAAAGCAGAAAGCAGAACGGCCTCTTCTGGTTTCTTAGGTAGTTTGTGGTTTCTGGTTCGGGTCCTAGAGCGGGAGAAAATGCTCGCGGATGAGATCGACGCGCATGCGTCCGAAGTCGATCACCACTCGGAATTTGCTGAGCAGGTTCTGGCCGACGATTCCGACCGACTGATCTTCGTCGGTCTCATAGGTGGGAATCGTCTTGAACATGCCGGCCCAACGATCGACGCCGATCTCCACGTTCTCGATTTTTTCTCCATGTTTCTTCGAGCCGCCAAGGCCCTGGAGAAGCGCTCCGTGCATCTTCGGCGCTCTGAAGTGGATCGGCAGCGAAGGCACTCTCGATCCGTTGAGATAGGTGATCTCCGACCCCGTGTCGAGGATGAAGAGGAACCAGCCGTGCCTGTTGACGGTCCCGCGGACGTAAGGACGGAAGCCGAACAGGAAGAGGTTTTGATCGGCAACTGGAGCCCGGTCGGACGGCGACAGGTGGGTGAAGGTCACAGAGCGGCGGCCATAGTCGATCTCCAGGCGGAATTCCTTGAGCAACGTCGCTCCCAGCAGGAGGTCGATCTTGAAGGGCCGGCGGTCGCCGACGACGAAACTCATCTTTTCGTCCGGCATGATGGCCACCGGGATGTTGCTGACGACCACGTCGCCGAGAGCCACGGAATCGAGAATGCCGAATCGAACGCTGATCGGCTCGCCCAGAAGCCCGTAGAAGGTGCCGGTAAAACTGCCGAGGGAGACGACCTTCAGTTTGGAAGCCAGCTCCTCGGAAATGATGGTCATGACCGCGCCGGAGTCGATGACCGCCTTAACCTTCGGCACTCCATTGACGTGCGCATCGACGATAAGAACATCCGGCGACCCGAAGCGGAGAGCCAAACGGTCACGCGATGAGCCGGAGAATCTGTACGCTTCGACGCGCGACAAGGCAGTGAGGAGATCGAGAAACCACGGACGTACGGCCAGACCGTGTTCGGTAGCGAGATCCGCCCACTCCCGGCTCGATTCGAAGTTGTTGCTGAGGTATTCGAGCTGCGACAGGTTCCATGCGATGTTGGCGTAGGCGCTGCGTTGCGGGTTGAGATCCAGCGCCGTGCGCAGATGCCTGCGGGCGGGGTCGTAACGCGCCGCCGCCAGTTCCGCGGCTCCCAGCGAAGCGAGCTCCGTAGCCGACTTTCGCTGTCTGGCATCGACCAGCGGGGCCGACTCGACAGCGCGGAGGTAGTCGGCGCGCTGCACCATCTGCGTAATGTCGGCGCCTCGCTCGATCTGCGATGGGACGACGAGCAGCGGGCTGATCGACACCTCTGAGTAGAGCGCGCAACCCGCTGCGAGCACGACAACAGCCGCGAGCGGTGAAGACTTTGTCAGTCTGGTAAGGCGCATGGTGGGAGCGTCAATTGTACGGGCGGCTCCGCGCGAGTCCCGCGCTCTGACAATCCGATCGCCACAGGTTTTGCGTTTGTTGACTATATGGAGCCGGCCTCGGCCCTGGTCATGTGGAAGGGGAGGAGAGCGAAAACTCTTCACAAACTCTGAGCGAAGCGAAGGATCCCGAATCGGATGAGCAGGGCGCGGGCACCAGCCCTACTCATAACTCCTCCGGGATCCTTCGCTCACGCCCATTCACCCGCCCTCGCTCAGAAACGTGATCTCAATCCGGGGTGGTGACTCCTCGTGCTGCATGCTGCGGCCTATTCGCGCACCAGGATGCCGAGCTCGCGAATCTGGTAGGACAACGCCTGACGCGACATCCCCAGAAGCCTGGCAGCCCGATTCTGGTTGCCGCTCGTCTCCCGCAGAGATTCCTGGATGAGACCCTTGCGGAAGCGATGAAGCTCGTCGTGATAATTGCGCGCCATGGTGCGAACGATCCGCACCTCGCGCAGCCGTTGCGGCAGGTGCTCGAGCCGCAGTTCGGTGGTTTCGCCGGCCATGGCGTGACCGGCTCGGATAGTGTTCTGCAACTCGCGCACGTTGCCCGGCCATGCGTAAGAGAGCAGCACCGACTCCACCTCTGCCGAGATCAGGTGGGGACCGCAGCGATGGCGTTCCCGCTCTCGCGCCAGAAAATGTCCGGCCAGGAGAGGAATGTCGGCCAGGCGCTCACGAAGCGGTGGAAGGGCGATCTCAACGCCGCGGATCCGGTAGTAGAGGTCTTCGCGGAATTGTCCCTCGTCGACTGCACGCTCGAGAGCGCGGTTGGTGGCGCTCACGATGCGAACGTCTGCGGTACGGTTGACGGTGTCGCCGACCCGGCGAAACTCGCCTTCCTGAAGAAACCGCAGCAGCTTGGCCTGAGCGCTGAGCGGCATCTCGCCGATCTCGTCCAGGAAGAGGGTGCCGCCGTCGCTCGCTTCGATCAGACCCTGGCGATCGCGATCCGCTCCGGTGAATGCGCCACGGACATGACCGAACAACTCGCTCTCGATCAGGGTCTCCGGAAGGGCAGCGCAATTGACCGCGGTGAAGGGGCGCGAGCGCCGAGAGGAGCTCTTGTGTACCGCACGGGCGATCAGCTCCTTTCCCGTTCCCGATTCGCCCGTGATGCAGACAGGAACATCGCGACGGGAGAGGCGTTGGACGAGCGCAATGATGTCGTGCATCGCCGGAGTCGAGGCAATCAACCCTTCGAGCTGGTGCGGCTTGGAATCGGCAGGCTCCTCCTCCGCGGTCAGGCGCCGGAGTCTGTGATGTTCGGACCGGATGCGAAACAGCTCGCGAACCGCGATGCGCGATTCATGTGTCCAGCCTTCCAGCCCCTGAATGAACAGGAGCTGCCGCTCGCCGCATTCAATCCACCCCGGCGGCAGCGTCGCCGCGATGGTGTCGAGATCCGCCTCGGTCAGCTGCGGGAGCGAGCCGATCTCGCTCCAGCGCCCGATCCTGTTCTGCGTGGCAAAGCGCCAGACGGTCTCGCCCAGCTCACCCGGCTGGAACGGATAGGTGGCCGTGGAGAGTGCGCGAAGCAGGCGAACCTCGTCTACGGATTCCGCCCGGATGACGGACCGCGAGAAGAGAGGGAGAGCAGTGCCGAGATCGGCCGACAGCTTTTCCAGCTGCTGGTAAAGGATGGGACTGAATCGCCGGTGCAGGATGCCGCAGAGCGAGCGATAGAGTTTCAGGCACTCTGCAGGCGAGCTGCATTGCGGCGGCGTCGTCGATTGGCCTGCCAGCGTGGCGCGCTCGAACAGCGCGAGCTGGCGCATGAAGGGGGCGGTTATGCGGCTGTCGTCGCCGTCAAGACGCGCTCGCAACAGGTGATAGCGATTGGCGAGCTCGGTACAGCGCGACGGGGACGATGAGGGACGCAGCGACGCCGGTTTCTCTTCGATCCAGGTCACTTCATCGAGGATGAGCTCAGCGGCCTGACCGATCTCGGTCGTGGCGCCGGATGCGTCGACGGCGGAACGGGCATGGGTAGCTGCTGCCGCGAAATTGCCCCGGCAGAATTCGAGATGCGCATCGAGAAGAGCAATTTCCCGCAGGCGCCGGGGGTCCTTCATCCGATCATAGAAGGCGCGGAGGCGCGTGATGCGCTGCGCTGAGGCCATCCACTGTCCGCTGTCAGCACAGAGGAAGGCCAGGGTAAAGAGCACGCCGCCGGCAACGCGGTCACCCTGGCTTTCTTCGA
Organism: Thermoanaerobaculia bacterium; assembly: GCA_017883265.1. Lineage (GTDB taxonomy): Bacteria > Acidobacteriota > Thermoanaerobaculia > Gp7-AA8 > Gp7-AA8 > JADGNX01. Next base: position 15,629 of record JADGNX010000035.1, read on the forward strand.
CCAGCGCCAGCGCTCGAAGGCTCTCCCGTCTCGTCTCCTCCCAGTCGCCGGACAGGAAGAGAGCATAGAGGTAGTCGAGAACAGCATCGATCTTCTGTGAGACATCGGCGGCCAGGGAGACAGCGCGCGCGGCCTCCTGGCAGCCGTGCTCGAGATCTCCCAGGAATAAGGCCGAATAGCCCTGGTAGCGCGCACCGAGGTAGGCGCTGAACTGCGTCTCCTCGCTGAGGGGCGACGGGATCAGGATGCCGAAACGCTCGAGGTCGAACACGGCGCGGTCGTAGGCCAGCAGGGCCCGATCGTCTGCCGTGGCCGCCAGGCGCTCGCATTGCGCGAAAAGCGCTGCACAATCGTCGCCGCGGAGCCGCATCAGCTCCGCACGGAGGATCTCGCTGCCGAACGTTCGGTTCGAGTCGCCGATGCTGTCGAGCTGTTCGAGGGCTCTTGCATATTCGCCCGTTCTGCGAAAGGCGCGCGCGGTGATCATGGCGCGTGCGGCCTGCTGAAGGACTCCGGCGACGGAAACCGCGTCCGAATACCGCCCGCAGGCGACGAGAGCATTCGCGAAACGTTGCGCCAATGGCATCGAGCAGAGGACCGTTCCCGACGGCACCGATTCCAGGATGTGCACGATTTCGTTCGCGGCGTGTTTCTCCCAGTCGATGTTCGTTTCGAGGAGTGCCCGCGCGATCTCCGGGCGGTCGGCGATCGAATAGAGGCGTGCTGCGGCGATCCAGTCGCCGCGCTGTGTGAGCAGCCGGGCGGCGGTCTCCGCTGCGGCCTGCCTCGAAGAGGGGGCCAGTGACGCCGTTGCATGCTGTACGGTCGCTTCGTCGGCAAACAGCAGGTAATCGCCATCGATGCTGCAGACGTCGGCCGCAACGAGCAGCTCAGCCGCTTCTCCTCCCAGTGCGCGCAAGAGCTCGTCGGCTGTCTTCCGCTCGACCCGGCGCCCCAGGAGGGAGAGCGCGCCCAGCCATGACCTCCTGGGCTGCCCGATTCCATCGAGCGCGGCCGACGTCGTCAGCGGCGGCGCGGTTCCGCGATCGAGATATCCGTCGAAATCGGCGGAAAGGACAAACTCCTCCAAACGGCCTCGTCGAGCGTCGGGGGGAACAGCGAGAAGCTCCGTTTCGAGCAGTTTGAAAACCTCCAGTCGCGGGGAAGCGACGAAGTACTGGCTGTCGGGCAGCGGCACGCCCGGTGAGGTCGCACTCGCGGGCAGGTTGAACGCGGAAGGGACCACCCAGGTCCAGGGACCCGCTCCTGCCAGCAGCTCGATCACTCGCCGGGACGCGCCGTCGAACGTCTCCGGGGAGCGGACCAGCAGCAGGCAGCGCTGCCGTCCATATCGGGCAGCGAAGCGTTCGACGATGTCGGCTTCCTCGCGCGGCTCTTTCACTTCGATTCCCTCGAGGAGAGATTGGAGCGCCGAGAATCTCTGCAGCGGCGAGGCCGAGTCACCGCCCAGCACGAACGTCGGGAGCCCGTCGGCGCCACGTGTGGCTGCGATCATCGCGAGGACGGTCTCCGGATCGGAGTAGGTGAATAGCTCCTGACGCTCTCCCACAATCGAGGTTCGCAACGCTTCGGCGCCGGGCGCCCGAATGGTCCCCAGGGCGGACCGGCGGAGCCACCGGAGGTCCGCTGTGGCGTCGCCGCGGAGTCGAAGATGAACGTAGCGGTACACGGCCTCTGGTTTCATCCAGGAGTGCCTCAGGACGGCCAGTGCCGGACAGTCGATCGCCGCGGCGAAGTCGTCGACCATGCTGATGGGTGGAGGAGCCTCGTCCGCCTCGACGGTCGAAGCCGCCAGTCGAACCAGGCGGCAGTCGTGACCGCGCTTTCGAATCACTCCCCAATCGGATGCCGAGAAGTGCTTTTCAGGAATGCCTGCGAATACCAGGAGCGCCTCGTGGGCGGCGAACTGTCCGAGAAGCGACAGCCGGTCCCGCGATCCGAGAGGCCCGAGCTGTGTCAAAGGAGTGATGCCGAGCGTCGAATTCTCGCCGGTCTGACCAAACCATGGGAGTGTCGGATGATCGAGAGTGGCGATGATCCAACGGTCCCAGCCGAACTCCTGCCTGCTCAGCTGAAGCGGTGTTCTGCTTCCTGCCTGCGGCGCTCGCATGCCCATGGCCTCTCCTTATGCTTTGTATTAGGAGTGCGGCGCCTCGGCTCTTCCCTACCCGTCCGAGGTGAGAATCCCTATGGATAGGGATGTCCCCGCGGCGGAGGAGTACTTCCGGCGGCATCGGTGCCGTCGATGCGCTCGCGGAGGACGGCCCTCCGATAGAATGCCCCCTCATGGAGACCATCGAGGTAGCGACCGAAGCGGCGCGGCGCGGAGCGGCGATTCTGCGGCAGTACTGGGAGCACCTCGGCAGAGAAGATGCGGATCTGAAATCGCGGAACGATTGGGTGTCCCGCGCTGATCGTGAGAGTGAAGCCGCCATCGTCGCCTGCATTCAGGAGCATTTCCCAGAGGACCAATGCCTCGGCGAGGAAAGCGGGGTCATCGCGGCGACGGAGGGAAGCGGGCAGCCTCAACGAACCTGGATCATCGATCCGCTCGACGGCACCTCGAATTACCTTCAGCACTTTCCGTTCTGGTCGATCTCGATCGGGGTCCGCCAGCGAAGCCAGATCGTTGCCGGCGTCATCCATGAGCCGCTTCGAGATCTGTTTTTCACCGGGGAGCGGGGCGCCGGCGCTTTCAGGGATGGGGCGCGTATGCATGTCTCGACGCAGGAATCGATCGAAGGCGCCTTTCTGGCGACGGGTTTCCCCTTCCGTGCGCAGCAATTCGTCGGCACCTATTGTTCGATATTTCAGGACGTCATCAGGGTTGCCAAGGGTGTGCGCCGCGCCGGATCGGCGGCCCTCGATCTGGCCTATACCGCTGCCGGCGTTTTCGATGGGTTTTTCGAGCTGCATCTGGCGCCGTGGGACGTCGCCGCAGGCTCGCTGCTGGTCGAAGAAGCCGGCGGCATCGTCACGGATTTTTCCGGCGGCGATCGACATCACGAGCGCGGCAATATCGTCGGCGCCCCCCCGGCGGTTCATCGCGGACTTCTGGATTTCATCGCCCGTTACACCACCGAAAGCAGGCTCGATCGTCGCGAATCCGGCCGGCACTTCGACCGGCGGGCCAAAGATTGAAACGAAAGGCGCTTGGGCCGGACTTTTACCTTCGTGACACGGTTTTCGTAGCACGCGCGCTACTCGGATGCGTGATCGTCCGGAGGCTGGAGCGTCACACGCTTTCGGCCCGCATCGTCGAGACCGAGGCCTATCTCGGAGCCAACGATTCTGCCAGCCATGCCCGCCGCGGGTTGCGGTCTGCACGAAACGAATCGATGTATCTGACCGGCGGACACGTCTACGTCTATTTCACGTATGGCATGCACTACTGCATGAACGTGGTTACGCAGGAGGCCGACGTTGCCGAGGCTGTGCTTCTGCGGGCGGCTCAGCCCCTTCTGGGAATTGAGACGATCCGTCAGCGTCGCCCGAAGGCGCGACGGGAGCTCGATCTCATGAACGGACCGGGAAAGCTCTGCGCCGCTCTTGGCATCGACAGGGAGCTCGACGGCGCGCCGCTGGACGGATCGACGCTCTTCATCGAGCCGCGGGATATTGTCGTGGCCGAAGACGACATCGCTGTCAGCGCCCGGATCGGCGTCGAAGGATCGGGCCAGGCGGCCGGCTGGCCGTTGCGCTTCTTCCTGGCCGGTAACCGGTACGTCTCCGCGTATCGGAACGCAGTTTGAACGCCGGCCGTTACTTCACTTTCAGCTCCAGTCCCAGGATGAGGCGGCGGCCGGGCGAGGCGAAGCCGCGCACTTCCTCGTAGCGGACCCCCGTCGCGTTCTCGAGCTTCACGAGCGGTGTGACCGACTTGCCAGGAAAGCGAAGGGTGGCGTCGATCGTCGTGTAGGCCCGATCGGACACCCGCCCGAACGGAAAGACAGGAGAGAGGTCGTCGCGAATCCCGGTGTGGACGAGAGCCACATTCAGATCCTCGGCTCCGCTACGGTATCCGAAGTAGAGCGAGCCCGAATGCGGAGGGCGCCGTAGCAGGCGCTCACCGTCGCCCTGGGTCCGGAGATAGGTATAGCTGA
>JADGNX010000178.1 GCA_017883265.1 Thermoanaerobaculia bacterium
CGCCATGGCCGACCAGATCCGGATCGGCGCGAAACTGCTCGAAGAAATGCTGGCCACCGATCCTCCGGCAGCGGACAAGGCCCACGAGATCAAGGAAGTCGAGCATAAGTGCGACTTCCTGACCCACGAGATCATCCAGCGTCTGAACAAGACCTTCGTCACGCCGATCGATCGTGAGGATATTCACTCTCTGGCCCGCTCGCTCGACGACGTCATGGACGCCATCGACGATGCCGCCGTTCTCATACCGCTTTACCGCATTGACAGCGTTCGCTTCGGCGCTCGCGAGCTGACGGCCATCATCTCCGCATCGGCCGAACAGGTTCGATACGCCCTCGAAGAGCTCGACAAGCATCGCGAGAAGGTGGTCGAGCGCACGGTGGAGATCAACCGGCTGGAGAATGAGGCCGATCGCATCCACCACCGGGCCGTCGGCCTGCTCTTCGACGAAGAGAAGGATCCGCTCGCTGTGATCAAGTGGAAGGAAATCCTCGATCTCCTGGAAGACGCGACCGACCGCTGCGAGGACGTCGCGAACCTGATGGAGAACGTGGTCGTCAAGCACGGCTGATCACGCCATGCAGCTGCTACTGGTCATCGGCCTGATCGCGGTCGCGCTCTCGTTCGATTACATCAATGGGTTTCACGACGCGGCGAATTCGATCGCCACCGTCGTCTCCACCCGCGTCCTCTCTCCCGGCCAGGCGGTGGTCTGGGCCGCTTTCTTCAACTTCGTGGCGGCGTTCGCGTTCGGTACCGCGGTGGCCAGGACCATCGGCAAAGGGATGATCGATCTCTCCGCAGTGACCTACGGAGTCATCTTCGCCGGTCTCCTGGGCGCCATCATCTGGGACCTCTTCACCTGGTATGTCGGATTGCCGACGAGCTCGTCGCACGCTCTGATCGGCGGCTACGCCGGAGCGGCCGTAGCCAACGCCGGGCTGGCGGCCATTCTGCCGAACGGCTGGACCAAGACGCTGGTCTACATCGTCCTGGCGCCTCTCATCGGAATGGTGCTGGCGTTTCTCATCACCGTGGCCACCTTCTGGATCTTTCGACGCTCTTCACCGCGCCGTGTCGACCGCCTCTTTCGCAAGTTGCAGCTCGTCTCCGCCGCCGCCTACAGCCTCGGCCACGGCACGAACGACGCGCAGAAGACCATGGGGATCATTGCCGGCCTCCTGGTAACCGCCGGATATCTCAAGACTTTTACCATCCCCATCTGGGTCATCCTGGCCGCGCACTCGGCAATCGCGCTTGGCACCTTGAGCGGCGGCTGGCGGATCATTCATACCATGGGATCGAAGATCACCAAGCTCCAGCCGGTCGGCGGTTTCGCGGCGGAGACCGCGGGGGCCATCACCCTCTTCATCGCCAGCTCCTACGGAATTCCGGTCAGCACGACCCATACGATCACCGGAGCGATCGTCGGCGTCGGCGCGACCAAGAGGCTCTCGGCGGTCCGCTGGGGTATCGCCGGCCGGATCGTCTGGGCCTGGGTTCTGACCATCCCGGCCGCCGCGGCCATCGGAGCGATCACGTTTCATCTCGTAAAGCTCTTCGGCGGGCATTGACGATTGTTACCGCCAGCGCACGGCTGCAGCGAGCGATGAGGCAGCCGGTTGTGCAGCTTCCCGATGGCGGCCCACCGCCACTCGACACCGACCGGCTGGCTGCTCCGGGCGGCAGAATTTTTCCGATATACTCCGCGTTCTGGCTCTCATTCCGCGCAACTTATCTTTGAGGTAAATCCATGAAAACAGGCATTCATCCGCAATATCAGCAGGTTCCCGTTCATTGCGCCTGCGGCGAGACCTGGACCACCGGCTCGACCAAGAAAGAGCTGCGAGTCGAGATCTGCTCGAAGTGCCATCCTTTCTTCACCGGCAAACAGAAGCTGGTCGACTCGGCTGGCCGCATCGACCGTTTCCAGCAGCGCTACGCCAAACAGGGAGTGAAGCCGGCCGCGAAAGCGGCGGAGAAAAAGTAATGGCATCGCCCCTTCGCCAGGCCTGGAGTCGTTCGGCGCTGCTCTTCACCGGCACGTTCAACGCCGTCACCAACGGTTTGACCAGCTCCATGCCGGCCGCGACCGCCGACAAGAATGTCGACATGTTGATCGGCGGCCAGGCTGTGATCGAAGGGGTCATGATGCGCTCGCTGACCGGATACTCGGTTGCCGTGCGGCAGCCGAACGGCGAAGTCTCCATCCGCAAGGAAAAGCTGGCCTCCATCGCCAAACGCTATCCCATTCTCAAGACGCCGGTGCTTCGCGGCTCGGTCGTTCTGATCCAATCGCTCATCCTCGGCATCCGCGCGCTCAACTACTCGGCGAGCGTGGCATCGGAAGGGGAAGAGGGGACCACGGAGATGTCGAGCTGGGCCGTGGCTGGATCGATGGGAATGGCGCTGCTTCTTGGCGTCGGCCTCTTCATTCTCGCCCCACTCGGACTGACGAACCTCATCCGCCATACCATCTTCCCGGCCATGGGTAACATCGCCTACAACGCCATCGACGGATTGATCCGCGCCGTCTTCTTCTTCGTCTACATCCTCTCCATCTCATTCATGGACGAGATCCGCCGCGTCTTTCAGTACCACGGAGCGGAGCACAAGACGGTCTACACGTTCGAAGCGAACGAAGAGCTGACCGTGGCCAATGCCCGCAGCAAGTCGACTCTTCATCCCCGCTGCGGAACGAGCTTCCTCGTCTTCGTCATGGCCATCTCCATCGTCGTCTTCTCCCTCGTACCCTCCACCACGCCGTTTCTGGTCAAGTTCGGCGCGCGGGTCGTATTGATTCCGCTCATCGCCGGCCTGGCCTACGAGATCATCCGATTCTCGGCGCGCCATCTGAAGAATCCGGTCTGCCGGATGCTGACCAGGCCCGGAATGTGGCTGCAGAAGATCACCACCAAGGAGCCGGACGATTCGCAGCTCGAGATCGCCATCACTGCCCTTCGTGAAGCCCTCACGTACGACTTCGTGGACGAGACCCAGGCCGCCGTCGCTTAGCTGACCCGTTCTCCAATTCTGAGGAAGATGCGCCCGGCGCGTCTTCCTCTTTTCTTTTTGTGCGGGGAGTGGACAGATCGCGCGCCGGCAGGCGAGCGATCAGCCAGTTCATCGGTAAACTGAACAGCGAACCTTGATCGAGGCTATGGACGAGGGTATGGACGAAAAACTCGAAGAGATCGAACGACGCTACGACGAGCTGCAGAGGAAAATTGCCGATCCCGGAGTGGCGAGGGATGTGGCTGTCTTCCGCGAGTCGATGAAGTCGATCGCCGAAATCGCCGACGTGGTGGCCAAGTACCGGGAGTTGAAAGCAGTACGAAAAGGCGTGGCCGAAACGAGGGAGATGCTCGACAGCCTGGCAGCGGCCGAAGGGGAGTTGCGCGAGATGGGCGAGCTCGAGCTGGCCGCGCTGGAAGTGAAGCAGCCTGCGCTGGAAAACGAGCTGCGGGTTCTTCTGCAGCCGAAGGATCCCAACGACGAAAAGAACGTCTTCGTCGAGATCCGCGCCGGCACGGGAGGAGACGAAGCCTCTCTTTTCGCCGCCGAGATCATGCGCATGTACATTCGCTACGCCGAGACCAAGCGCTGGAAGGTCGACCTGACGGACGCCAACTACTCGTCGGTCAACGGCATCAAGGATGCGACGCTGCAGATCGAAGGCAACAGGGTCTATTCGCGTCTCAAGTTCGAGTCAGGAGTGCACCGGGTGCAGCGGGTACCACAGACCGAGACGCAGGGGCGTATTCACACCTCGGCCATCACCGTCGCCGTTCTCCCGGAAGCCGAGGATATCGACATCCAGGTGAGCGAGAAAGATCTGCGCATCGACACCTTCTGTTCATCGGGTCCCGGCGGCCAGTCGGTCAACACGACGTACTCGGCCGTCCGCATGACGCACCTTCCAACGGGCGTCGTGGTCTCCTGTCAGGATGAGAAATCGCAGATCAAGAATCGGGCGAAAGCGCTCAAGGTCTTGAAGGCCCGCCTCTACGACATCGAGCGCCAGAAGCGCGAGGCCGAGCTCTCGGCACAGCGCAAGGGGATGATCGGAAGCGGCGACCGCTCGGAGAAGATCCGGACTTACAACTTCCCTCAGGACCGGGTCACCGACCACCGCATCGGCCTGACCGTCCACAACCTCCCCTCGGTCATGGACGGCAACCTCGACGTCATCGTCGATTCGCTGGTTGAGAATTTCCAGGCGGAGAAGCTGCGCGAAGCGGTCGAAGCAAAGTAACTGGGCTAAGTGGAGCGGCGGCCGTCTCGGCCGCCAACCGCTCGGCGTCGAGCCGGGCGGCGTCCTGCAGAGTTCCAACCCGAAATCCTATCGCTCCCGATACGCACATCGCTGACTCCTGCGATACCCTCCGCCCATGAAAGATCGCATCGACGCCATTCTGCGGCGTCCGCAAGCCGAGTACCTCGAAGCACTATTGCCGCCGCGAGATTCGCTCCTGGCGAAGATCGAAGCCTTCGCCGCCGAGCATGGGCACCCCATCGCCGATCCCGAGGTAGCCCAGCTCGAGCGCATTCTGGTCAGGCTTCGTAAACCGAAGCGGATCGTCGAAGTCGGTACCAACATCGGCTATTCGGTGATCGTGATGGGTCGCGAGCTGGACGCCGGCTCCGTTCTGGAAACGATCGAGATCGATCGCCGAACGCTGGATGTGGCGCGGGGATTCGTCGCCGAGGCGAGGCTCGCCTGCCGGATTGTTTTTCACGAGGGCGCAGCGCTCGAGGTGCTGTCGGGACTCGAAGGTTCGATCGATCTCGCCTTCATCGACTGCGTGAAGACGGAGTACGCAGACTATCTCGACCGCCTGTTGACGCGGATGTCCAGCGGGTCGGTCATCATCTGTGACAACCTCCTGTGGAAGGGGCAGGTCGCCGAAGGACCGCGATCCGAGTCGGAGACGCGATCGACGGCGGCGCTGCGCTCCTTCAACGATCGGATCACGAGCGATCCGCGCCTTCTGACGACCGTGCTGGCTGTGGGTGACGGGGTGGGTATCTCAATCGTGCGATGAGCGTTCGTTTAGTTCGCGCCGTCGCGCTCAATGGGTTTCGAGTCGTGAGGCGGCAGAGCGCAATAACGAGGGTTTTTCACGCAGGCTCAAGACCAAAAAAAGGCCTCCCGCAGGAGGCCTTTTCGATAAAGCTCTGGGATTGAACAGGCTGTTACTTTGACGATGCTGCGGCAGCGCCGGCAGTCTTGACCGTAGCGCTGACCGGGAGGGTGACGATCGGATTGACCTTGTCGTTTGTGTAGATTTTGACGGTGCCGCTCACTTCGCCAGGCTTGGCGTTCTTGGCCACCTTGAGGGAGACCTGGTACTCGCCGGGATTCGTGCTCGGCATCACTTCAGCGGTGATCGCGCTGGTGCTCGACTCGGCCTTCGTGACGTTGAACGAGGCCAGCGCCTTGGGGTCGCTCGAGTGCAGGACTACGGTGCGGACAGCCGAGGCATCGCTCGGTGAGACTTCCCCGAAGTTGACGGCGTGCGGCTCGACGCTGATCGAGGGGCGAACCAGACCGGAGACGCTGACGAGATACTCGGGCTGATGCTTCGAGTTGGTATGAATGCGGATTCTCTCGGCCAGAGGGCCGATCGGCGCGGTCGGGCCGCCGAGGGTTACGGCGAAGCGGTACTGATTCTGACCGGTGCGGCCGGCTTTGAGGAGATCCTCAGGCTTGTCGACCTTCATGTAGTTGACCTTGACGTAATCTCCCGGGACGTCGACCCCGGTGATCTCGAAAGGTTCCTCCTCGTCGGAGACCAGGGTAAAGGTCTGTATGTCGGCGTCGCCCTGAATCAGGTTATAGCGGATGAAGCCGGCCGGAAGAGCGTCGACGTACGGCTTGACGACGGCCTGCAGGGTGAGCACCGAGCTCGGGGTGTTCAGGTCGTTGGTTTCGATCGTGACGCTCTTGTTGATCGGTCCGTTGAAGTTCGTGGTGTCGACGTGAGCGGTCACTTTTCCCATCTGGCCGGGCTTGATGACCTTGTCGAAATCCGCCACGGTGCAGCCGCAGGCCGGTTTCGCTGCGCGGATCTCGAGGTCGGCGTCGCCGGTGTTCTTGACGGCGAAGCTCCAATCGATCTTGTCGCCCTTGGCCACGGTGCCGAAATCCTTGACCGGTTCGACGATGGTGAGGCGGGGAGCCTTGGGCTCGGCCGGAGCTGCGGCAGCAGCCTTCTGGCTTTTGGTTTTGGTGGTCTTTTCGGCTGCCATTCCGAAGGACGCTACGAGCGTCAAAAGGAACGCGAGCGTCACTACGACAAAACGCTTCGACATAAGGGAAATCCTCCAGTTGGACTATCAGAAATTGGGGTGTAAACGATTGACAATGCAAACATGAGCCGCCCAGGGGCCATTCCCCTGCCTCATGGTCCGGTTTGCGCTGTGGCACGAGGTCGAGCCCAGCGGCAGAAACGACCGGAAACCGGGCAGATTCTCGGCAAAGCACGCTTCTTGCTCTCTCGGCGGTTCGGAGAGCGTCCTCCGGCCGAATGACTCAAAAAACAATCATGACGAGGAGCTGAATGCCGCATCTGACTGCCTTTCCGCACGTAAAACGGGTTTACCTCATCGGGATCTGCGGCACCGCGATGGCCTCACTCGCAGGGATGCTTCAGAAGCGCGGCTTCATCGTTTCGGGATCCGACGAACACGTCTACCCACCGATGTCCACCTACCTCGAAACGCTCGGGATCACGCCGCTGGAAGGGTATACGAAACAGCATCTGGAGACGTTTCGCCCGGACCTGGTCGTCGTCGGAAACGTAGCGGCTGTGACGAACGCGGAGGCGGCGGCAACCCTGGAGCTCGACCTCCCTTACACCTCGATGCCCGAGGCGATCTACGAGCTCTTCATCAAAGGGAAACATTCGATCGTGGTGGCCGGTACGCATGGCAAGACGACGACGACGTCTCTCATGGCCTGGCTGCTGGAAGCCGCGGGACGGGACCCCAGCCTCGTGGTGGGCGGCATCCCGTTGAACTTCAATCAGAACTTCAAGCTCGGGGGCGGTTCGGACTTCGTCATCGAGGGCGACGAGTACAACACCGCCTTCTTCGACAAAGGGCCGAAGTTCCTCCACTATCACGCCAACTCCCTCCTCGTGAACAACATCGAGTTCGATCACGCCGA
>JADGNX010000179.1 GCA_017883265.1 Thermoanaerobaculia bacterium
GTGCGCCCCGTACTTGCGGATGTTCTGCTCGACCTGCACGACGAGCTCGCGGGTGGGAACGACGATCAGAGCGCGCGCCGCCCCTTTCTGCGACGGGCCGACCTTGGAGAGCATCTCCAGGATCGGAAGGACGAAGGCAGCGGTCTTCCCCGTTCCGGTCTGGGCCACTCCGATTACGTCGTGGCCGGTGAGGACCTGTGGGATCGCTTTGGTCTGGATGGGGGTTGGTTCTGTGTAGCCTGCCTGCGTCACTGCTTTCGCAATGCGCGGACTGAGGCCGAGTGCTTCAAACGGCATGGTAATTTCTTTCCTGCCCTCTCATGGAAGGCCATGTGGAGCCCGACGAGCGGCGTTTCCGCCAGCGTGATCCAGCCGGACTTGCGTGTGGAAGGGATTGATGAAGAAGAGCCGGTGCGGTAAATCGGAGGATCAAGTCGACAAACCTCGAACCGACACCGGGCGCAACAGCGTGCGGTATCGCGGTATTTCGAAGGAGGATTGTCCGTGTCGCGTCTCGATGCTCAGCCAGCAGGCGCAGGATCGTTTCTGCCTTTCGCGTGATTGCAGGCGAAAACAAAAAGCCGTCCCGAAGGACGGCTTTTGTTTTCATTTTCAACCAGCCGGAACTACGGCCGATTCGGTGTGTTCTTCAGCTTGTTGTCCGGTGTGACAGTGTTCCCGAGGTTCTCGCCGGTTCGGACTGTGGCATTCGCCATGCGGGTACGGACGCGATCGAAGGAGTCGCGCGTCGCCTCTTTGATGTCGCGCCAGTCGGTGGTCACGGGTCCACGGAATGTGTTCCAGTTCTTCGCCAGATCGGGCTCGATATCATTGAACTTGCGGTTTGCGAACTGCGGATTCACGGCCGACTCCCAACCGTACTTGTAGGCCGGCTGGTAGGTGCTGTACGCCATGTCCTTTCTGACATAGGGACGTTTGACGTGCTCGGTGCGCCAGAAGGTGTCTTCCTCGGTGGGATTGAGCGCTTCCGCCGCTCCCTTTCCGGCGAAACCACCAGCAACCGCTCCGATCGCTCCGCCCACAATGGCACCGACAGGACCACCAACCGCTCCACCGATTGCTGCGCCGGCCAGAACACCGCCGGTTCCGCCACCTGCGACGCCAAGGGGATGCGCGCCTGGCTCGCCAGTGATGGGATCGGGATTGCTGTCATGAATCTTCATTCCCGTAGTAGTGGTTTTGGTTTCCGTGGTGAATTCCTTGTTTTTGTTGTCCATGTAATGCCTCCTTGTCCGGAAGATAGCTTCGGCCGTCCAACCAGGCCCCACCCGGAAGGGCGGGCTGTACAGCACCGATGGGTGATGGCCTTGGGCCATCCGGACACTCTCTTTCAGTGCAACCTCGATGCCTGAAACAGTTATATTGCGATGCTGAGCTAACGTGTTGATTCATAGAAACTTCTAAATGAATCGACCCATCGCGGGACCCCAGCTCGGAGACCTTAAGTTTCCTCAACAGGTTAGAAGGCGAAATCGTGTGGCCGGGGACGCTGCCGGCGCCGTTTGACCGCACTAAACTGGAATGGTCCAGCGCCATTGTCGACGGGTTGTTTGCCCTGCCGGATCCGAGCGGCGGCAAACCTTGCCACTTGCTGCAATTTACTCGTATCGCAAAGCTTCGATCGGATTGAGCTCCGCGGCCCGATTGGCTGGGTAGATGCCCGAGACCAGCCCCACCGTCATCGACACCCCGGTCGACAGGATCAGAGACCAGGCGGTGATGACGGTCGGCCAGCCCGCGTACGCGGCGACCAGCCTCGCCAGCATGATGCCGATGATGATTCCGGAGATCCCTCCGATGAGACTGATGGCGAACGACTCGATGACGAACTGAGCACGAATGTCGCGAGGCCGCGCGCCGATGGCGCGACGAAGGCCGATCTCCCGCGTCCGCTCCATCACCGAGGCCAGCATGATGTTCATGATGCCGATGCCGCCGACCAGGAGTGAGATTCCGGCGATCGAGCCCATGACGATGTTGAAGATGCGCTGGGTCTCCTGACTCTGCTCGAGGAGAGCTTCCGGCACGACGACCTCGTAATCGTCGGCCCCGCCGTGGAGTCGGTCCAGGAGCGGCCGGATCAGCCTGGCAGTGTCGCGCGTCGATACCCCTTCCTTCACTTTCACCAGCAGTTCGTCCACCGGAGCATCGAGCGGGTCGCGGTCAAACTTACGCATCGCGGTTGAAACCGGAATCCAGATCTCCTGCGCGGTCGAGCTCGTCGGTATGGCGTTCGCTCCCGACGACCCGGACGGATCACCGCCCAGGATCCCGATGACCTCCAGCCAGACATCGTTGACCTTCAGCTGCCTGCCGATGGCCGGTCCATAGCCAAAGAGGTTCCGGCGGATTTCCTGACCGATGACGGCCACTTGTCCATGCTCCTCCTCGTCGCGCGCATCGATGAAGCGTCCCTCGGCGATCTCCACCGACGCCATATCGGCGTAGGCCGCAGACAAACCGAACACTTTCCCCTTGGTCTTGGCATCAGGCGCCAGAATCTTGTAGGCCTTCACTTCGACGCGCGGCAGGACGATCTCGACGTGTGGCACCGCCTCGGCGATCGCTTCGCCGTCTCGCAACGACACTCCGAGCGACTTCTTGCGCAGCTCCTGACGCTCTTCGGGCTTTACGGTCTTTGCCCTCACGATCACGTTCTGAAGGCCCAGACGGCCGATCGCTTCGAGCGCCTTCTTCTCCCCACCCGCACCGATCGACAGCATGGCGATCACGGCTCCGACGCCGAACACCATGCCCAGCATGGTCAGTGCCGTCCGCATCTTGTGCGTGCCCAGATTGGATAGGGCGGTCGTAAAAGTCTCGATGCCGGTCATGGCAGGAGGCTTCCGGTGGCGCGTTCCGAGCGGGGTCTCATTTACCGGACTTATCCTCTTTTTCGTCTTCCTTCTTCGTCGGGTCGGTGAGGGCCAGAGCATCACCCTTGGCGACCCCACGGGTCACAACCACCCGCCCGGGCGACGAGGTGCCGATCGTGACCTCCGAGGGAGTGAAGCGGTCCTTTCGTTTCACGTAGACCATCTTCTTTCCGTTCTTCTCGAAAAGGGCCTGGCGCGGAATGGAGAAAGCGTTCGTCCGATTCTCGACTTCCAGCACGGCCCGAACGCGCGCCCCCGGTTTCATGACGATGGGGTCGGTCCGATCGAGATCGAGCGTCACGCCGAAGTACTGCACCGGCACTCCACGGATGCGCGGCCGAGCCAGCTTGTCGATCTGCGAAATCTTCCCGCCGTAGGTCACGGACGAGTTCGATTCCAGGGCCACGCGAGCCTTCTGCCCGACCGCGATACCGGCGGCGTCCGCTTCCAGAACGAACACCTCGGCCTTCATCGTGGACAGATCGGGGATCTCGCCGATCGGCGAGCCACTCCAGACGGTCGCGCCGACGCGAGGCACGTCGCCTCGCCAGTCGCGTTGCAGCACCAGGATCCCGTCATACGGCGCGCGCAATTCCAGGGCGTGAAGCCCCTGCTGAGCATTCCTGATCTTGAGATCGGCCTTCTTCGACTCGATGCCCACCAGATCGCGGTCAGTCCGGGAGAGCTGCTCGCGGACCCCCATGACGTTGTTGGCATGGGTGCGCTTCTCACCCGCCAGCCTCTGGTCCAGTTCCGACTCGATTCTCTGGTAGCGCGAAAACACTTCCGCATCGTCGAAGTTGAACCGTTTGGCTGCTGCCAGTTCGTCCTCGGCCTGACGGGCGTCGCGCCCGAGGTTCTTCCGCGTCATGGCCGACTCGCCTACGGTTTTGGTCAACTTATTGACCGCAGTGTCGTGGTCTTCCCGCCCGTTGACCAGTGCCGTCTCGAACTCTGTGGGGTCGAAACGGACCACCAGATCGTCTTTCTTCAGAAGGGTCCCGTCATTGGCCACCCAGGCGATTTTCAGAGGGCCCTGGGCATCCGTGGGCGCCGAGAGCGGCGTGGCCTTCCTGGCCTTCAGGTTGCCATCCGCGGTCACGCGACGGGAGAAGTTTATGGGTTGGACGACATAGATCGGGACGGAGTCGTTGGCGCCATGACAGGACAGAAGCGAAACAAGCGTCAGGGAAACGATAGCCAGCGACGCCGGAGCCGATTCCCTCGGATAGACAGTCCACTTTCTACGATCCCGGGTCGTGGTCGGGAGTGGCGACGCAGTCTGACAGGAGCCGCTCACGACTTCTCCTGCTCCTTTCCCTCATGTGTGGCGACCATGATCCGGTCGCCCGGCCGGAGACCGGAGAGCACTTCGACAGATTCGCCGTTCTGACGGCCGAGGCGAAGCGGGACCGTCTGGACCTTGAAGAGGCCGCGACGATAAGCCACCGGTCCGCGCAAGGTCGTGAATACGGCAGATCGCGGCAGGAGAACGGCGTTGGCAACGCGGCCGAGCTCGACAGTCCCCTTGAAGCGCATGCCGGGCCGCATCGTGGCCGGGTCGCTTCGATCGAGCGCGATCTCCACTCGCAAAACCTTGAGAGGGTCCGTGGTCCCCTGCTGCTGCTGGACGGTTTTCGCCGCCGTGCGGATCGTGCCGCTGAACTCCTCGTCCGGATGGGCGTCGAGGTGAAATTTCACCCGTTGCCCGACCGCGGCCTTTCCCGCGTCGACCTCATCGACGTCGCCCTGAGCCACCAACCGGTTCAGATCGGGGATCTCGATCACCCGCTCCATCCGCCAGCAGCTGTCGCCGACCTTCTTCTTGTCCCCGCGACGGCTCGTGGTGTAGACGACCGTGCCGCTGCGCGGGGCCAGAATGGTCATGTGCCTGATGCCGTCCTGCGTCTCGGCGACGATGGCCTCGGCGCTCCGCTGCTTGCTCTCCAGGAGCGCGATCTCTGCGTTCGCTGCGCGCTCGAGGTCGTCGAGACGGGAGCGGATCTGCGTGGTCTCCTGTCTGGACAGCGAGTAATCGAGCTCGACCTGCTTCCGCTCCTTGCTACCAGTCAGATCGGCCGGTGCCTCGAGCTTCATGGCTGTCTTGCGCATCCGGCCGTCCGCCTCGGCCAGGTTCATCTTCTCGTCTTCCCGCCGCAGCCTCAGATCGGCACGGCGCTTTTCGATCTCCTTGCGCGCCTGTTCGGCCTCGGCGCTCTTCTCTTCCAGCCGCCGCTGCAACTCGCTGGTATCGAACCCGAGGATCGGACGGCCGGCAGTCACTTCACTCCCTTCGGGGGCCATCATCGAGATCTTGAAATCCCAGACATCATTGAGTTGGGGCGGACCGAAACTGCCGGCCTCGGCCGAGGCCAGCGTGCCGGTCACATCGACGCCCGTAACCAGATCGCCGCGGGTCACGCGAAGCCATTCGCCCTGCCGATCGGCAGCGAGCTGGTTGCGCACGGTCCACCCAGCCGCTAGAAAGATGATGACGAGAACCACCGGCACCAGGACCCGGCGACGGAGAAGCCTCTTAGCCATTCCCTTCCTCCGACCGGCGAATTGGAGCCAGCGTATCGCCCTCCCGAAGTCCTTCCATGACGACGCATTCCTGTGCGTTGCACGGTCCGAGCTTCACCGCAACGGTGGAACCGCCGGCCAGGCGTGCTCGGGTTCCCGAGCGTTTCAGGTCCAGTCCCGCACGGGGCGCGAGAAGCGAAGCCGCCTGGCTGTTTCGCCGGACGGTCACGCGCGCCGACAGACCGGGACGCATCCGGAGAAAGTCGATTCGCTGGAGCTGGACGAGCACGCGGAACGAGCGACGCAGCGAAGCACGGGCAACAGCGTTCTCGCGCGCTACTGCGGAAATGTCGGAGATGCGGCCGGGAAAACGAAGGCCCGGGTACGCATCGAGAATGATCGTGGCCGGCATGCCCACGGCGATCTTCCGGTCGTCTACATCGGCGAGGGAGGCGTTGACCTGCATCGACGTCGGTTCCGGAATGAGGGCCAGAGGAAAGCCGACCCAGACCGCGTCACCCTCCTGCAGCTTGCGTCCCTCCCAGGGGATGTCTCGGATGACGACGATCCCCGATCGCGGCGCTCGCAAGGTCAGAGCGGCGATCGCCTTATCCGCCTCGTGCAGCTCCCGCTCGGCCTTCCCCAGAGTGAGCTCGAGGTTGGCCCGATCGGAGGTGACCGACTGACGCTGGGAACGGAGGACGCTGGTGGCCTTGGCCAGTTCTACCTCGGCTCGCTTGAACTTGATCTCGCGATCCTGGAAATCGCGAACCGAGACGATCTCTTTCGGCACGACGGCATCGAGACGAGCCTTGTCATAGTCGACGCGCTTCTTCGCCAGATCGAGCTCTTTCTGTTCGACATCGGCAGACCACTCCGCTTTCTTCTGCGTGAGTTGTTGCTCGGCCTGCACCACCGCCTGACGCTTGGTGTCCAGGTTCGAGGCGAAGGTGCTGCTGTCGAGCTCGACGACGCGGTCGCCCTGCTTCACCTCGGCGCCGTCCGGGGCCAGCCATTTGATCGAGGTCTGCCACGACGGCAGTTGGGGAACCGCGATCGCTTCGCCACGCGCCGCCTCGAGCTCCCCGGTCAGGACGATGTCGCTCGCGAATTGGCCGCGGTGGACTCGGAGCGCCGGCGAGCCAGGGCCGTCGGTCGAGTAACCGGAAAAACATCCAGCCGCCAGCAGTACCATCACCGAGGAAATTCGTCGCATACGCTCTTACCTCCTCTTAGACGCGCGTCTAACTGCATGGTTTGGATCAGCGCACCGGGCAGACAAATTCCAGACGTCCCGCGATCCGGCAGGTTTCGGTAAGTCCGTCAATCCTGCCGGGAAGGCAAGGTTATCAGTAGTCCGGGAACAAGGGTGGAGCGGCGGTCGCTTCCGCCCGCCGCTGTAGCACAGACACTTCTGTCTGTGCGCGTCTGGGCTACCGGGCGAGAGAAGAGGCGCCCAGACAGAAAGCGCACGGCAGAAGGCGCACAGACAGAAGTGTCTGTGCTACGGGCCGAGCGTGCGGCCACAGAAACGAAAACGGGAGACGTTTCCGCCTCCCGTTTCCGTGGTCCTGCTGTGATTGTTCATCCGTGGTGAAGTCCGGCGCCCGACGCGGGCGTCTCTCCGCGGGATCTCGATGGATCTACTTCTGCTCGTTCTTCTCGTGCTGGGCGTGCTGGGCCTTCATGGCCTCGAATTTGGCGCGCTGGTCGGGGGTCAGAATCGTGAGCACCTTCGCCCGCTCCGC
>JADGNX010000180.1 GCA_017883265.1 Thermoanaerobaculia bacterium
GCCCGGTTTTTGACACTCAAATATTCTTGGGTACCACCAGGGATGGGACATGAGGGGATCTTGGTCGGAATGATTCCGGATATCGCCGTGGGTTGATTCCTGAGATCGGCCCTCTCCATCGAGCGGCTGCGCTCGGCGTCGATGGCCACAAAGGCGGCCAGTACCCAGCTTTCCATGAAAGCGCTGAAGCCAGCCTGAAGAAGAGACGAAACGATCTGCGTCGGCACAAACAGGAGCGAGATCCCGGGCATGCGATGCCCGATCGAGCCGGCCACCGACATGATGCTGAGGACGCCGGCTCCGCCGAGATGCAGAACGATCATGATGAAGACGACGGTGAAATTGCGGGAGAAATCGGCGCGGAAATCGGCGATTGCGGCGCGGAGGGAAGCGACGGCGCCGAGATCGCGCCCGACGGCGATGGCGATCGCTTTCCAGATGACGGCATCGGTCATCAGGGACAGGACGAGAAACGCGGCTCCGATCACGAGGAGCAGCCCGCAGCCGGCCACGATGGCCACCCCCGATCCGCCGCCGAGGTAAATGATCGCGGGAACGAAGAGCAGGGGAACGAGGATGATGGCCAGAGCCACCGTCCATCCGATGTTGTAGATCCAGAAGACGCGCCACGTTCCTCCAGTCGCGCCTCGGAACCAGCGCTCGGGATCGAAGGCCGTGAAGCTCTCGCGCGCCGGCGCCACGGCCGCACCGGCCGCCGCCTCGGCATCGAGGTAGATGCGGGCCGAGCCGCTCTGGGCGAACGAATAGACGAGGCAGAGGAGGGCCAGAACGACCCCTGCGACCGCAACGATGTAGAGAAGGAGCAACCAGTGCTCGGCGACGAGCGTCGTCAGTACCGAGGACGCATCGGCGTTCCGCGGGTCGAACCTCGACAGTCCGGCGGAGATGGCCAGCGGGATGATGACGGCTACGGCGGCGCCGACCGCGATGATCAGAATCACCACGCTGAGAGCGATGCGCACGAGCAGCAGCGGCCAGTTCGCAACCGTATTGTTAAAGGCCCGCTTGATGATGTCGATCGGAGTCATGAACACGATGACGGGATTCAGATGGTCTTCGTGCTGCGGTTCCGGTAATCGGCACTCTTGCGGATCACCACCGGCTCGGTCATCTCGAAGAGCCGGCTGCGAAGACGCTGACCGATGCGGTCAGCCAGGCATTCCTCGCCGCGCTCGGTCGGAGGATCGAAGTAGTTCGTAGTGAAGATGGTGACTCGCTGATCGTTGTAGCGGCTGTTGATGATGTAGTAGAGGATGTCCTGCACGAAGGTCGTCGGCTTCTGCGAGCCGAGCTCGTCGAGGACCAGGAGATCGGCTTCCAGAAGAGGCTTGAGGAGCTCCGATTTCGAGACCGGGGCGTCGGTGTCGAACGAGGCCTGAATCTCCTGGATGAGCTCCTGAAAGTTGGAAAAGAGCAGTCGCCCGCCCTTGTCGCTCTCGATGATCTCCTGCAGCACACCGACGGCCAGATGCGTCTTGCCTACACCGCAGGAGCCCTGGAGAAGGAGGCCGCGGTCGTCGGTGGTCAGTGGCCAGCAATTGGCGAACTCAGTCACCCGGCGCCTGGCGCTGATCAACTCCGGATCTCCGCGCTCATGGAAGTTCGCGAGAGTGCAATGGGGAAAGTAACGCCGGGGAATGGAGGCTGCCGAAAAGCGCTGTCTCCGCCGGAGATCGCCCTGGCAGCCGCAAGGGCGGGCGTGGAGAGAGCCGACCGTCAGCGGAACCCAGCCGGAGCCGTTGCAGGAGGCGCAGGGAGCGGGAGCGTCGACGAGTTCCATCGGAGTCACCTCAGCGAGTGTAATCCATTGCAGCCGCGCCGCGCGCTCAATGCTAACGACACTCGATTTCACGTTCAATGCCGCACGAGAGTCTTCGGTGCGATCCAGTAGATTGCGCCGCCTGGCGTATCGGACGTCTCACCACCCTGGTCGTCGGTGAAAAACAGGCGGCCATCCGGCGCGAAGACGACATCGGCCACGCGTTTGATCGTTTTGAAACGGCCAACGCCCTCCAGGAACGGGCGCGTCTGTGTCAGCGGCCGATGGGTGCTGGCATCGACCGGCGCCCATTGCAGTCCGGCGTTCGCCCAGGTTTGAAACTGGCCGTGCAGACCGACGAAGAATCCTCCCTCGTACGGCGGCGGCCAGAACCCCTGCTGGCGCTCCCAATCGAACCCGAACGGCGTGTCGTGCAGAGGAAAGGTCTGGAGGGCAACCGACACCTTAGAGCAGTCGGGCGTCACCGGAGGCAGCAGAAACGCGAGGTCGGGATTCGGAACATTGCGCTCGACGCAGCAGGGGTAGCCGAAGTCGTCCTCCTGGTGGATCTCGATCAGCTTCTCCGATCCGCCGTACGTCTCCCAGCCGTCTCCGGTCAGCTCGGCGGCGTAACAGGCGCCCCACGGCAGGCAACGCATGTAGAGAGGATCGCGGAAGCCCCTGCTGACGAGCTCCCCCTCAGGCTTCTCGGCGCTGCTCTTCAGGATCGATCCGTTGCGCTGATTCGGATTGGCGCACGCCCCGTCATTATCGAATTGCCCGCGCGAGACGTAGATGGTGCCCTCGGTGGAGACAGCGATCGTGTGCGTGAAACGGCTCGCCAGAGTCGTGTCGGACATGTCGACGATGAGGTGCCGGCCCCCACGAAGAGTGAGATCGCCGAGGACATACGGAACCGCCATGACGGCATCGCGGACGCTATAGAGCAGCGAGTCCGCCGTGAAAGCGAGACCGTGTACGGAATCGAGGCTGGAGGCATAGGTAAACCTGGTAGGGGGGAGGGTCGGATCGGTCTGGCGGAAAACGTAGATGGCGCCGTCGCCGGGCGCGGCGCCGCCCGGCGTCAGAGTGGCCGGCGAGCTGACGAAGAGGTCGCCGTTCGGAGCGAAGGCCAGAACGCGTGGCGTGTGCACGTCGGCAAACTTCCGGACGCAGAAACCCTCGGGAACCGTCACTCCGGCGATGTCCGATCCGGAGCTGCAGAACGTCGGGAGGCGGGGTGCCGGACGCCGTCTGGGAGCGGCGATGGCCGGAGCGACGGCCATTGAAAAAACGATCGATGCAAGAAGAAGAAGAGAGCGCATGGCTGATTTTAACCGAGGGGGCCTCGATTGCCTTCCGCCCGGCGAATGCCTTTGCCTCTGCAGCCGGATCCATGGGTCAGAACCGCTTGGTGGAACCATCCGACTTGACCTGACATGTACTTTGCAATACAAAGTACTGATGAAGACCATCAGGCGCACCATCGCCGCCACGGAGATGCTCCTGGTCTTCCCGGCCGCGCTGTTCATGACCGCGCTCTTCGTGCGGAACCTTCAGCCGGAGCAATTTGAACCGACGCACGCCGCCGTGCGCCTGGTCGAGTGGTTCAGCGCTCGCCCGCTCCTTGGCCTGGATATCTTCCTCATTGCGCTGCCGTTTGCAGCGTTCGTCATCGGCGGTGCCACTGCGCTGCGCAGCTGGCGCGGCGATGCCGAGCTTCGCCAGGCCGCGCTGGAGACGCTCGCCGCTGTCCGCGCACACCTGGCGACACTGCTCATCGCCGGGGCAACTCTGATGGCCGGAGGCATCCTGGCCATCGTCGCCCTGCACATGATCACGGAATGACGCCTGGTCATCCCGGCGCATGATCGCTACCGCTTGCGCTGAGGTGCGTCTAAACTGATCCGCTGGGACGACCGGAATATTTGCCCCTGCCCCGCTCTTCCCCTACAATCACCACCCCCGTGCCGTCTGGCCCGGGTTCACTCTTTAGACAATCTGCTAGCTCCTTGGACCACGCCGAAGGCTGGTTCCGCTAGACCAGAAGGAGGGTTTATGAGGACTTATGAAGTCCTGTTCATCCTTTCTCCGCAAGTTCCGGAGGAAGAAGCGACCACGCTCATTACCGAGTTCCGCGGCGTGGCTGAAAAAAGCGGTGCAGTGCTGAAGGGTGAAGAGCCCTGGGGCCGGCGCCGCCTGGCCTATCCCATCGAGAAATTCAACGACGGCCATTACCACCTCTTCGTGTTCGAGAGCGATGGCTCGCTGGCCGAGCTCGATCGGCGCATGAGGATCTCCGATCGTGTTCTTCGCCACATGATCGTCCGCACCGATCTCGATCACAAGCGGGCCGACAAGCTGGCCAGAAAGAATCCGAAGAAAGAGCGCGTCCGGCCGCTTCCAGCCTCACTGACTACGCCGCAGGCGTCGGCTCCGGCATCGGTTTCCGCAGCTCCCGAAGCCGATCCGCAGACCGCCGCGCCCGCCGACGCCGAGAACGCATAGGAGAGACCAACGATGGCTATGCAACCGAGAAAACCTGGCTCCGGCTCCGCAAGTGGCGGCCCCGGGGGGAAAAAGAAGTTCTTTTATCGCCGCAAGCGGGTCTGCAAGTTCTGCGTCGAGAAGATCGAATACATCGATTTCAAGGATGTGAAGATGCTCCAGCAGTTCATCCCGGAGCGTGGCAAGATCCTGCCGCGCCGCATCTCCGGCACCTGTGCGCTCCATCAGCGCAAGCTGCAGAACGCCATCAAGCGCGCCCGCACCATCGCCCTCATTCCGTTCGCCACCGATTGATCTGATGACCGTGGGGATCAACGACCGCAGCGCGGCGCTTCCGCCGCCCGCCCGTTCCAACGGCCGGACGGCTTTGAGCGTTGCTGCGTACGCCGTGTCGACAGCGTTCATGTTCATCTCACCGCTGGTGCCCTTCGTGCCGGCGGCCCTCTTGAACTGCGCCTTCCGCAACGGCCGGCGGGCTGCCTGGATCGCACTCCTCGGCGCGGCCAGCATCCTGCTCGCGGCGTCCCGAATCGCTCAGAATCCGCAGGCGGCGGCCGGGGAGACGGCGAACATCCTGGCCTTCGTCCTCGCCGTCGGAGCACCGACGCTGATCATCTTCTCGATGGTTCGCGAAGGGCGTTCTTTCGGCCGGGTTCTGCTGGCCGGAGTGGCCATGAGCGGCACCGGCCTCGTGGCCACAGAGGTCCTGCTGCGGATCACCGCCGCCTACTCCCCGTACGAGGCGCTGGTGGTCAACTTCCGCGAGAACTCGACCTTCTGGCTGGCAGCATACCGCTCAGCCCATGTCCCCGAGGACGCACTGCAGATGATGAAGCGATGGTCCGAGATCATGGCGGCGCGGTTCATGCCGTCCCTGCTCCTCGCGCCGGCGGCTTTGATGTTCGTCCTCAGCCTGGTCATGCTCTCCCGTTTGCCGGCCTGGCGCGACTTCGTGGCCTCGCGAAACCCGCTCGATTTCACCCGCCTGGCCTCCGGACCGTATCTCTTCCGCAACCTGGCGCTGCCGGAATGGCTGCTCTTCGCCTTTGTGCTGGGCGGGATCTCGCCGCTGCTTTCCGGCGCGTTGCAGACGATCGGCGGCAACGTGCTGGCCGTCGTCGGCTTCCTCTATTTTCTTCAGGGGCTCGCAGTCTTCCGTTCAGTTCTCTTCACCATCGGAGCGGGATTCGGCGGAATCATGATCGCCTACCTAACCCTGGCCATGCTGACCCTCTCGGGAATCGGTCCCGTGATCCTCGGCATCGCCGGCTTATTCGACTCTTTTTTCGATTTCCGACACTTCAACCGAAAGGATGACTCCCATGAAAGTCATATTGATTGACGAGATCCGCGGTCTCGGCACGCGCGGTGACGTCGTAGCGGTCAAAGACGGCTACGCCCGCAATTTTCTGATTCCGAAGAACCTGGCTCGCGAAGCGACCGCCGGCAACCTCAAGGCCATCGAGTCCGAGCGCAAGAAATGGGGAGTGCTCTCCGATCAGGAGAAGGTCGCCGCCCAGAAGGCCGCCGAAAGCGTCAAGGGGACGAAGATCGTCATCCAGAAGCGCGTCGGCGAGAACGGCCACCTCTTCGGCTCGGTCACCGCTACCGAGATCGCCGATGCCCTCGAGGCCAAAGGCATCGAAGTCGACAAGCGGCGCATCGAGCTGGCCCACCCGATCAAGACCAGCGGCCTGCACGACGTCGACGTCCGCCTCCATCGCGACGTCAGCGTTCACATCCAGGTCGAGGTCGTCGGCTCGGGCGAACAGGCCGCCGCGGCAAGAGCGCGCCATGCCGCCCCCGCCGCGCCGGCACCCGCCGCTGCTCCGGCTCCCTCACCCGAGCCGCCGGCGCAGACATCCGCCCCCGCCGCGGAAGAGTAATTCTTCGCACCTGCATGATCCGACGAGGCGCCACGAGGCGCCTCGTTTTATGGATGCGGGACGCGAATGGATGCGGGAAGTGGAGCGGTGGTCGCCTCGGCCACCGACCGCTCGGCGTCGAGCCGAGCGGCATCCCGCAAAAATATCGCCGCGACGGTGAAGGCGTCCGAGACCCGTTCGATGAGCAAGCTCCGGGCTTACTTCCGAAACACGATACGAAGATCCTGGCCGCCATACAGCCGCTCGTTGAGAGCGTCCACGAGGTTGTGAAGCGATGCGGGATCGTCATCGGACGCGACGAATCGCTTCGCGTCCGGGAACGGATGAATGGCCCGCAGCTCTTCGAGTGCGAAGCCATGCTCGCGTCCTAGAACCGTCAGCGCGGCTGGGTGTCTCGGCGCCAGGTGCGAAGGATCGCGCCAGAATTCGGTGGCGGCCATGGCGATCGATTCGGCGTTGGGAGTCTCGATCATCAGGAGGCCGCCGGGAGCGAGAACGCGGAACGATTCGCGGAAGAGGGCGGTCAATGCATCGAGCGGCAGGTGCTCGACGACATGAATGGCGGCCACGGAGCCGATGCTCGCGTCGAACAGTCCGGAGAAGCAGGCGGGTATGGCGGCGAGGTCGGCGACGAGGTCGCGAGCGCGCAGATCAGCGACCGAGCGCTCGTTCGTGTCGAAGCCGCGGGCTTCGATTCCTTCCGTCCGGCAGAGCTCGAGGAGCTCCCCTCGCCCGCAACCGACATCCACGAGCGGCGCATGGCTTCGGGCCAGCTCGGCATAGGGTCTCAGAAGCTCCTGGACGGTCGTCTCGCTGCCGCGAAGCCGATCCTCCAGCCTCCGGTAGATGAAGTCTGCGGGGTCGATCGCCGCCTCGATCGCTGCCGCAGCCGGTCGCTGCACCAGCGGGTTGGTCAGATCGCGAATGCGGACGGCGAGCGTCTCGATCTGCTG
>JADGNX010000181.1 GCA_017883265.1 Thermoanaerobaculia bacterium
ACCGTCGCCGGCGCGGTCGCCGGCTACCAGGGAGGATGGGTCGACGCCCTGACCATGCGTTTGTCGGAGGTGGTACTGGCCCTTCCGTGGCTGTATCTGCTCCTTGCTGCTCGCGCCATCCTGCCCCTCGATCTCTCGCCGGCCGCTTCGCTCCTCCTCGTTACCAGCGTTCTCGGTCTGCTCGGCTGGGCCCAGCCCGCGAGACTGGTGAGAGGTGTGGTGCTGTCGCTACGGACACGGCAATTCGTCGAGGCGTCGAGGAGTTTCGGAGCGTCTTCGGGATTCATCCTCAGGCGGCACATCGGCCCGCAGGTCTACGGGCTGCTTCTGACCCAGGCCGCACTCATGGTCCCGCAATTCATCCTCGCCGAAGTCACGCTCTCCTTTCTCGGGCTTGGCGCCGGAGAGCCGGCAGCCAGCTGGGGAGGCATGATTGCGGCACTTCAGCAGACGGCCATGCTGCGCTCGTACTGGTGGCTTGTCACCCCAGCCATCACTCTCTTCGTCTTCTCGATCGCGTACCACCGTCTGGCGCGAGCAATCGAGGAGCGCGTAAGATTGGCGAACTGACTGAGCTCTCGTTCCGGCGCACCGGCCTGAGAAGTCCCATCCTACGTCCCTATATGACCAGCTCGATTTCCCAGGTGCTCATGCTCTCGCTGCTCTTTGCCTCTGGTGCAAAGGCAAGCGAAGAGCTTCTGATGACCCGCTCTGCGCCGGGAGTGCGCGGCGGCCAGCTGGTCGTTGCCCAGCGCTCCCAGCCGAAGACGCTCAATCCGGTTACTGCCTTTGACGGCTCCTCGAGGGATGTGATCCGCCGCATGCACGCGGACCTCGTGCATATCGATCGCATCTCCCAGCAGACGGTCCCCGCGCTGGCAAAGTATTGGACCCGCTCCACCGACGGGCGCGAATACACAATCCGCCTCCGACGTGGCGTCCGATTTTCGGACGGCCATCCGTTCGACGCCGACGACGTGCTCTTCTCGTTTGGCGTCTATCTCGATCCGAAAGTGCAGTCGCCTCAACGCGACCTTCTGCTCGTCGACGGAACGCCGCCTCGCGTCGAGAAACTCGATCGCTACACGGTCCGGGTCTCATTCGAGAAGCCGTACGCTGCAGCGGAACGGCTGTTCGACAGTGTGGCCATGCTCCCGCGTCATCTGCTCGAACAGGTCTACCGGGACGGCAAGCTCTCTGCGGCCTGGTCGCTGGATGCCGATCCCGCTGCGATGGCCGGCCTTGGTCCGTTCCGCCTCAAGCGCTATGTTCCCGGCCAACAGATCGTGCTGGAGCGCAACCCTTTCTACTGGAAGCAGGATCGTGAGGGGCAACGCCTTCCCTATCTCGAGGGCCTGACTTTCGTTCTGGGTGCCAATGAGGAAACGCAGATGGCACGGTTCGAGGCAGGGGAGAGCGACGTGATCAGCCGCCTGAGCGCCGAGAACTTCGCACTGCTCTCCCGCGAACAGAACGATCGCGGGTTCGTGGTGCGGGATGTGGGACCCAGCCTGGAATACGATTTTCTGCTGTTCAATCTCAATTCCGACATCGCCGGCCGCCTGCCGGAAGTCGCTCGAAAACAGGTGTGGTTCCGCGATCTGGCCTTTCGTCGCGCCGTTTCGCTCACCGTCGATCGCGACGCGATTCTGAAGCTGGTGTATGGCTCTCGAGCCACGCCTCTGGCCAGCTTCGTGACCCCTGGAAATCGTCTCTGGATCGATAACTCGATTCATCTACCGGCCCGTTCGCCGCAGCGCGCGCGCGAGCTTCTCAAGGCTGCCGGTTTCTCCTGGGATCCGGCGGGTGCACTGCTCGATCCATCGGGACAGCCGGTACAGTTCACGATCCTGGTCAGCTCGAGCAACGCGCAGCGGGAACAGATAGCCACACTTGTGGCCACCGACCTCGCGGCTCTTGGAATGAAGGTTCAGGCCGTACCGATGGAGTTCAGGGCACAGCTCGACCGGATCACCGAGACACACGACTATGATGCGGCCCTCATGGCCCTCGGCAGCGGCGACGTCGATCCAACGGCGGAGGCGAACGTCTGGATGACTTCCGGCTCGACGCATCTCTGGCATCTGGGTCAGAAGACTCCGGCCACCCCGTGGGAGGCGGAGATCGACTCGCTCATGCAGGAACAGGCGCGCACTCTCAATCCAGCGCGGCGGAAGCACCTCTACGACCGCGTGCAGCGCATCGTCGCCGACCAACTTCCAATCGTGCCTGTGATCTCGCCCCATCTGCTCGTCGCGGCCCGCCGCGATCTCGGGAACTTCGCCCCCTCGATCCTCGATCACAACACGCTCTCCAACGTCGACGAGCTGTTCTGGTCACATCCGCGATGACGGTGTGGCGCGGCATGGAAAGCGCGAGTAGCGGTTCGAGCGATCCGGTCGATTCCTTGACGCAATGGAGCGACAGGCGTCTGATCGACGCCTGTCGCGACGGCGATCAGCGGGCCTGGGCCGCACTCATCGACCGATACAAACGCCTCGTCTATTCGGTTCCGGTCAAGTACGGACTCACCGCTGACGACGCCGCCGACGTGTTTCAGGGCGTCTGTCTCGACCTGCTTTCAGGCCTCGACAACTTGCGCAAGGTCGGATCGCTGAAATCGTGGCTCGCTCGCGTGGCCCTGAATCGCTGCTACCACCTCAGGAAGCAGCAGAGGGCGCGGGAAACGACGGAACTGGACGATCTGTCGGAAGAGCCCTCGGAGCCGGGTGCCGCGGTATCCGATCTGATGGCCTCAGCCGAACAGGATCAGATCGTACGCGATGCGGTCCGCACGCTGCCGGTGCGCTGCGCCAAGATGATCCATCTGCTTTTCTTCGAAGATCCGCCGCTTCCTTACACTGACGTCGCCCGCGCCCTGGGGCTCGCTCCAGGCTCGATCGGCTTCATCCGCGGACGCTGCCTGAGCCGGCTGGAAAAGACTCTCCGGGCCCTTGGTTTTTGAGATGAACGACTGGATCGAACAGCTGTCCGCCGATTCGCCCGAGGAGACGCGCAGGAAGATTGCACTGGAGCACAGGGAGTTGCATCGGGGCGAGATCATCGAGCTGGCCTACGACGAGGTAGTCAGGCTGACTCGAGTCGATCTGCCGCGAGCCGGACGGCTGGCGGAGGCTTCCATCTGGCTGGCCGATGTACTGGCTGATCCAGCCTCCAGCGCCCTTGCCGCCCGGGCCATGGGTCACTTTCTCGCCCTGAGCCGCTTCTACGCGCCGGCGCTCGTCCATTACGAGGCGGCCCTGGCGATCTATGAAGATCTCGGCCGCAGCATCGACGTGGGGCGCACCATCAGCGCGACTCTTCAGGTCCTCATCTACCTCGGCGACTGGGCTCGAGCTCTCTCTCTTGCCGAGCGTGCCAGGCAGATCTTCGAAGAGCACCACGACCGGCTCCGCCTGGCCCGGCTGGAATGCAACGTGGCGAACATCTACTACCGGCAGGATCACTTCGATGAGGCGCTGGAGCACTATCGCCACGCCGAAAGCGAGCTGCGGGAGATCGGCACCGGGGGCGATGTTGTGATCGCTCTCCGGAACATGGCGGTCTGCCTCATCAGCGTCGGGCGGTTCGATGAGGCGCTCGCGGTGCATAACGAGACGCGCGAATTCTGCGACCGGCAGGGGCTTCCGCTGCTGGCCGCAGAAGCCGACTACAACATCGCGTACCTCTATTTCCAGCGCGGCGAGTACACGCGGGCCATCGAGATGTACGAGAAGACGGCCGTTCTCTGCGCGAAAGTCGGCGAACCTTACCATCAGGCGCTGTGCGATCTCGACCGGGCCGAGATCTACCTCGAGTTGAATCTGGTGGAGGAGGGGAGCGAGCTGGCTCGCCTGGCTTACGACGCGTTTCGCCTTCTCGGGATGGGGTACGAGGCGGCAAAAGCGCTGGCCTTTCTGGCCATGGCCGTCAGTAAGCAGCGCCGCCCGGAGCAGGCTCTGCGCTGGTTCGATCAGTCGCGCCAACTGTTCGTCGAACAGGGCAACGCCTTCTGGCCTCAGCTGATCGACCTCTACAAAGCGATCCTGTTTCACGATCTGGGCGAGAACGAGCAGGCCCGTGAGCTCGCCGAGCGCTCGCTTCCTCTGTTCGAGGGTCAGGGACAGGTCGGCAAATCTGCGCTTTGCGGACTTCTCCTGGCGCGGATCGCGCTGTACGA
The DNA here is from genome assembly GCA_017883265.1 of Thermoanaerobaculia bacterium. Lineage (GTDB taxonomy): Bacteria > Acidobacteriota > Thermoanaerobaculia > Gp7-AA8 > Gp7-AA8 > JADGNX01. The sequence goes on from JADGNX010000181.1 coordinate 4,181, forward strand.
CGGCGCAGTCGCGCTGGCCCGCGCGCGCTGCGTGGAGAGCCTGCGCGCCGTCGAAGCGGCCGACCTTCCGGCGCTGACGTTCCAGGCGCTTCTGGTGATGGGTCAGATTTCCGAGCGAAGTGCGGACACAACCGAGGCTCTCCGCTTTTACCTGGAGGCTCACGAGTATCTCGAAGACCTGCGCGGGCAGCTCCGCCGCGAAGAGTTGAAGATTGCATTCGTCGGAAGCAAGCTTTCGGTCTATGAGAGCCTCGTCTGGCTGTCGCTCGATGCGGGCCACGTATCGCGCGAGCAGATCTTCGACTACATCGAGAAATCAAAAAGTCGTAGTCTGGCTGACCTCATCTCATTCCGCGCCGGGACGCTGCTCTCACGTGTCGATGACGAGCAAAGTCCCCAGGCCGTGCTCGAGCTCCGCCAGAGCCTCAGCGTCCTCTATCGGCAGATCGAGCGCGATGTGCTGCGGCCGGATTCCGATTCAGCACACCGGACCGACCGACTCAGGCTGCAGGTCGAAGACCAGGAGCATTCTCTGGCCAGGGCCGTCACCGAGGCCCGGGGGCGCGATCGCGAATACGCCTCGCTGCAGGAGGGAACTTCCGTAGATCCGGAGGCCATCAGGCGCGCCATTCCGGCCGGCGCCCTTCTCATCGAATATTACGAGTCGCGCGGCAATCTGCTGGCTCTGATCGTCGGCGGCGAGCGGCTGGAGATCGTCGTGCTCGGGCCGGTCGACAGCATCCTGGACGATTTTCGCCTGCTGCAGTTTCAGCTCTCGAAGTTCCGACTCGGAGCGGAGTACACCTCGTACTTCCGGGACCTCCTCTATTCGACCACGCTCGCTCATCTGGACGCTCTGTACCAGAAGCTGATCGGTCCGATCCGTCATCTTCTCATCGGGACGCACCTGGTGATCGTCCCGCATGGTTTTCTTCATTACGTGCCGTTCCATGCGCTGAGGGACGGAGAGCGATTCCTCATCGATGATTTCGCCGTTTCCTACGCGCCGAGCGCCAGCGTCTATCAGCTGTGCGTGAGCAAGCCATCGACAGAGGCGCGCGGAGGGCTGGTCATCGGCGTGCCTGACGGGCGTGCCCCGAGCATCGATCAGGAGGCGCGCAGGGTCGCTGCGGCCCTTCCCGGGGCAGTTCTCAGCATCGGCACCGAGGGGCAGGACGACGTCCTGCGGCGGGAAGGGCCGCAATCACGATTCATTCATATCGCCGCTCACGGTCTCTTTCGCGAGGACAACCCGCTTTTCTCCTCGGTCGTCCTGGGCGACTCCAGGCTCAGTCTGTTCGATCTTTACGATCTGCAGCTCTCCGCGGACCTCGTCACGCTCAGCGGATGCGGCACCGGCCTGAACGTGGTAGTCGGCGGCGACGAGTTGATCGGACTGGTGCGGGGACTTCTCTACGCAGGGGCGAAAGCCGTCCTGGTCAGTCTGTGGGACGTCCACGACGAGAGCACGGCGACGCTCATGGAGACGTTTTACCAGGCCATGCCAATGGCGACGGATAAGGCGCAGGCTCTTCGACTGGCCATGCTTCAGCTGCGCGAGACGCATCCGCATCCCTATTTCTGGGCTCCTTTTTCCCTCACCGGGAAGTTTCAGAACGGGTGACTGCGCCCTCGCCGGGACCAGCCTCAGAAGATTTTTTTCGCGCTGCCTATATTTTTCCCGAAGGGACGGAACCCTAAGTGAGCATGAACCACTTCAATATCGAGGATTGGACCGATTACGTCAGGGGCGTGTCCAATCCGGAGTTGCGCGAGTTGATGGACGCTCATCGAGCCGCCGGCTGTGCCCGTTGCGAGCGACGCGTCGACATTCTTGCGCGGTTGAACGCCACGGCGCGCAGCGAGAAGACCGTTGAAGTCCCCGACCATCTCGTTCGCTCGGCGCTGGCCCTGTTCGCCTCGCAGAGCAGCCACTACGAAGAGCGGCGCTCGTCCGTGCCGGCCAGAATGGTATTCGATAGCTTCATGCAGCCGCTGGCGGCAGGGTTTCGCGGCCAGCAGCGTGTGAGCCGGCAGGTGTTGTACCAGGCCGAGGGCTACTCTCTGGATCTCAGGATCGAGCAGGAGCGCGACAGCTCGCAGCTTCTCGTGGTCGGACAGGTCTTCGATCGCGCCAGGCCCCACGCCCCCATCGGACACGTGCCGGTCCTGCTGCTCTCCGGGCCACGGCTCGTCTTGCGGATCGACAGCAACGACTTCGGTGAGTTTCAGCTCCAATACGAGCCGACCAGCCCGCTGTCGCTGCATCTTCCGATTCCAGAGACCTTGACCAACATCGAAGTGAATCTCGCCGCGTTCTCGCAGGACGACGAGCAACCCGGATCGCAGCAATTGATCCAGTAAACAGCAGCTGATGGAGAAAAGGAGGAAGCGATGAAAAAGCATCTGTCATTCGTAATTGCGTTGATTGCGCTCCTCCTGGCGATGCCCGGATCGTCGGCCAGCCATCCCGTCCACCACAAGACCTCGGGTGACGGTTCAGGGCCACGCTTTATTCTTCACGCTTCAGCCAGAGCTGCGTATGCCATCGCTTCGCGGCATGGCTTGTCGATCCAGGAGCAGGTCTGGACTCACGATATCTGCGTCGCAAGCGCTCCGCCGGCGACGGACGAAATAGCTCTCACCGGCGAGCTCGAGAGCGACACCGCCATCACGGCCTTCGAGCCGGACGGACAGGGAACTCTGCCGGAAGTGGCCTCGACGCAGCTCACGCAATCGACCGGATCGCTTGCCGAACTCATCGCCAACCGGGCCATCGTCACCTACTTCGGAGCCTCGGTTCCCAACTATTACGTGACACAACCGGCCACCCGTCTCATCCGCCTTTCCGAGGCCCAGAGGATCTATGGCGCGGTCGGATCGGGCATGGTGGCGGTCATCGATACCGGGATCGATCCGACGCATCC
>JADGNX010000182.1 GCA_017883265.1 Thermoanaerobaculia bacterium
ACAGCGTTCGGATAGATCCAGGTGTCGTCGCCGATCGCACATCCACGCTCGATGGAGACCCCCTGAAAGATCCGGACGTTCGAGCCCATGACGACGTCGTCGGCGATGGTGACGAATGGACCGATACCGATGTTCTCGCCAAATCGGGCGCTGCGAGCGACGCTGGCGAGAGGGGAGACGCCGAGAGGAGCAGCGACGTTCGAGAACCAGCGCTGGAGCACGTGAGCAAAGGCCAGATACGGATTGCTCACACGAATCCAGCGCGGCGAATCGCCGCTCTGGGAGGCGCTCACCAGGATGGCCCCCGCAGCCGTCTTATCGAGCATGGGAGCGTATTTCGGATTTGATAGAAACGAAAGGTCGCCCTCACCGGCGTCCTCGAGGCCCGCAACGCCGCAAACTGTCGCCTTCGGAGGCCCGGAAAAGGTGCCGCCGACGAAGGCCGCGATTTCAGCGAGAGTAATGTCCGCCACAGCGGGCGCATTGTAAGTCGAGGCGGGCGAATGCGGGGAACTGCCGGAGGTTTTGGAGGCTCTGCTCACGTGAGGCGTCTATGCCGAGTGGAGCGGCGGCCGCTTCGGCCACCGGCGGGCGGGCGGCTTGTCATGTTCCCCGCGCGGGCGCCCGAAAGCGGGCACCCCTCCACTTGGAGAACGAGACACTCCACAGTAGAAAGTCGAAAGCCTCCGGGCGGGAGGCTTTCAGGGTGAATCGAAAGGGAGGGTCCTTACTTGGCCGGAGCCGCTGTGGCGGTGGCCGGGACCTCGTTGAAGCGCTTGACGACCATGTCAGTGATGTCGATGGCGTCGGAGGCGTAAACCAGACCGGACTCGAACTTGTTGAAGATGGCGGCGAAGCCCATCTCCTTACCGATCTGGTTGATCAGCGGCATGATCTGCTTCTCGAGATCCTGCAACGCACGGTCGCGGGCTTCACTCACTTCCCGGTCAGCGTCCTGCGCGTAGCGCTGCATCGAGATCTTCCTGTCGGACAGATCCTTGGTCATCTCGGCCAGCTTCTCTTCGGAGAGGGACATCTTCTTCTGGTTGATCTGCGCATCGAGGGCTTGAACTTCCTCGTCCATCTTCTTGGCCTTGGCCACGCGCTCATCCTGCATCTTCTTGAGGCGCTCGAGAGTGGCCTTGCCGGAGGTCGATTCGGCCAGCACCTTCTGGACGTTGATCACGGCAACGCGCGCCGGTGCCGCCGTCTGCGCAAACATCGGCGCGGCCAGCGCCGCAATCACCACTGACATGGCTAACTTCTTCATGGAAAATCTCCTTATTTGGATGCGGCCCCCTGTTGAGAAGCGTTGAGAGCGCGCAAATGTCTATTGTTCTCTTACGTTTTGAAATCGAAGCCGGTTCAGAAGGTATTCCCGATCGTGAACTGGAATCCGTTGAACTGATCTCCGGTCTGCGGACGAATGTTGAAGGCGTAGATGAATCGCAGCGGGAACTGGAACACAGGCAGGAAGAGGCGCAGCTCCGTCCCTGTCACGTAGCGTGTTCTGGTCAGATCCCACCGCTCCTGGTAGCCATACGAAAAGCCGCCGTCGGCAAAGAGGACCAGCCTGATCGGATCTGTGACCTTGTAGACGTACTCGGCGTTCACGACGTGGTACTTGTAGCCGCCCGTGCCTCTCAGGAAGCCCTGGATATTCTCCTGCGGTCCCAGAGTGCCCTGCTTGAATCCGCGCACCGAAAACTCGCCGCCCACAAAGAAGCGCTCCGTCTCCGGCACGCAATAGTTCTTTCTGGTGTTGAGAAGGTCCTGGTAGGTATACGTACAGTTTGTCCCGTAAGGCTTGATGTATCCGGCTTCGCCGTTGACGCTGAACGATGTATTTCGCGACAACTTGAAGTACTTCGTGGCAGCGACCGTCGGCTTGATGAGGTGGATCGTTCCACCCAGCACACCGCCGGTGTAATTCAAGCCACCGCTGAATCGAGCGCCGCGCGTGGTGTCGGTCGGATTGTCGCGGGAGTCGAAGTGGTATGAAGGACCGAAGGTCGATGTCACGAACTTGAAGTCGGTGACGTCGGAGATCGGAATGTTGCCGTTGATGTCGGGAGCGAAATTGGTCTCCTGATGCTCGGCCGTGTGCTCGAGACCGTAGAGGAGGGAAAAGGAGTCGAAGCGGTGCAGGCGGTAGCCATAGGCCACCGTGCCCCCCTTGCTGCGCGCCACCAGTCCGATGGACGCCGGATAGTTCGTGTCGCGGTCGAAGAGCGAGGCGCCGAGGCTGTTCGGCGTGTCATGGAACCAGGGATCGGTGTAGGAGAGCGAGAAGAAATTCTGCCTGCTCCCCTTCTGAAAGCTGAGACCGAGGCTCTCCCCCTCGCCCATCAGATTGCGCGTGGAGAACTGCGTCTGCACGAAGAAGCCGCCGCCTTCCGAGTAGCCGCCGCCGAACTGGACGTCGTTTTTCCCCTCTTCTGTCCCTTTGACCAGGATGTCTACCGTCTTCGAATCCTGGTTCACCTTGAAGTCGGGGTTATCCGTGACCTTGTAGTAGCCGAGCTGGCCGAGCTTGTAGATGCTCTGCTTGAAGGTCTCCATGTCCATGATCATCCCCTCTTCGAGGAAGATCTCGCGACGGAGGACCTTGTCCTTGGTCGTATTGTTTCCCTGAAACTCGATCCGGCCGAGGTGGAACTGATCGCCCTCGTACACGGTCAGATGAACGTCGACGATGTTGTTGTCTTTCACCACATACTCGGGATTGACGTAGGCATAGATGTAGCCACGGGCGCGATAGGCATCGCCGAAGGCATCGGCCCGAGTCTGAATGGCTTTCCGGCGGATCGTCTCCCCCTTCTTCAGGGGCCAGTTGCCGATGATCTGATCGGCGGTAAAGACCGTGTTCCCGGAAACGCTGACGTCGCCGAAACTGTGCACGACCCCTTCCTTGACCGGGATGATGAGCTTGACGCGCGGCTTCTTGCCGGTGCGTATCGTGACCACCTGGGGGTCGCCGAAAGACACGTTCTGATAACCGTAGTCCTGGTAGAAATTCTTGAGGCGCTCCAGATCTTCGTCGAGCTTGGAGGGGATGTAGAGGTTCTTCTTCCGGATGGCCGTGTAGAGGTTGCTGGCCTTGATCTCCTTCATCACACGAAGGAGACGCTTACTTTTGAACGCTTTGTTGCCGGTGAATTGAATCGTGGCGATCTTCGCCTTGATACCCTCATTGATGATGAAGACGATCCGCTTCTCTCCAGCTTCCGTCATGTCTTCCGTCGTCGTGTCCACCGACAGCCCTTCGAATCCTCCCTCGGTGTAGGCGTGCCGGATGGCCTCGGCAGCGCGACGGACCAGGGTCTGCTCGATGGTGTTGCCGACATGAAGGTCGATGTGCTCCTTCTCGAGGGCCTCACCGAGCTTCGCGGAAGTCAGTTCCTTGTTTCCGCGGTATTCGACTGCGCCGATGCGAGGCCGCTCCTTGACGATTGCCCGGACGATGACCCCCGTCTGTCCCTTGTCGGTCTCCAGGCGGATGTCATCGAAGAGTCCGGTCTGCCATAAGTTGAGGAAGTTTTTCTGCAGCGTCGCCAGATCGTAGGGGTCGCCCGGATTGATACCGAGGTAGACGCGGATCGTGTCGCTGGCCACCGATGTGTTTCCGACTGCCTCGAAGCGCTCGATCGTCGAGCCGGCGACGGCGCCGCGAGCCGGCTGGGTGACCGGCGACGGGGCGGTGGCTTCCGGAGCAGAGATGATGCGACCGGTGGAGGGGGTGTCGAGAACCGTTCCAGGCTTGGTAGGTTGCGGCTTCTGGGGGGCGGCCGGCGCCTGGGCGTATAGCGTGGCGGCGCCAAGCGAGCACACCAGGCTTAAGCAGAGAAATCGTGTCATAGTTTCATTTCGACCAGGCGAATTTGTATCGTGAGACGGATTGACCCTGAATAAGGTCACGGGCAAGCAGAACAGTGCGAAAGAGCGTCGCATTCTAGCAGGAGGCACCGGAGGGAACGAGAGCGTCCCGCAAAGGGCGATTCGTGACGTCCAGACGTCATCAGTTGCGGCGCCGGCACACGTTTCAGGCATCGTCCACTCGTCTTCAGGCGTAGGTGGCTCTGCCGCCGCCAAACGACCAGTCCTCCCTGCCGACCTGCACCAGCGAAATGAGGATGTCATCGGCCCGCACGTCGAGATCTGCCTGCAGCACGCGGGCGATCTCGGCATAAAGAGCCTTTTTCACCTCGAGGGTCCGGCCGGTGTTGAGGGTGATCTGGATGATGATGACATCCTCCGAACGCGAGACTCCGCCATAAGTGGCGTTCGCGATCAAGGATTCGCGTTCCAGTTGATGGATGATCTGAAACTGATCGTCCTCCGGCACGCTGGCCGCAGTGACCAGTGCCTGATGAACCGCGTCGGCCATCGACTTGAGGAACTCCGGCGACTTTCCCCGGCGAAGATAGAATTGCACGAGAGGCATGGGCTTCTCCGATCGTTGAGTTTGTGATGGTCTGCTGTGCCCTGTCAGGAGGTCCGTTCTGAACCAGCGAGAGTGGGCACATGCCTGTTGAGGGGTTCGCCAGGGAGATCAACGAATCTTCGTTCTGCCAGGCGCGTCGCGGGACGCGGAATCATCGGCATGCGAAGGGCGTCATCTTACCTCGTGGACCGCTCTGGCCGGCGGCCGTCGCGGCGATCATCCTGTCCGCCTGCGCCGCCACGCGTCTCCCGCCCCCGGCCGCCGGAGTCGCGCCGCCACCGATCGTGGAGAGCAGCGTCGGTCCCTCGTGGCGCCTCATCGCGGTCGGCGACTTTGGGGACGGGGCCGCCAGCGTCTTTGCCGGAGTGGTGCGCGTCCACCGCGAGCATCCTGCCGATGCCGTCCTCATCCTCGGCGACAACTTCTATCCCTGCGGCGTGGCTACAGAAACCGACCCTGGATGGAGCTCGATCCGTCAGACCTACTCGACACTCGGCATCCCGCTCTATCCGGTTCTCGGCAATCACGACTACGGGGAGCCGCAGTTCCGTGAAGGGTCGTGGCAACCTTGCCGGAATGCCGACCCGTCGGCGCAGTTGCGCGCCACCTCCCTCGTGCCGAACTGGGTGTTTCCAGCGCGAAGCTACCTTCTGCGGAGCGGGGTGGCGGAGGTAGCGATGATCGACACCTCGCCGATCGCCTACGGCTTCGGCGCGCCGGCTCTCGGCGGCGACAGCGCGTCTCAGGCAGTCGAGAGGCTGCGGCTGGCGATCTCGATGATGCAACAGAGCGGTGACAATCGGTGGAGAATCGTCGCAGGCCACCATACGATCGTCTCTTCCGGTTTCCACGGTCGAATGCCGAGCTCCGAGAGAGGCCGCATGCGAGCGCTCCTCCCGCTGCTTCGCCAAGGCGGGATCGACCTCTACCTCTGCGGTCACGATCACGATCTGGAGCTGGTAAGCGGCGATCCCCTTTTCCTCGTCAGCGGCTCCGGATCGGAGCCGCGCCCGATGGTCGCGCTGATGCTTCGGACCCTCTTTCCGGCCGACACCCGGAAGCGGTTCGGCTTTGCCGTGCTCGACCTGACCGCTACGACGATGTCGGTCGCGTTCTACGATGGGAAGGGGGAGCTTCTGGCGACGCCGTTCGTCTTCACGAAGCGCCAGCGTTGAGGAGATCGCAGGGAAAGGCTGGTGGAGCGCTTCGCCTCCGTGGCATGTCGGGTCGCTTTTCAGGACGCCGCCCGGCTCGACGCAGGGCGGTTGGCGGCCGAGGCGGCCGCCGCTCCACTTTGACCGACGAGCACTGCGCCGCGATGCGCTAAACTCACGCCCGTCTCCATGGCGGCCGTCACCTTCACGAATGTCTCGAAACGGTACGAGTCCGTCTCGGTCATCGAATCGCTCAACCTCGAGGTCCGCGACCACGAGCTGATGGTTCTGGTGGGACCGTCCGGCTGCGGCAAGTCGACAGCTCTGCGGATGATCGCCGGCCTCGAGGAGATCTCCAGCGGAACGATCTCCATCGGCGACCGCGTGGTGAACAACCTCGCTCCCCGCGACCGCGATATCGCCATGGTCTTCCAGAGCTACGCTCTCTATCCGCACATGACGGTTCGTGGCAATCTCGAATTCGGATTGCGAATGCGCAAAGTCGGACCGCCGGAGATCGACAAGCGGGTCGACGAAGCGGCGGAGATCCTCGGCATCACTCACCTGCTCGACCGCAAACCGAAAGACCTCTCCGGAGGCCAGCGTCAACGCGTCGCCGTAGGCCGGGCCATCGTCCGCCAGCCGGCTGTTTTCCTCTTTGACGAGCCTCTCTCGAACCTCGACGCCAAGCTGCGCGTTCAGATGCGGGCGGAGATCACACAGCTGCAGCAGCGATTGCAGACGACCTCGGTCTACGTGACGCATGACCAGATCGAGGCCATGACCATGGGACACAGGATCGCCGTCATGCGCGATGGAAAGATCCAGCAGGTCGGAACGCCGCTCGAGATCTACGCACGGCCGGACAATCTGTTCGTAGCTCAATTCATCGGAACTCCTCCGATGAACTTCGTCAGCGGTACAGTCTGGGAGCACGGGACGGCGATCCGCACTCTGGAGTTCGAGCTGCCGGTCCCCGAGCGGCTGCGGAGCACGCTGCCTCCCGGCCGCCGCGTCATCGTAGGAATCCGCCCCGAACACGTGGGACCCGTGGGATCGGAGCCGGGCCGCACGGTCGTCATCGGGCGGGTCGAGCTCGTCGAGCTGATCGGCCACCAGATCATCGTCCACACCCGCGTCGGAGAGGACATCATGGTGGCCTCGCTCGACCCCCGGTTGCAGCCGCACATCGGCGACGCTCTCTCCCTCTCGATCGAGAACGACGCGATCCAGCTCTTCGACGCCGAGTCGGAGCTGCGCATCGACTAGCGGTCTTGACCAGGAGAGTGTGTTGCTGGTGAGTCGCATTTCCAAAACCAGAAACCAGAAACCAGAAACCAGAAAAAGGCCGTTCTGGTTTCTGGTTTCTGGTTTCTGGTTTGTAGAATCTCGTCGGTCTGTGTCTGTGCTACCTACCGCCGCGGCGGACCCTATCCCTTCACGCTGCCGACCATC
>JADGNX010000183.1 GCA_017883265.1 Thermoanaerobaculia bacterium
CTGGAGTTTGCCGAGGCTGCGCGATCGGTGACCACCGGCCGGTGATCCGCCACGGTGCAGGTGTGAAACCAGAAACTAGAAACTAGAAACCAGAAACCAGAAGAAGGCCGTTCTGGTTTCTGGTTTCTGGTTTCTGGTTTGGAAATACGACTCACCTGCCATGCTGACCGAGGCCATTGAACGATTTTTCGCGTCGCACGAGATCCGGCCGGCGCATTTCGTCGTGGCCTCGTCGGGCGGGGTCGACTCTACGGCGCTGCTCCTGGCGCTGGCCGAGTTTCGCGACCGTGGCTTCTCGCTCACCGCGGCCCACATCAACCATCACCTGCGCGGTGACGAATCCGACCACGATGCCGAGTTCGTCCATCAGCTCTGCCTCGATCTCGCCGTTCCGCTGATCGTTACGGATGCCCCCCTCACGGCCGATGCGGTGCGGGAGCGCGGAGTGGAAGCCGCCGCCCGCATCCTGCGGCGGGAGATCCTGGCGGAGATTCGCGCGCGCATCGCGGCCGACTTCATTGTCACCGCGCATCAGCAGAACGATCAGGCCGAGACTCTTCTGCTGCGGATCATCAGCGGGAGTGGTCTGCTTCCGCTCGGCGGCATTCAGCCCATCACCAGCGACGGGTACCTCCGGCCGCTCCTGGGCCTGTCGCGCGACGCCATCGAAGGCTTCCTCGCCGAGCGGGGTGTCGCTCCGCGGCGTGATTCCAGCAACGCCGATCGCCGCTTCCTGCGCAATCGAATCCGCCACGAGCTGATCCCGCTACTGCGTCACTACAACCCCTCGATCGTTCAAACACTCGCCGCCACCGCCCTCGACGCTCAGGATCTCCGCCGGGTGGTGCAACCGCTCCTGGCCGCGGCTGGAGCGGCCGTCGAGCGCGCGCCCGGACATTCGCGATTCGACGAGGCCACTCTGGCGGCAGACGGCTGGATCGTCCGGTCGCTCCTGGCCGGCGAGATCCGTCGCCTCGATCCCGAGGCACGCGATGTCAGTGCCACGGATCTTCGCCGGATCGAGGAGGCAACAGGCTTTCCGGGACGTTTCTCGGTCACGAGAAGTCTCGAGGCCATCGTGGCCGCCGATTCGTTGACGCTTCGCCATCGCCAGCCGGTGGCAGCGCCGTTCGAGCTGCATCTCACGGCCGGCACTCCAACCGGACTGCCCGATGGAACGACCCTCTCGGTCAGGAGCGCCACCGACACCGAACCATCGCCGCCGGCGGGCTTCCGGCAGCTCTTCCAGCTGCCAACCGGGGGGGCTCCCGACTTCGTCGTCCGGACCCGCCGCCGGGGCGAGCGAATTCGCCCTCTCGGCCTCCTTTATGAGAAAAAGCTGAAGTCGCTCCTCATTGATCGTAAGATCCCGAGAGAGATTCGCGATTCGATTCCGCTGCTCTTCTGGCAGGACCGGATCGTCTGGGTCGCCGGCGTCGCTCTGGCCGACGACTTCAAAGTGACCGATTCGGGCGGCGACGTTTACGAAGTGAGGCTGGAGCGACCGTGAAACGACCGCGAATCAAAGAAGAATTCAGCGCCAGGCGCATCGCCCGGCGCGTCTCTACTCTCGGCAAACAGATCCGCAAAGACGCCGGGCGCAAGCCGGTCTTCATCATCGGCATTCTCAAGGGGACGTCCGTTTTTCTCTCCGATCTCCTCCGGCGGATCGAGGGCGAGGTGGCCTATGACTTCATCGACGAGATCCGCGACATGAGCGACACGCAGATCGCCGAAGCCGTGGAGATCCACTTCCTCAGCCACTTCGAGATCGGCGATCGCCATGTCTACCTGTTGAAGGATGTCGTCTCCACCGGGGTCATCGAGAGCTATCTGCTCGGCCAGCTCAGACAGCACAAGCCGGCAGACCTCAAGCTCGTCGCTCTTCTCGACCGCCCGGCTCTCCGCACGATCGACCTCAAGGTCGACTACGCAGCCTTCGAGGTGGAGGACGGAGCCTTCGTCGGCTACGGGCTAGAGCTCGACGGCCAGCACGGCAATCTGCCCTTCATAGCGCGGCTGCGCTAGGCGGCGCTCGGGCACCCGCGCGCGGGGAACGCGCCAGCCGCCGAAAGCGGCCGAGGGCGGCCGGCGCTCCACTGAATCGACCATTTCATGCTCCGAAATCGCGCGGAGGAAGGCTTCGATTCACTCGCCGATTTGAGAGAATATCCCTTAGAAAGAGGGCGTTAGCTCTTTCGCGGCATTCTCCTCACGTGGGATGATTTACCGTCGCTCGTGACGAGGTTCACGAGTGGTCAACTGGAGGTACATCGTTGAATTCCACAGTCAAGACCGCTTTGCTTTGGGTCGTCATCATCGTCCTCGTATTCCTGCTCTGGAGTCTGTTTCAGACCACCAAGAACAATAGCGAGCCGATCCAGTACAGCGAGTTCATGGCCCGGGTCAAAGCGGGTCAGGTTGCTCAAGTCAAGATCCGGGGTAACGAGATCACCGGCGAGATGACGAGCAACGCCAAGGCGAAAAAAGAGTTTCACCTCATCGGGCCGAGCAACAACACCACGATGGTCGACATGCTCGACTCCAAAGGGGTGAAGGTCGAGTTCGAAGAGCAGCGCGACAATTCGTTGATCACCGGCCTCGTCACCTGGGCTCCGATCCTCTTCCTCGTCGGTCTCTGGATCTTCTTCATGCGGCAGATGCAGGCCGGTGGCAACAAGGCCCTGTCGTTCGGCAAGTCCAAGGCCAAGCTTCTCTCGGGAAATGCCAAGAAGGTCACGTTCAAGGACGTGGCCGGCGTGGACGAGGCCAAGGTCGAGCTGCAGGAGATCATCGAGTTTCTCAAGGAGCCGCAGAAATTCACGAAGCTCGGCGGCAAGATCCCCAAGGGCGTCCTGCTGATGGGACCTCCGGGGACCGGCAAGACTCTTCTGGCCCGGGCCATCGCCGGCGAAGCGAACGCGCCGTTCTTCTCGATCAGCGGCTCGGACTTCGTCGAGATGTTCGTCGGCGTCGGTGCCTCACGCGTGCGCGACCTCTTCGAGCAGGGGAAGAAGAACGCTCCCTGCATCATCTTCATCGATGAGATCGACGCCGTCGGCCGTCACCGTGGCGCAGGCCTCGGCGGCGGACACGACGAGCGCGAGCAGACCCTCAACCAGCTCCTGGTCGAGATGGACGGATTCGAGTCGAACGACGGCGTCATCCTGGTCGCGGCCACGAACCGTCCCGATGTTCTCGATCCGGCCCTTCTCCGCCCCGGCCGCTTCGACCGCCGCGTGGTGGTCGATCTTCCCGATCTCAAGGGCCGCGAAGGGATCCTGCGCGTCCACACCCGCACCATTCCTCTGGCAGAAGACGTCGATGCCTCGGTCCTGGCTCGCGGTACACCCGGCTTCTCCGGCGCCGACCTTGCCAATCTCGTCAACGAGGCCGCTCTCAACGCCGCCCGTTACGACAAGAAGAAAGTCCAGATGGTCGACTTCGAGTTCGCCAAGGACAAGGTCATGATGGGCGTGGAGCGCAAGAGCCTGGTCATGAGCGACCGGGAGAAGCGCAACACCGCCTATCACGAGTCCGGCCACACCATCGTCGCCGCCATCCTTCCGGCTGCCGATCCTCTTCACAAGGTGACCATCATTCCGCGCGGTCGCGCTCTCGGTTTGACCCAGCAGCTTCCGACCGAGGATAAATACTCCTACTCCAAGCGCTACCTCGACGCCCTACTGGCAGTCATGATGGGCGGCCGGATCGCCGAAGAGATCTTTCTGGGAGAGATCACCACGGGAGCAGGCAATGACATCGAGCGTGCCACCGGCATGGCTCGCCGCATGGTCTGCGAGTGGGGCATGTCCGACCTCGGCCCGGTCACCTTCGGCAAGAAGGAAGAAGCCATTTTCCTGGGCCGTGAGTTCGCCCAGCATCAGGATTTCTCGGAATCGACCGCCGTTGAGATCGATCGTGAGGTCAAGCGAATCCTCGATAAGGCCTACAAGACCGCGCATGACGTCATCAGCAACAACAAGAGTGGTCTCGACCGTATCGCCCGCCGGCTGCTGGAGCGCGAGACGCTCGATGGCGCCGAGGTCAATGAGATCCTGATCGCGGAGACTGGAATCGACTACATCAAGAACAAGGAGTTCTACCCGGAAGAGGGACCTGGCGAGAAGATGACCATCGCGCCGGGATCGGGACCCTCCACCGACGTCCAGAGCCCGCTTCCGCCCGCCCCGGTACCTGCACCGTCCGGAGCCGGTGGCAGCACCGCATAACCTGGTAGCGCGACGGCCGTGAGCCGTCGCGCCCTGGACTTTGGCGCCCTCGTCGCTGTAGCACAGACACTTCTGTCTGTGCCGGTCCGTGCTACAGGCCTAGGGAAGACGCGCACAGGCAGAAGGCGCACAGACAGAAGTGTCTGTGCTACAGCGGGCCCGCTGCGTGTCCAGGGGTGAGGCTCCCTCGAAACTCGCGGCGCTCAGCCCCAGAGCACGACCATCTCCACGATGGCAGCCAGGACGAAGCCCCCGATCAGAGCGGCGTAGGCGAAGCGGAGATAGCGAAACTTCTTCTTGTAGAGGTAGACGCCGAGCGAATGGATGTCGCGGATGGCGATCTGATAGACCATGGCATCGTCAGCCAGAGCGGCCTCCATCTCCCTCATATATTCCTCCTCCGACAAGGTTGCGAAGTGGCCGAAGAAGAGAAGATTGAACGGAGCCGGCCTCCCCTTATTGGGTGCGCTGAAGGTGGGGAGGATGGCAATCACTGCCAGCAGCAGCGCCACGAGGCACGCTCCGGCCAGGGTGAAAAGCGCAGGGCGGAACTTTCCCACACCCGACTGACTGAGAGCGACCGTCACCACGATCGAGGAGATGGTGATCAGCATGCCCGCTTTCATGTCCGCCATGACGCTGAGCTGCACGTGGTGCTGCTGTGCGGAGCGGAGGAGGTTGTCGACGCTCGACCGCATCCGGGTCGAGGCAAATGGGCGTCTCTCGGGTTCCGGAGCCAGATCGTGCTCAAGGCCGGGTCGATCCGGGGATGGTCCTTCCATGGCTGCCGAAGATCTTACACGCGGAAAGCCCTGGCGGTCGCCGAGCCCGGAAAGCCCCCGCGCGACTGGGGGGCTCAGATGAGAAAAAGTCGTACGCTGCCTTGAAGTGAAACTCTTCATCGTTGACTGCTCCTGGTTGACTGCTCCTGTAGGAGGAGTGATTCCGGGGGGGTGAAACCCTACCGTCCCCAAAGGAATACCCAGCCTGACGACTCTGCCGTACTCATCTATTGTGTTTTCTGCCGCGCCTGTTTACCGTCTCGCGATGCGAAAATTCATCCTGTCATTCATCCAGGCATTCATCCTCGTCGCCACGGTTACGGCCCAGACGCAGCCGCCGGCCAGCACCCGGCCCATCGTGGTGCGCGCGGCGCGCATGTTCGACGCGACCTCGGACACGCTGGTCCGGAATGCGGCGATCGTCATTCAGGGGAACCGCATTACGGCAGCGGGTACCACCGTGGCCATTCCGCCGGAGGCACAGGTGATCGATCTCGGCGACGCCACCCTCCTTCCCGGGTTCATCGACGCGCATACCCATCTCAGCGGAGAATCAGGGGACAACTGGTACCAGGAATACTTCCAGAACCTCATGCGGCAGCCCACCGAGCAGGCGCTCCTCGCTTCCACCTACGCCCGGAAAACCATCGAGGCCGGATTCACCACGGTTCGCGACCTCGGCTCCGCCGACTACATCGATGTCGGCCTGCGCAACGCCATCAACAGCGGCTGGATTGAAGGACCGCGGATGCTGGTGGCCGTTCATGCCATCGGAGGCACCGCAGGCCATGCCGATGCCGATCCGATTCCGCCGGCGCGTGGCATCGCGCAGCAGGGGCCGATCAGCGGCGTGTGCAACGGAGCAGCCGAATGCCGGGCTGCTGTGCGATATCAGATCAAGTACGGCGCCGATGTCATCAAGTTCATGCCGTCCGGCGGCGTCCTCTCGCTCTCCGATCCGGTCGATGCGCCGGAGCTCTCGCAGGAGGAGATGAACGCCATCGTGGAAGAAGCGCATCACTGGGGACGCAAGGTGGCAGCGCACTGCCATGGCGACACGGCCGCGCGGATGGCCGTTCAGGCCGGCGTCGATTCCATCGAGCACGGCTCATTCATCAAGCCGGAAACGCTCGTGCTCATGAAAGAGCATGGAGTCTACCTCGTCCCCACCCTGCTGGCCGGAGCGTGGATCGGCGCGAAAATCGACAAGTTCCCTCCCTCGATTGCGGCGAAGGGGAAGGCGGCTCTGGCCGCGCGATCCGACATGTTCCGCAGCGCCGTCAAGGCCGGCGTGAAGATCGCCTTCGGCACTGACTCGGGCGTCTCCGTTCATGGCTTGAACGCGCGGGAGTTCGCGCTCATGACCTCTCTCGGCATGTCGCCGGCTGGAGCACTGCGCGCCGGCACCACCGTGGCAGCAGCTCTCCTCGGCATCGACGATCGCCTCGGCACCATCGCGGTCGGCAAACTCGCCGACATCGTCGCCGTTCCTGGCAATCCGCTGGACGACATCGCCACGACCGAACATGTCTTCTTCGTGATGAAGGAGGGACGGATCGTCAAGAACGACCGTGCACCAAAGAGTGAAAAGTGAAGGGTTGGTGCAAGTGGTTCGTTCAGGAATCTGGAAGGGGCGGCGCACCGATCTTCAGTCGAGTGCGCCGCCCGACGAGCGGATCAGAGAATGTTGCGGGCGCTACTTTTTACGCGCGTAACTGATCTCCATCATCTTGAAGGCCTTTCCGTCAGGACCGGGTCCCCACATTTCCATCGTGTGATGATCATTGTCCGTGACCGTCACCTTGTTGTTCACCATCTGCGACTTGCCGCTCATCGGATCGTCCATCGTGCCGCTGGAGGTCATCGTATTCCCCTCCATCGAGATGTCGTGGCGATGGCATTCATCCTCGGCGCTGTGGTCTTCACGTTTTTCGAGACGGCTTCTACCCCCTGAAGAATTGAAGCACACGCGAATCAGAGTAAGGATGGCGCCAGTCCGAGAGCCGGATTCATGGCGGGATAGAGA
>JADGNX010000184.1 GCA_017883265.1 Thermoanaerobaculia bacterium
CCAGACAAAAAAAAGGCCCGCGATCGCTCGCGGGCCCTGTTGTCGGATTCGATTCGTCTCAAGTCACGATCGTCGGACACAGCCCGCGTTCCTCCCCTGCTGCTGGTACTGGCTCGAAATCATCGGCCGGGCGGAATTCGATCGCATGGCCTGACTATAGCAGCTTCGGCGCTGCCTACAAAGGCGCCCTCCTGGACGAGCATGCTCGGTCATCAGACCATCCCGTCGATCACCGCGCGTACCGCAGAGGGACAATAGCAACTGATGGTGGGAGGATGACCACCAACAGTCAGCCCGTCGCTACTTGGTGACGAGGCTGTCGGGTGGTCGGGCCAGGGTCTCCAGCTTGACCACCGCTCCGTCGACTTCGCCGTGGATGTCGAAGATCGAATCGAGCCGGGTGATCTCGAAGAGCTTCTTTACCCTGGCCGTGAGTCGGGCCATGCTCATGCGGCCTCCGGCGTTGACGCAACTGGTCAGGCCGGAGACGAGAGCGTCGATCCCGGAGCTGTCGATGTTGCCGAGGCCTGCAAAGTCGACGACCACGAGCTTCCGCTGGCGATCGAGAAGATCGCGAATGGCCTGGTTGAAGGCTGTTTCCGGGGCACCGATCACGAAATCGCCCTGTATCGCGATCACAGAGACGTTGCCGCGTTCTGCCACAGCGATCTTCATGAGAGAGGGAGATGATCTCACAGATCCTCGTAGCGGGAGATTCCGGAATGAGAGGGTTGCGCACAGACACTCTCGCCTCTGCTGTAGCACAGACACTCTTGTCTGTGTGCCATGAGCCGTGCTCTCCGACAAGGCGCACAGACAGAGTGTCTGTGCTACATATCGGCGACATGAGCGGTGCTCTCTGACAAGGTGCACAGACAGAAGTGTCTGTGCTACATATCGGCGACAATGGGCGCGCTCTCCGGGAGGTGACGCGTGCGAAGATGCACATCGTTGTGGACCCTCGTTCTCCTGGCCATCAGCGCGGCCGCGATGGGCCAGACTGCAGCTCCGACCATCATGAAACGCTCCGAGACAGCTCCGGCCTGGATGACCGACGCCGCCTCACAGCTCGTTCCCGAGCTTGTGGCGAAGTACGGTGACGCTCAGAGCAGCCGCGTCGAGCAGGGCATCCGCCAGGCCGCACAATTCTGGCGCAGCAGCGACGGCGATGAGACGGCGTTCAAGGAAGTCGTCCACAGCGGCTTCGCCGGAGACCAGAAGACCCTCGACGCGCTCTTCGACAGAATGGAGTTTGCACTCGAGTCATTCGACGGCCACATGCTGGAGATCTCCCGCGACTTCCGGATGGAGTCCGACCTCGACCGCGGGCCGATCTATCCCTTCGATGAGATCCTCGCCGGCTACGATCCATCGGCCCACGCCAACGACGACTTCTTCCAGAATCGCCTGGCCTTCTCGGTTCTCCTGAACTTCCCGCTGACCACCCTCGAAGAACGGCTGACGCAGGGACCGAAGTGGTCCAGACGGCAGTGGGCGGAGGCCCGTCTCGCGCAACGCTTCAGCAAGCGGATTCCGGGCGAGGTCAACCTGGCCATCGGACGTGCCTCCGGCGAAGCGGCGCAGTACATCGCCGAGTACAACATCTGGATGCATCACCTCGTCGATGCCGGGGGCCAGCGGATCTTCCCCGCCGGTCTGCGTCTGCTGTCGCACTGGAACCTGCGCGACGAGATCAAGGCCGACTACAGCGATCCGAAGGACGGCCTGCGGAAACAGCGCGTCATCGAGCAGGTCATGGAGCGGATCGTCACGCAGAGCATTCCAGCCGATGTCGTCGACAACCCGAACGTCGACTGGAACCCGTTCAGCAACACGATCACCCCGACGACGGTGCATGACGCCGCCGCCGGCCAGGGTCGGCCTGCTCCCGAGCATCCCACCAACTCGCCGGAGCCCGACAAGCGCTATGCGGTTCTCCTCGATGTCTTCCGCGCCTCGAAACTGGCCGATCCGTACTCGCCGACCGCCCCGACCCTGATGGCCCGCCGTTTCGATGAGAACCGGGAGATCCCCGAAAAGCGAGTCGCAGCGATGCTCGAGAGCATTCTCTCTTCTCCGCTCGTCCCGCGCGTTGCCTTCGTCATCCAGCAGCGGCTTGGGCGGCCGCTCGAGCCCTTCGACGTCTGGTACAACGGCTTCCGGCCGCGCGGCAGCTACAGCGAGGCGCAGCTCGATGCCATCGTGCGCACGCGCTATCCGACAGCCGAGGCCTACAAGAAGGACATGCCGAACCTCTTCCGGCATCTCGGCTTCTCGCCGGAGACGGCGCAGTACCTGGCAGACAACATCGTGGTCGATCCGGCGCGCGGCTCAGGTCACGCCCTCGGCGCGTCGCGCCGGGCCGATCACCCCCATCTGCGCACGCGGGTGGGACGCGAAGGGATGGACTACAAGGGGTTCAACATCGCCGTGCACGAGATGGGGCACACGGTCGAGCAGACCTTCTCGCTGAACAGGATCGATCACACGCTCCTGGCCGGAGTGCCGAACAACGCCTTCACCGAGGCCCTGGCCTTCGTGTTTCAGAACAAGGACCTCGAGCTGCTCGGTCTGTCGAAGCCGACCGCGGAGAGCGATGCGCTCAAGACTCTGAATGACTTCTGGGGAACGTATGAAATCTCGGGCGTGGCCCTGGTGGACATGCGGGCGTGGCATTGGATGTATGACCATCCCGCCGCGACGCCGGCCCAACTGCGCGAGGCCGTCGTGGGGATCTCCAGAGACGTCTGGAACCGCTACTACGCTCCGGTCTTCGGAAAGCGCGACGTCGTACTCCTCGGCGTCTACTCCCACATGATCGACTCGTTTCTCTACCTGCCCGACTATCCGATCGGCCACATGATCGCCTTTCAGATCGAGGCCCAGATGGAAAAGGCCGGCAACATCGGGAAGGAGTTCGAGCGGATGGCGCGCGAGGGCAGCGTGGCGCCGGACGTCTGGATGATCCACGCCACCGGGGCGCCGGTGGGACCCGAGGCGCTGATGGCTGCGACCGAGAAAGCGCTGTCGGGGATGAGCGCGAAGTAGCGAAGCTTTGGCCTGTAGCACAGACACTTCTGTCTGTGCGCCTCTTCCTGTCTGTGCTACAGGCCGCCGGGGGGCGCCCGAGAGCGGGCGCACCCCTACATGCTCCGCGAGATCGGGCCGTTACTTCTTCTTGCTGGTCTCGAGATTGATGCTGACGGCGACCTCGTCGCCGAGCAGCGTGCCGTTGTCGACCGCCTTGTTCCAGTTGATCCCGTATTCCTTGCGATCGAGTTTCGTCGAGAGCTCGAAGCCGGCTTTCTCGTTCCCCTGCATGTCCTTGCCGAAACCACCGAACTGGACAGGAAGGACGACGAGCTTCGAGACTCCGTGCATGGTCAGAGTACCGGCGACCGAGTACTTGTCCTTTCCGGCGGCTTTCACGCTACTGCTCTTGAAGGTGATCTCCGGGTACTTTTCGGCATCGAAGAAATCACCGCTCTTGAGGTGCTTGTCGCGATCGCCGTTGCCGGTGTCGATGCTGGCAACCTTGATGGCGAAGTCGACGGACGAGGTGGCAAGCTTCTTCGGGTCGACATTGACGGTCCCGGAGAAATCGTCGAACTTCCCGGTGACCTTCGAGACCAGATGGCGGATGGTAAAGGCCACGTTCGAGTGCACGGGGTCGACGGCGTAGCTGTCGGCGGCGAATACGGACGTCGATGCGAGAGCCAGGGCGAGAACGATTGCGAAGCGTTTGATCATTGATTTTCTCCTTTTCATAGTTGTCGCCCTGCTTTGCAAGGCGGCAATCGGGGTCATGCGGGACGTGACTGATCCGCAGCTTCGCGGACGCGGTCCAGAAGGGACAACAACTGCTCGACATCGCGAGGAGCGAGCATCTCGAGAACCTGATGATGGGCAAGAAGAACCGGATCGTCCAGACGCGCGAGCAGGTCCAGTCCTCCCTGGGTGATGTGGCAGAAAATCTGGCGGCGATCGTGAAGGCAACGTTCCCGTCGCGCCAGCTGTTTGGCCTCCAGACGATCGACCAGCCGCGTGATCCCCGGGGTCTGTTCGATCATCCGCTCGGCTACCTCGAGCGTCGGAAGGCCGTCCTTTCCCGCGCCGCGCAGAATGCGGAGGACGTTGTACTGCTGCACGGTGATTCCAAGCGGCTCGATGACCGCAGCGCCCGCCCGCCGGACGACGTCGGCGGTACGCATGAGGGCCACAGCGGCTTGCTGCATGTCGCTGCGGAACGGTTTGTTCTGTTTGAGCTCGCGAAGGATGCGGCTTCCAGAATACGGCATGTCATCAATATACCTGGCAATGATTGACTAGTCAAGTATCACCCCGAGAAACCTCGCTCGGGTGCCACCCGCGGTGGCGCCTCAGGGGGTGTGGCCGTCCCCACCCCAGACGGCTCTGGCGGCGTGAATCCCGGCCAGCCTCCCTGTCGCCCACGCCCATTGAAAGTTGTAGCCGCCTATCCGGCCATCGACGTCGAGGATCTCGCCGCAGAGAAAGAGACGTGGAGCTCGACGCGACTCCATCGTGCTGATCCTCACCTCGTCAAGCGGCACTCCCCCCGCCGTCACCTCAGCGTAGTCGAAGCCGCGATCGCCGATGATCGGAAGGGGTAGAGCGAGGATGACGGCGACGAGACCGCGTCTCTCATCACGAGTCAGCCGCCCGATGATCGCGTCTGCCGCCATTCCGGCCGATTCAACCAGCCCACCCGCCAGACGCTCAGGCACCCAGCGCCGGAGAACAGACGCGGCATGGGAACGCGGCGTTTCCCGGGCCGCGGCCACCAGAGCGGAGTCGACGGCTCTTTCATCCTCACCGGGAGCGAAGTTGATGGTCAGCGCAGCTCCTTCGTCATCGCGGCGCGCCACGATCCAATGCCGGCTGATATCGAGAGCGGCCGGACCGCTGATTCCGAAATGCGTGAAGAGCAGCGATCCCCGCTGGCGTTCGAGAATGCGGCCGCTCGCGGAGCGGACAGCCAATTCCACGTCGGTACTGACTCCGCTGAGCCGCCGGGTCCAGTAGGCGTTCCGGACGACGAGCGGGACAAGAGCGGGAAAGGTCGGCGCGATGGTATGACCAAGCCTGGAGACCATCGCGTAGCCATGGCCATCGCTTCCCGTTTTCGGGACGCTTCGGCCACCAGTGGCCAGAACCACCGCTCGTGCCGCAACCGTGCCGCCATCCCCTGCCGTGATGACGAAGCCTCCGTCCGTCGCTACCACCCGTTCGATCCGTTGCCCCGATCGGATCTCGACACGGGCGGAGACCGCTGCGGCGATGAGAGCCTCGAGGACCGTTCGTGCGCGGTCGTTGACCGGAAAGAGCTTGCCCGTCTCCTCCCGCTTGAGCAGGACGCCGAGATCCTCGAAGAATGCGATCGTACCGGAGACTGGAAAGGTCCGGAGGACTTTGGCGATCTGATTGTGGCTGCCGTTGAAGTCGGCGGGATCGACGACATCATGGGTGACGTTGCAGCGTCCACCGCCGGAGATGAGGATCTTTGCGCCGAGCCGCGGCGCGCCGTCGAAGGCCACGACGCGAAGGGGCGCACCGCGAGCAGCACTCTCACGACCTGCGAAGATCGCGGCCATCAACCCGGCAGCTCCCGCGCCGACGATGGCGATGTCGACCTGCTCCACGGGGCGAGTGTAGAACAAGGCAGAAGGCAGAAGGCCGAAGTGATTTCATCTTCGATCGGTGATTCGTGAACGGGATGACTTGCGCCTTGTTCTGTGAACGGCCTTCTGCCTTGTTCTGCCTTCTTCTGTCTGCTTTCCGCTTTCCGCTTTCTGCCGGCTTTGTTACGATCCGCGGCACTGGCCCTGTCTGGGTGCCTGTCCAACCACTCATGGAATCAAGGAGAGACGCATGAACTTCCGAACTAGATCAGTTCTCGTTTTCGCTCTCGTCGCCACCGTCGCCGGCGGACTGGCCGCCCAACAGGCGGTCAAGTTGCCGCGAGCGAGCCAGCACGCGGTGCTCACTCAGACGATCGGCCTGACCGACATGACCATCGTCTACAGCCGCCCCGGCGCGAAGAGCCGCAAAGTGTTCGGCGAGCTCGTACCGTTCGGTCAGGTCTGGCGCACCGGAGCGAACGAGGCGACCACCATCAACTTCTCGGAGCCGGTGACCATCAACGGCCAGAAGCTGGCGGCGGGCAGCTACAGCCTGCACACCATTCCAGGGGCCGATAGCTGGACTCTCATCTTCAACAGCGTCGACAAACAGTGGGGCAGCTTCACCTACGACCAGACCAAGGATGCTCTTCGCGTCCAGGCCAAACCGACGACTGCGCCATTTACCGAATGGTTCACCGTCGAAGTGCCCAGCCTCTCCACCGACCAGGCCACGGTGGCCCTGCGCTGGGAGACCACGCAGGTCGCATTCGTCGTCGGCACCGACACCACAAACAGCGTGCTGGCCAACCTCCGCGCGGCGATCGCCACAGCGACGCCGGACGACTGGCGGACCACCATGCGCGCGGCGCAGTTCGCGTTCGAGAACAAGGTTGCCGGCGACTCCGCCGCGGGATGGCTCGAGCAGTCGATCAAGACGAACGAGAACATCAACAACCTCTACCTGAAAGCACGGATGACCGCAGCAGCCGGCCATCGCGGTGAAGCGATCCGAATCGCTCAGCAGGCCATCGGTAAAGCGACGGACAAAGACAAGGACGAGGTCGCAGAGATCCAGAAGAACATCGACCGCTGGAAAGCCGGCAAGCAGTAACGCTCCTCAGATTTTATCCGGGTTCAGCCATCGCCCATGCGATCGGTTCTCGAACTTCTCGACGCCTGTGAGCCGCGGAGCGGCGGCATCTCGGCAACGCGTGAGGGGTGTTGCCCAACTCGTTCCGCGCGCATATGCGGGGATCTTCCGCGACCCCTGCCGGGGTCGACTGTCCTTGCCGCTCGGTTCCGGTGGCGGCGCGCCAAAGGCGCTTGCCACCGGCTAATTTCCGGCACGCCTTCA
>JADGNX010000185.1 GCA_017883265.1 Thermoanaerobaculia bacterium
GTGAGCCACTCTGGCGGCCTTTGGGAGCCCGGCCGGAATCCCGCTTCGATACTGCTGATCGAGCATGATCTTGAGCATCTCATCGCTCGCGCTCTTCGAATACGCCTTGCCGTCAGCGATCAGCCGCAGCAGTTTCAGCAGGCCATTGGCGGTGACCTCGTTGTTGAGCCCTGCTTCGAACGCGGCCTGGTCCTCAACACCTCGCAGAACCTTCACTCCGTCGATGGCCAACTCGTCCAGGGCGTACTGGATGGTCTCGATCCCGATGACGTCGACCAGAAGGTTGGTGGCCAGGTTGCTCGAGGTCGTGATCATCTGGTACGCCAGCTCCCGCACGGTCAGCGTCTTCCCCAGATGACCGTAAACATTCGGGTCTGCATCTCGATCGAGGTCGAGCATGAACGTCCCGCGATTGACGATGCTGGTGAATCGGTTCCGAACGTGTACCTGGCTCTCCAGCGACAACTCGCCGCGCACGATCTGACGAAACACTCCGAGGAGGACGGCCATCTTCATGGTCGAGGCGGCGTGGAAGTAACGGTCTGCGTTGTAGGACCACTGCAGAGTGGTGTCGGCGTCATAAAACGAAATGCCGAGATCCTCGAGAGCATGCTCCTCACGGATCTTGAGAACGTTGGCGTAGAGCGATATTTCCGAAGTGGCGATGGAGTCTTTGCCGGAGGCCTCGAGCGGACCGGAGTCCGCCGGTTGCTTCAGCTCTCTTGCTTTGCGCGATTTTTCTGCGGCCTTCATCGTGAGGAGTCTCGCGCGGAACGGAGGGCGAGTGAGCGAAACACTGCAAAAACCGCGCAATGCCGCCCGCCCATCGTCACGAAGGGGGCTCCTCGAGCATCGCCAGCAGGTCGGTTAGCTCCTTCCGTAGTCTGGAGAGAGTGCTCTTTGTCAAAGTGCCGGACTTTCCCTCGGGGCCAGACGACCTCAAATCCGGCGCTGGGTGCGGCGGAGAAGGAGCTTCCTCATGCGGGCCGGCCAGCTCGGCATCCAGCTTCTTCTTTGCTCCGGCGATCGTGAAGCCTTCGGTATAGAGGAGCTGCTTGATCCGGAGGATGACATCGACCTCGTGCTGTGAGTAGAGCCTCTGTCCTCCTCCGCTCTTGTTCGGGGCCAGAGCTGGAAACTCCGTCTCCCAGTAGCGAAGGACGTACGGCGCGAGATCAGCCATGCGGCAGACCTCGCCAATTTTGAACCGGCGTTCCGCCGGCGCATCCGTCATGGTCGCGATGTTACACGTTGGGCCACGCCGGTTGGTAGGTGCAGCGTGGAGCAGATGAGCCAGGCGGCACAGATTCAACCAATACACACCACCAGGCAGTCGTCAGCGCTCGAACCCGTGAATGCCACCCCCCACACCGCCGGCGCTCTCAGCGTCGCCTGCGAACTTCTCGCCCATCTCCTGTAGGACTGCCAGGGCGGCATCATAGACATCGTCGACCGAGATCTCAGCCATGCATCGATGGTGACCAAGCGGGCATTCCCGTCGGTAGCAGGGCTGACAGGCCAGCAGCTTCTGGATCACGCGGCTCGCGCCTGGAATGACCGTCCGCGCAGCATCGGTCGGGCCAAAGATCGAGACGGACGGAACTGCCAGGGCCGTCGCCAGATGAAGCGGTCCGCTGTCATTCGTGATCACCAGCGAGCAGTGTGAGATCACCGCCGCCAGCTGGAGAACATCCCCATCGTGGCCGACGACAGGGATCTGATTGCAGACCGCTGCGATCCCTTCGGCCTGCGTGCGTTCCGCGGGACTGGTGAGAAGAACGACATCGAAACCGGCCGAACGCAGCCGCTCGGCCACCTCGGCGAAACGGGTGTCGCCCCAGTGCTTGGCTGTTCCATAGAAGCCGCCCGCATGGATGCCGAGGAGAGGACGACGATCGAGCTCCACTCCAGCGGCGCGGAGCTTGCGCCGCGCCCGCTCGACCACCGAAGCCGGCAGGGCGAGGGTCGGTATGTCGTCCGTCACGGTGGCCTCGAGCGCCTCGAGAAGGGACGAATAGTCTTCCAGCTGATGACCGCGGGGAGTGCGTTCCGCGACCCGATGCGTCAGAAGAAGACGTCGGGCGTCGGTCGGATATCCCCAGCGCTCCCCGATCCCGGCGGCGAATGCGATCATGGCCGCGCGGAACGAGTTCGGCAGGATCACGGCACGCCGGAAGTTGCGATTGCGCAGCGCACGGATCCGTTGCTTGGTGCTTCCATTCCAGGGAATGACTTCGCGAAAGATTCCGCTCGAGGCAAGGAGCGTGGCGATGTGCTCGGGCGCCGCCAGGGAGATTCCACCCTCCCGCCGGAAGCGGTTGTGCAACGCTTGATACGTAGGCAGCGCCAGCACATTGTCCCCGACCCAGTTCAGGCCAATGACTACGGTCTCACTCCTCATCTGATCGGCCACCCTCCCCCGTCGCTTTCCAACGATCGTGCATCCACAACCATAGCTCCGGCCGTTCGAGAATCCGCCTGCAGATTACATCGTTGATCTGTTGTGTGAGCCGCTCGACGCTTCTTTCTTCGGCTGGTAGTTGATCGATCAGAATGGGTCCTTCGAACTCGAGGCGATACCCTTCGCCGTGCGGAATGCAAAAAGCGAACACAATCGGTGACCCTAGGCGCAATGCCAGCTTGGCCGGGGCTGGCGTGGTCCAGGCCGCCAGGCCGAGGAAGGACGAGAGGATTCCTTCCCGCGGCAACACGGCCTGATCGGGAAGGAGGATCACGACCCCTTTTTCGTTGAGTGCCTGAAGGAGTTGGCGCGCCGCCCGCCGCCGATCGATGACCGCGGCACCGGTCTGCGCTCGAAGACGTCCGAGGTCGCGCTCGAGAAACTCGTTGTCCAGGGTGCGGGCCACGGTTCGGACGCGCTCTGCCACCGACATGATGACCAGGCCGCCGTATTCCCAGTTCCCGAAATGAGCGCTGATGAGGATGACGCCCTTGTTCTGTGCTACAGCCGCATCCAGAGCGGCGCCATTGACGATCTCACAGCGCGCCGCGATCCTCTCGAAGGTCATCTGAGGCAGCCGGAGATAGTCGACTGCGGCGCGCCCGAAGTGCTTCCAGCAGGCATCGGCGATGGCCGCCAACTGGCTCGCGCTCTTCTCTGGGAAGATCATCCGGAGATTGCGGATGACCAGCCCGGCACGCCGGCGGAGCAATCGCTGGCTGAGCCGGCCGAGGAATGACCCGAGCGACGCCGTCTGATTGTCCGATCCGGCCCGCGCCACGGCCGAAGCCGCCCTGTAAACCAGGTACTCGGCTCGCTGCAACAATCGCCCCTTTCGCTTTCGCGCGCGTCGCGGAGCGGACTCCGCGTCGGAGATTGGGTCAGCCACGGTCATCGGGGGCCAGTCTATTGTGCGCCGCCCCCACCGCCTCCAGCAAGCGATCGAAAAAGGCTTCGGGCTCGATTCTCATCTCTGCGACCACAGCCGCGAATCCCTCATTCGGAATCTTCACGAGATCCTTCTCGGTCGTGACCGTGATCGTGGCACCCGACGCCCGAGCAGCCTCCCGGATTTCGCGGATGTCCGCGGCACTGTAGGGGTGGTGATCGGAAAAGGATCGCTGTCCGACCAGACGGGCTCCCAGGTTCTCCAGCATCGTGAAGAACTGATCGTTTGACGCCAGGCCGGCGAAGGCGAACACGGCGGCTCCTCGAAGATCGGCCAGCCCGCTGTGCGTTTCGCTGCCCCGAACAGCGACTGGCTCGAGGCGCGCTCGATAGGTGGCGGTCGAGGCGGCGCCGCGTCCCACCACCAGATCGGCGTCGCGGAGCGCGGAGAAGCCCTCTCGCAGCCAGGTCGCTCCGTCGTCTTCGATCACGATATCGACATCGCGATCGAGTTGGAGGTGCTGAAAGCCGTCGTCGAGAACAAAGACGTCGCAGTCGCAGTCCCTGAGAAACGAAAGCGCAGCGTGATAGCGGTCTCTGCCGACGATGACAGTGGCATCGGGCATCGCGGCGGCGATCACGACAGGCTCGTCTCCATAACGCCGTGCATCCGCGCTTAGTACCGTTTCGGAGCGTTCGGCGCTCCCCCGGCCGTGACCGCGCGAGAGGACGACCACGCGCAAACCGGCCGCCACCAGGTGACGGGCCACGGCGATGACGGTCGGTGTCTTTCCAGCGCCACCCATCGAGCGGTTGCCGATGGAGATGACGGGACGAGGCAATCGTGCGCTCCGGAGAAGGCCGCGACGATAGAGATTCCTCCGCAGCCGGTTGACGGCGCGCAATACCATCTCGGCCAGTTTGAGAGGGTGGATCACGGCATCAGTTCGACGATTCGCGCCGCCGTCCGCGCCGAGGCACCACGATTCTGCTCCACAGTCGTGAGAGCAGCGCGGGAGAACCGCTCGCGTCTTGCTGCATCGTTGAACATCGACTCCGCGAACCGCGCGACCTCGGCTGCACTCCTGACCTGTTGCCCAGCCCCCTGTCGCAGGAAGGCCGCGGCGATCTCGCGAAAGTTCGACATCGAAGGGCCGAAACAGACGGGCGCTCCGGCCGCTGCCGGCTCGATCGGATTATGACCGCCGTTCGGTACGAGGCTGCCACCGACAAAGGCCGCAGTGGCATATCGATACATGCCGGCAAGCTCTCCGAAGGTGTCGAGGAGCAGGAGGTCTGCCGTGGCTCCCTGGTCCAGCTCGCTCCTCCGGGCGAAACGGATTCCAGTCGTCGAGAGAAGAGCGTTGACGATCTCGAAACGCTCAGGCTTCCTTGGAGCGACGACGACGAAACAGCCGGCTCGCGAGATGAGCTGCGCCATCTCCGGCAAAAGCTCTTCGTCCTCTCCTGCCATTGTGGAGCCGAGCACGATCACCGGACGCCCGGCGATCAGCTTCTCGAGCAACAGGGCGTCGTCCAGCGGCGCTTCCTCCGACTGGTAGTCGAATTTCACGTTGCCGCAGACCTCGATTTGCGCGGGGACTGCTCCGATTGCCACAAAGCGCTCCCGGTCCGTCTCTTCCCGCGCCAGGATCACCGAATAGCGCGCCAGAATGGGGCGGAGCAGTGAGCGCACCGCTCTGTAGCGAGGATAAGAGCGGTCGGAAATGCGCGCATTCGCCAGCACCAGTCGGATGCCGCGTGCCGTTGCCAGCCGAGTCACATTCGGCCAGATCTCGGTCTCCATGGTGGCCATGACCGCAGGTCGATGATGATTCAGGAAGGCTCGTACCGAGAAGGCGAAATCGAAGGGAAAGTAAGTCACCGTGGCGTGGGGGAAGAGCCGCCTGGCCGTGGTCTGACCGGTCAGAGTCGTCGTGGTGATCAGCAACCGTGCAGCCGGCTTGCGTTTTTCGATCTCGGTGACCACCGGCCGTGCCGCGATGGCCTCGCCGACCGAGACGGCGTGCAGCCAGAGATCGTGCGAGGAGGCACGATGCCGATAGCGCCCCATCCGCTCCGGAAAGTTCGAGAGGTACTTTCCTCGCAGGAGCCCGGTCACGAGAAAGAACGGCGCCGTGATGATGAAGACGAGGTACAACAGCACCTCGTAGAGGAGAAACATGGCGCGAATCATAACCGCGTTGTCGCTGGCCGCACCTTTCCGGTCCCAGCCCCGATCTCACTTCGAAAGCGCGGATGACAAACGGCGCGAATCATGGGTACAGCAGATATTTCGCACGTCTGGCCTCGAAGGCCTCGCGCCCCGGCTGCCAGAGCGCAACGATCTCTTCGAGCGACTTGCCCGCACGAATCGCGGCGATCGTCGGCGGATGACGGAGCAAGTCGTCCACTTTCTCCACGTCAAACGCCGAGGGGTAGAGATCGTGGAGCGTCTTGACGATGGCGATACCGGTCCCCAGGGCGTTGAATGCCTTCCGATCGGTCAGGATGATTCGCGCGCCATGACAGAGCTCTCCCTTGTTCGTGCTCGCATCGGGCGTGAAGGAGAGTGGTGTGAAGGCGACCCCTTCGAGATGGAGACTCGCCAGTGCCTCCACCAGGAGTGCGGCATCGACATAAGGCGCGCCGAAGATCTCGAAGGGAGTCGTGGTCCCTCGTCCGACCGATACGTTCGTCCGCTCCAGGAGCGCGACACCTGTATAGAGGCCGGCCTCCGTCAGATTTCGGATGTTCGGGGACGTGTTGATCCACGGAAGACCCGCATCATCCTGCCACTCCGAGCGCGACCAGCTGTGGACGCTCACGACGTGAAGATTGAGAGCCAGGTTCTTTTCGTCCTTATACATCAGGGCGAGCTCACCCACGGTCATCCCCGGCCGGACCACGACCGGATGCCAGGCGACGAAGCTCGTCTTTCCGTCGAGCAGCGGCCCTTCGACCGCAGCGCCGCCGACCGGATCGACGCGGTCGAGAACGAAGAACTGCAGATTCGCCGACGCGGCGGCCTCCATGGCCAGCCCGAGCGTCGACTCGAAGGTGTAGAAGCGCGCGCCGATGTCCTGGATGTCGTAGACGAGGGCATCGAGTCCGGCCAGTTGCTCCGGCGAGGGTTTTGTTCGCTCGCCGAAGAGACTGTAGAGAGGAAGGCCGCTAACCGGATCGCGGCTGTCGGAGACTCTCTCGTCCGCCTCGCCGCGGATCCCGTGCTCCGGGCTGAAGAGAGCGACGAGGCTGACGCCGGGCGCGCTTCGGAGGAGGTCGATCGTCGGGTTGCCGGATTTGTCGATTCCGGTGTGATTCGTGATGAGACCGATCCGAAGCCCGCGAAGCGGCGCGAATCGCTCACCGATCAGGACGTCGATTCCGTTTGCCGCATTGCCGCCTCCCGTGACGAACCGCACCGTGCCGCCGGCCCGCGCCGGCAGAGCTCCGGACACGTTCGAGAAGTCAAACCCGTTCACCGCCTCGGCCGCCAGCGTTCCCAGTCTGACCTGGAGCGCCGTCACGCTACCCGTTCCGTCCGGATGCACGCGGTTCGAGAGAAAGAAGTAGAAGGTCTCGGAGAAG
>JADGNX010000186.1 GCA_017883265.1 Thermoanaerobaculia bacterium
TCTCGCGGATGAATCGCGTGGTCCGCCAGCCGCGGTCTCCACAGACGATCAGTTGCGGTCGCGGGAAGCGGAGAGCGGACCAGGCTGCGACGAGATCGGTCAGTCCCTTGCGCGGCTCGATCGTTCCAACATAGAGAATGTAGCCGCCCGGTGTGATGCCGTCTGGGAGCGAGGCGGCGTTCGCTGTTGCCGGCGAGAAGTAAGCATCCACTCCGTTGGGCACGATCTCGATCTTCGAACTGTCGATCCCAAACCCTCGGATGGCTTCGTCGGCGGTCGTGCGGGAGACGGCGGCCACCGCCGCGGCCCTGGCCAGACTCGCTCCGATGAATGTGTTGAAAGACGCGAGGGTGGAGAGCTTGTGGCGCCCGGGCATTGTGATGGATGTGAAGTCGTGAATCGTCGCCACGCCCGGCTGCGCCAGCCGCAGCGGGAGAGTGCCGTGCGGACCCCAGACGACATCGGCCTTTTCTTCGTCGGCGATGCGAGGAAGAAGGAGTTGCTGCCAGATCACTCCGAGGGGGGACGGATCGACGCGAAAGCGGCAGGCTTCGATCGACGTCCTGTCGGCGATCGGGGCGTGTGCCACGATGAGCGGCGGGGGCGTGACGGCGATCCGAGCGGCCAGCTCGGCGGTGTGCACGCCGATGCCGGTGCGATTGCCGACCAGAGGACGGCCGTCGATGACCACCGTAAGGGCCTTGTCCGTCATGACATGCCGGCGACCCGGCGAAAGAGCGCCATTGTCTGCTCCGCCGTGCGCGACCATTGAAAACTGTCGACCCTCTCGC
Organism: Thermoanaerobaculia bacterium; assembly: GCA_017883265.1. Lineage (GTDB taxonomy): Bacteria > Acidobacteriota > Thermoanaerobaculia > Gp7-AA8 > Gp7-AA8 > JADGNX01. Next base: position 792 of record JADGNX010000186.1, read on the forward strand.
GGCCCTTCCCGATCAGCAAGGAACGCAACCCGGGCTCGCGGTCGATCCTGCCGATGGCGGTGGCCAGCTCCGCGGCGCTGGCCGGATCGAAGTAAAGCGTGGCCTCCCCGCCCACCTCGGGAAGCGACGAGGTGCGGGCGGCGATAGTCGGTACGCCGTGTCGCATCGCTTCCAGAAGAGGGAACCCGAAGCCCTCGTAGATCGATGGGAAGACCAACATCTCGGCTCTCTGATAAACGCTCGAAAGCTCCGCGGCGTCCAGGTAGTCGAGATGGTGGATATCGCGCGACCATCGGCTCTTCCTCATCCGGCTCACGACAGCCTCCGACTTCCAGCCGATCTTCCCGACCACCACCAGCGCGCCGTCGTACTCTCCGCGAGCTCTGAGCGATTCAAAGGCGTCGAGCAGCACAAGCAGATTCTTCCGCGGCTCTATCGTGCCGACGAAGAGGATGTAGCGGGGGGGGAGAGGTTGCGCTGGCTCCGCGCCGGCCGGTGATGGAGCGATCCCGGAGTGGATGGTCACAACCCTTCGCGGGTCGATCGAATACCAGGCCAGAAGGTCGCGCCTCGTGGCCTCCGACACCGCGATCACCGCGTCCGCCACTGCGATCTCCCGCAACATCTGCCGCTCGAGGTTGTCCAGCGTCTCCCGCTGCAGAAGATCTGGAAACCGCTTGTATGTGAGATCGTGGACGGTGACGACGCGGCGGCGGGCCGCCGCCGACATGAGGCGGGGGAGGAAGTAGTTTGCGCCGAAGAACAGATCGCAGTGCAGAAGCTGCATCCAGACGACGTAGGCCGCGGCGGTCAAAGGTCTCGTGAGGGGCGGGAGCAGACGCCCTCGAAGATCGAAGGTGCAGAGAACCGCTCGCGGGGGCAGGTCGGCATGCAGCCGCGGTCCCTCATCCGTGAGACGGGCGTCGCCGAATAGAAAGAGATCGACGTCATCGTATTTCGCGATCTCGTGCAGCAGGTGATAGAGATACCATCCGACGCCGGTCAGGGGCTCATAGAACGGCCGGATGTCGACGGCCAGCCGCAGACGGCGCTGCCGTCGTACGAGACGATCCATGAGAAGGCTGAGACGCCCGCGAGCGGCTCCTGCCAGGGTCCGTGCGATCAGCAGGGTTGCCGGCACCAGGTCTGCGATCGACGCGTTGACGCGCCTCGAGGCGTGCATCACGCGGTGGATGGTAGCTGAAGATCATGAAGAGAACGCTCCTCGTCGTCGGAATCACGGCCGCGGCCATCGCGCTGGTCGGCATCTATCTGGTTGCCACGGTTCCCACCACCGTGACTCCGGTGGCGGCCCCATTCGGTGGCGCCGCTACTGCGCTGCTTGCGCAAGTGCCGGCCGGAGCGACAGACATCGCCTATGCCCGGCGGGCGTCGGCTCTCTACAGGAAAGCGCTCGCCGATTCCATCGCCGGACCTCCCCTGCGCCAATGGTCTGATCGGGCAGGGCTGACGCATCTTCCGCTCTTGCTCGGGAGTGCCGATGCGGTGCTATGGCGCTTCGCGGATGGTGGATTCGGTTTCGCTGCCCGGCCCGATTCGATGCGGCGCATGCTTTTGCATCTCTACCTTTCCGTGTCGGGCCGGGACGATCTTTCGATGGAGAACGGTGCCCTGGTGATGAATGCCGGCGAGACCGGCGCGTCCGCGACACCGGTAGTATCCGAGCTCGAGTCGCTCGCAGCCGGACTGCCTCCGGCCGACCTCCTGGTTCTTCAGCGGGAAGGGTCGCGCGGTGCATTCCCGCCAATCGGACGTCCCGCCATGACGGCGATCCGTTTGACAGGAGGGTCGATCCTGCTCGATTCGCGATCCAGGGCCGGCAGCGGCGAGCCGGACGTTCAGGCCGCGCTCCCGTTTGCTCCACCCGCCGGGGCGATGTTGTCCATCGCCATGGCCAGGCCGCCTCGCCTGGCCGGAGAGCTGAATCGGCTTTTTGCCCCGAGGGTCACCCCGCTGCTGGACCAGGGAGGGATGCTCGTAGTGTACGACGTCGACGCGAGGTCGCTGGTACCGCGTCCCGTGGGCCTCGTGGTGCTCCGGGCTGATGACACTCACCGGGCGGCCTTATCCGCCTTCGTAGGCTCCCTGGCCTCGATGGCCGGCTCTGCTGCGGCGATTTCGAAACGCCGCGTCGGAACGGTCGAGGTCGAAACCCGGGACGCCTACGGGATGCGGGTGGAGACGGCCGAGACCCGCTCCGAGCTGCTCCTCTCGTTCGACCGCAGCTCAATCGACCGCTATCTCGCCGCGCCGGCCCGGCGGGCAGTGGATCTCACCTCGGCTGTCTGGGCGGCTGAGGTGATCCCGTCGATCGCGGCGCCGGTCGTCGGACGGCTGTCGCTCAGTCCCGGCTTCCGCATCCTCGCGCCCAAGCTCTACCGGGCAGCGAGCGATCTCCAGAGATGGATGATGGCCCTCCAGGGCGCCTCGGGAGTCGAGGTCCGGAAGGATCTCACCGGCGGGCAGCAGCGGCTCCGGGTGACGATCAAGGCGAAATAGTCGGGAGATGGAGGGCGTTACCCTCCTTTCCGGCCGCCTAGACGACCTCTCCGGTCGGATCTCAGGACCCTCATGCAGAAAACCATCATTCAATTCGACGATATCGACAAGTATGGCCCCCAGTCGTACCACGGCTCATTCTCGGTCGAGACGCACGAGCTCGGGCGCGAGGAAATCGAGAACATTGGCGAAGTCACCGTGGATGTTGAGGCCTCCCAGGGCGATTTGCCCGGGGAGTACGTCGTTGAGGGGATCGTGGCGTACATCGCCGACCTCCGCTGTTCCCGCTGTGTGGAGCCCTTCCCGTTTGCCAACCGCTCGCATTTTCACTTAAGATACCGCCCTCGCGCCGAGAGCTCCGCAGCGGAGATTCAGGATGTCGAGATCTCCCAGGAAGAGCTCGACATGGAGTTCTACGACGAGCGGTCGATTCCGCTCCGTCAGATGGCTATCGAGCAGATCCAGTTGTCGATCCCGATGAAACCGCTTTGTGACGACGGTTGCCTCGGGCTCTGTCCCCGGTGCGGCGCCAATCTGGCCCGCGAGCAATGCGCCTGCGATACGTCGATCACGGACGATCGGTGGAACGCTCTTCGCGGAATCCGCGAGGAGCTGGCCAGGAAGCGCGAGCAGTAGTTGATGTGCAGCTAGACCAGAATCCGGCCCTACCGCCACGCGATCGGCGGATAGGCTGACTGACAAACGACTCGGATAAAGACGGAGCCCCACGATGCCAAATCCCAAAAGACGACATTCCAGGAGACGCACCCGCACCCGGCGCGCTCACGACTTCCTCAAGCCGAAGTCGCTCTCGACCTGCCCCCAGTGTCACGAGGCCAAGCTTCCTCACCGCGCCTGCCTGAAGTGCGGCTACTACAAAGGACGAGAGGTCATCGCCGTCAAGGACGTCCTCTAGCTAGTTGATGAGCGGCGAAGGCAGCTCGAGAGCACCTTATCGCATCGCCCTCGATGCCATGGGAGGCGATCACGCTCCGCGCGAGATCGTGCGTGGGGCTCTGCTGGCCGCTGCTGAGTATCCGGTCGACATCCTGCTGGTAGGGCGCGAAGAGGTCATTCGGGCCGAGCTGGCCGCGGCTTCGGCCGAGCTCCCACCCAGCATCGAGATCGTTGATGCCCGCGAGGTCGTGGAGATGGACGACACCGCGCTCGCTCCGTTACGGCGCAAGAGAAACTCTTCGGTGCGCGTTTGCGCCAACCTCGTGGGCGAGGGAAGGGCTGCGGCTTTCGTCTCGGCCGGCAATACCGGTGCTACCTGGACCTCGGCCAAGGCCGTCATGGGGATGATTGAAGGGGTCAGCCGTCCCGCTCTCGCCGCGATCGTCCCACGCCTTCACGGACATACGCTTCTGCTCGACGTGGGGGCCAACGTCGACTCCAAGCCGAACCACCTTCGCGAGTTCGCCGTCATGGGGCATTTCTACGCCCAGATGGTCTTCGGGATCGCCGAGCCGCGCGTCGGCCTCCTCTCCAACGGCGAAGAAGAGGGCAAGGGGAACGAGTTGACGCGTGAGGTGTTCCAGGTGCTCAAGGACACCGGACTCAACTTCATCGGGAATGCCGAGGGGCGCGACGTCTACAACGGCAACGCCGATGTCGTCGTCTGCGATGGTTTCATCGGCAACGTGGTGCTGAAGGCCTCGGAGGCTCTCGGGGAGATGATCAGGCGGACGCTCCGCGAGGAGCTGACGCGCTCGCTGCTGCGGAGGATCGGGGCGGCCATCAGCCGAAGCGCGTTCGACGATCTCAAGAAACGGCTCGACTACTCCGAATATGGCGGTGCCCCTCTACTCGGTGTCCGCGGGGGATGCGTGGTCTGCCACGGCCGCTCCAGCGCCAAGGCCATCAAGAACGCCATCCGCGTCGCCGCCGACTTCGTCCAGAACGACATCGGGACCAAGATCCAGCAAAAGATCGGCGAGCTCCACTCGCGCGAGACCGCCGGGCTGCTGGCCACGCGGTAGGTACTCGTCCGTTCGGGACCAGCCAGCATCGCGCTAACGTGTGCATCTGGCCCCGAAGAGGTCGATGTCGTCGACTACCACTAACGTCCTCGTACATGGCGCTCCTATACAATTCCGCGCCGGAGACTGAGCAAGGTGGAGCATGAGACCGCATTCGTCTTTCCCGGGCAGGGCAGCCAGTACGCCGGTATGGGCCGCGACGTCGCGGAAAAGTATCCGGTGGCGCGGAAGGTGTTCGACGACATCGACGCCGCGCTTGGCTTTTCGATCTCGCGAATCTGCTTCGAGGGCCCCGACGATCAGCTCCGTCTGACGGAGAACACGCAGCCGGCGATCCTGGCGGTCTCCAGTGCCATCCACGCGGTGCTGGAAGATGCGGGGGCGGCGCGGCGCCAGCTGGTGGCCGGTCATTCTCTCGGCGAGTACAGCGCCGTCGTCAGCGTGGGTGGCCTCCTCCCGGTCGATGCGGCGAAGCTGGTGCGCGCGCGCGGACGGTTCATGCAGGAAGCGGTGCCGGTGGGGAGCGGCGGCATGGCTGCCCTCATCGGACCAACGGTGGAGGAAGCGCGGGCGATCTGCGAGGAGGCGTCCGAAGGAGAGGTTCTCTCGGTGGCAAACATCAACGCTCCGGGGCAGATCGTCATAGCCGGAACGAAGGCGGCGATCGAGCGTGCCATCGATGGTGCGAAGAAGCGGGGGGTCCGCCGCGCTGTGATTCTACCGGTCTCGGCGCCGTTTCACTGCGCCCTCATGAAGCCAGCCGAAGAGCGCCTCCATCCCCTGATCGAAGAGGCTCCCTTCAAGGATCTCTGGGTATCGCTCATCTCGAACGTCGACGCCTCGCCCATCGGTACGCCGCACGCCGTGCGGAACGCGCTCCTGCGGCAAGTCGCTTCGCCCGTTCGCTGGGTGGAATCGATCCAGCACATGATCGCCATGGGCGTTCGACGGTTCGTCGAGGTCGGTCCGGGAAGTGTCCTGACCGGTCTCATCAAACGGATCGATGCAACCGTGGAGCTCATCAACATTTCCGACGTACCGAGCATCGAAGCGTTTCTGGCCGGGCGATAGGCATCAAAGGGAGGGCGTTGGAAGTGGCGCGGCCGCCGCTCCATCGAGGGGTCTAACCCTACCCAAACCCATTTGAAATTTGAGAGTCAAAAACCGGGCGCGGGCTCGACACCCGGAAAAGACATGAAGCCGTTCTCGAACGCCTCGCACCGATGCTCACGAACTCATCAAATCCCGACGCCCCACGGAATGAACCGCCCGGGCCCGCGCCCGGCTTTTGTCGTTAAGCTCTGAGTGAGGAAATCTCAGACATCGACTGCATAGAATCGAACTCTTTCACCCTTCATTTCTTGTGAGCTTCTTTGAGGTCGGCGAGGATCTCGGCGCCGTGGGTGGCGGTATCGATCTTCTTGTAGATCTTCCGGATGCGGCCATCGGTCCCGATCCAGAAGGTCGTTCGGGCAACACCCCAGCTTCGGCGGCCGTAGAGGTTCTTCTCTTTCCAGACTCCGAACATCTTCGCAACGTCCGAGGTTTCATCCGACAGCAACGGAAAGTTGAGCTTGTACTTGCCCGTGAACTTGTCGTGGCTCTGCAGCGAGTCGGTCGATACGCCGAGGACT
>JADGNX010000036.1 GCA_017883265.1 Thermoanaerobaculia bacterium
CCATGGCTACAGAAGCCGCAGCGGGGGTGGTCGCGACCGGCGAGTTCGTCTCGCCGGTCCGCTCGGAGCTGGCGGCGAAGATGCCGGGACGGGTGGGCAAGGTCTACGTCGACGAAGGCTCGCGTGTATCGAAAGGGCAGCCTCTGCTCGAGTTGGAGACGGATTATGTCCGGCTCAACCTCCAGCGCGCCGAAGCGGACGTGGCGCGAGCGAAAGCTGCAGAGGACGACGCAAGACGGGACTTCGATCGGAAGAAGGATCTGATCGCCAAAGACTCGATTCCCAGGGCGACATACGACCGATCCGAGGGGGCCTATCAGCAGGCCGAAGCAGCGAGGGCCTCGGCCGCAGCGTCGGCCAGTCTCCTTCGTCAGCAGCTCGGCGACGCAGTCCTCAGATCCCCCATCAACGGCGTGGTGGCTGAGCGGCGGACCGATGTGGGACAGCGCCTTCAAGATAACAGCGTCGCCTTCGTGGTGGTGCAGACCGCTCCTCTCAAGCTTCGCTTCCGGGTGCCGGAGCGATATCTGGCATCGGTGGCCCGCGGCCAGCGCGTCAGCGCCACGGTCGATCCTTATCCCGGCGAGAAGTTCGACGGGCGGGTCACGGTTGTCGGCGGGGTCATCGATCCGGCGACGCGCTCCATGGTCGTGGAGACGGAGTTTCCGAACAGCGATGGCCGCCTCCGGCCTGGCTTGTTCGCGCGTGTCGAGCTCCAGCCGAATGGAAAATGACCTGGTTCAATACGACCAGCTTGAAAGTTTCCCCCGCCCAAAGGCCGGGCTCGGGTTCGGGCGCGGGCCCGCGAAAGTCACCCGCGTGTCGCGCGATTGCTTTGAGGATCGAAGGGAGTCCCTATGCATAAGTTAGCCGCCATCTGCGTCCGCCGTCCGGTGTTTGCGACGGTCATCATTCTGTCGCTGGTCGTGGTCGGCCTCTTCGCCTACCAGCAGCTCGGCGTCGACCGTTTCCCGAAGGTGGATATCCCGACCATCACCATTTCCACGCGCCTGATCGGCGCAGCGCCGGAGGAGATCGAGACCGACATCACGGACAAGATCGAACAGGCGGTCAACACCATCAGCGGTATCGACCAGCTGCAGTCGACCTCGTCGGACGGCCAGTCCCTGGTCATCGTCAGCTTCGTGCTGGAGAAGGAAATCGACGTGGCGGCGCAGGAAGTGCGCGACAAGGTCAACGGAATCCTGGCCGATCTTCCGAAGGACGCCGATCCTCCGGTGATCGTGAAGGTCGATCCCGACGCCGTCCCCGTTCTGGCCATCGCCCTCTCGGGGCCGGCCTCCATCAAAGACGTGACCGAGTTCGCGGACAAGAAGCTGCGCAGGCAGATCGAATCGGTCAATGGTGTCGGGCAGGTCGTGATCGTCGGCGGACGTCCGCGCCAGATCAACGTCATCGTCGATACCGCCAAGATGTCCAGTCTCGGTCTGACCTCGGCGAACGTCGTCCAGGCCCTTCAGACTCAGAACGTCCAGATCCCCGGCGGCAAGGTGGAGGCCGGGCTCAAAGACCTCAGCCTTCGCACCTACGGCCGGGTACAGAACCCTCAGGAGTTCGCCGCCATCCCGGTGGCCTCGCGCAATGGCTACTCGGTCAAGATCGGCGATGTTGCGCGCATCGAGGACAGCGTGGCCGATGCCGACTCCGTAGCCAGCGTCGATGGCAAGCCTGCCGTCGTCCTCTCCATCCGCAAACAGTCAGGTACGAATACCATCGAAGTCATCGACCGCCTCAAGGATCGTCTGGCCGGCATCAAGTCGACGCTGCCGAAGGGATGGGACTTGCGGCTGGTCCGCGATCAGTCGGACTTCATCATCGCCGCCGTCGACGCAGTGAAGGAGCATCTGATTCTCGGCTCCGTCTTCGCCGCGCTCATCGTCTGGATCTTCCTGGCCGGACCGAGCGTCCTGGCCATGATCGTCGTGCCGCTCTCGCTGCTCGGCGCCTTCCTGGTCGTCGTTCACGAGCAGTTTCATATGACCCTTCTGACCGGCCTGGCCGTCATCTTCGCCGCTGCCATCGTCTACCTCTTCATGCGGAAGTCGCGGGCCACGTTCATCGCCGCCGTGGCCATCCCCAGCTCGCTCATCGCCACCTTCGCAGCGATGCAGTACGAGAACTTCACGCTGAACGTCATCACTCTCCTGGCCTTGACCCTGGCCGTCGGAATCGTCATCGACGACGCCGTCGTGGTGCTGGAGAACATTTTCCGATTCATGGAAGAGAAGAGGATGAGTCCGGCGGAAGCGGCGGTGGAAGGAACGCGCGAGGTCGGCATGGCTGTTCTGGCCACGTCGCTTTCGCTGATTGCCGTCTTCCTGCCGGTGGCCTTCATGGCCGGCATCGTCGGCCGCTTCATGCATTCATTCGGTGTGACCATGGCCTTCGCCATCGCCGTCTCGCTGCTGGTCAGCTTCACGCTCACTCCCATGATGTCGTCGCGCTGGCTCAAGCCCGAGCATGAGAAGACGGATGAAAAAGGGTCATCGCGAGAGACCGGCTTCTATGCATCCGTGGAGCGGCTCTATCTGCGGATGCTCGACTGGTCGATGGCCCATCGATGGGTCATCGTCGTCATCATGGTCATCACCTTCCTCACTACCCTCCCGCTCGGGAAGGCGGTGAACAAGAACTTCCTGCCCATCGATGACGAGTCGCAGTTTCAGGTCACGGTGCGGGCTCCAGAAGGCTCCAGCATCGCGACGACGCAGACCATCCTCGAGTCGATGTCGAAGCGGGTGCGGGCCCTGCCCGGTGTGGACGCTACAGTCGTCACCGTCGGCGACGACCCCCAGCGGACGCAGAACCTCGGCTCGATCTATGTGCGCCTGGTTCCGGTCAACAAGCGAAAGATCGATCAGTTCCAGCTGATGGCCAAAGTGAGGAAGGAAATCCTTCCCCTCTACGAGCGGCTGAATCTTCGATCGCAGGTCGGTCCGGTCAACGCCTTCGGTTCGGGCGTCAATGCCGAGATCATGTTCTACATCGGCGGCCCCGATCTGGACCAGCTCCAGAAGTACTCCGATGTTCTGCTGGCCAAGATGAAGCAGATGCCGGGTGTGGTCGATCCCGACACGAATCTCATCGTCGGTAAGCCGGAGCTCGGCGTCCGTATCGATCGTGACAAAGCAGCGGACCTCGGCGTCCGGGTGCAGGACATCGCTTCCACTCTGAACGTGCTCGTCGGCGGCCTCAAGATCACCGACTACTACGAAGGAGGCGAGCAGTACGAGGTGCACGTTCGGGCCGAACATCAGTACCGGCGGGATGCTCAGGGCATCGTGCAGGGAGAAGTGCCGTCGAGCAAGAACGGCACCGTGCAACTTCGCGACGTGGTCACGGTCGACAGCGGCTCCGGTCCAGCGTCGGTGAATCGAATCGCAAGGACGCGGCAGGTCATGCTCACAGCCAACATGTTGCCCGGCTCCTCCTCGCAGACCGTCATCGATGGTCTGAACCAGGCAGCCGCCGATCTGAAGATGCCGACGACCTACTCCTACGGATTCACCGGTCGCTCACGCGAGCAGGGAAAGGCGGCCAAAAACTTCCTTCTGGCCTTCGTGTTGTCCATCATCTTCATGTACCTCATTCTGGCCGCCCAGTTCGAGAGCTGGATCCATCCGATCACCATTCTTCTGGCCCTGCCGCTGACCGTGCCGTTCGCCCTGTTTTCGATCCTCATTTTCAATCAGTCGCTGAACATCTTCTCCGCTCTCGGCATCCTGGTGCTCTTCGGGATCGTCAAGAAGAACGGCATTCTGCAGGTCGACCACATGAACGGTCTGCGGGCCAAGGGGATGCCGCGAGCCGAGGCCATCCGCGAGGCCAACCGAGACCGTCTCCGCCCGATTCTCATGACCACCCTGGCCTTCGTGGCCGGGATGGTGCCGCTGGTCGTCTCCAGCGGGACTGGAGCGGGTACCAATCGGACCATCGGATCGGTCATCATGGGCGGACAGTTGCTGGCGCTGCTTCTGACCCTGCTGGCGACGCCCGTGGCCTACTCGCTCTTCGACGACCTGCAGGAGAAGTTCCTCAGCCGTGCCCGCAACCGCGCCGAAGAGCGCGAGCTGGCCGACGCGCAACCGGCCTAGGAAGGCGAAACCAGAAAGGCGAAACCAGAAACCAGAAACCAGAAACTAGAAAGAAACCAGAGACTAGGCCTCGCTGGACTTCTTCTGGTTTCTAGTTTCGCCTTTCTGGTTTTCCATCTGTCGGTCGTGCCAGCGGCCCAGAAGAAGAGGCGCCAGCATGGCTGCCACAAGCGCGGTGGCCATATCTTCCTGGGTGTCCCAGACGTCCCCCTGGGTGCCGAGGAACGCATCGCCGGCCGAGCCGCTGGCGAGGGAGACGCGCCACTCGAGCAGCTCGTAAAGGGCGCTGATGGCGAGGCAGATGGACACGATGATGAAGTAAAGCCACGGGCCTCTGCGAACGACGCGCTGCCGGATCAGAATCTCTCGTGCGATCATCGCCGGGACGAACCCCTGGGCGAAGTGTCCGATGCGGTCGTAGTCGTTTCGCGCCAGCCCGAAGAGGTCACGCATCCAGAAGCCGAGAGGCACCTCGGCGTAGGTATAGTGGCCGCCGATCAGCAGGATGATGGCGTGGACGCAGATCAGGGTATAAACGAGGGTCGTGAGCCGGAAACGCCGCCAGGTGGCAGCCAGGATGCAGAGGCCGACGATGGCCGGAAAGACCTCCAGTAGCCAGGTGAAGTAATCGTGCGGATGAACGAGCGACCAGACCATCACGCCGGCGAAGATCGCCAGCAGAGCCAGCTCCGGTCTCCGCTCGGGTGCTGCCATCGCTGCCGCGGAGTATATAAGCGAGCCGGCGCATTGCAACGCGTGGCCCTCGCGTACTCTCGCCTCGGCCTGCTCCCGGCTTGTGGGGCGGATCCGGGCGAGAACGAATGGCGGTCCGGAGCAGGGATCTGATGGCTCGCTACCGGATCGCGATGGCCTTCGGCCTGGCGCTGGTGACTGTCGTGGTCATGGTGGTCATTTCGTTCAACAGCACCATCGCATTCTTCAACGCCAGCCGCTGGGTGGCACACACCAACGAAGTCGTGGCCTCGCTGGCGGAGGTGATCTACCTGACCGAGCGGATGGAGGGGACGTCGCGGGGATACGTCATCACCGGCGACTCTTCGTTCCTCGACGAGGAGCGAAGAGTGGAGCCGCAGCTGGTTGCAGCAGTCCGCCGCCTGCGATCGCTGACCCTCGACAACGCGCGGCAGACGCGCCGCGCGCAGCAGCTTGACGATGCCGTCCGACGGAAGATGGCACTGACCAGCGTTGTCCTGACCACGCGGCGCGATCGAGGCTTCGAAGCCGCCCGAGACCTCATCTCCGAGCGCGCAGACCGCGGGCTCATGACCGAAGTCCGATCCAGGGTCTCTACCATGCGCGATGAAGAGCGGCGTCTGCTGAACATCCGGGCGGCCGATCTGGACCGCCGTGGCCGGCGCTCTCAAACGCTGCTGCTCACCGGCGCTTTTCTCGACCTCCTTCTGCTCCTCTTCACGTTCCTTCTGGTACGCCGGGATCAGGGTCTGGGCTACCAGCTTTCCCACCAGTTGAAGAGCTCCCGCGACATCGCCCTGGAGTCGGCCCAACTCAAGGCCGACTTCCTGGCGAACATGAGTCATGAGATCCGAACGCCGATGAATGCCATCATCGGCATGACCGGGCTTCTCATGACCTCCGATCTCGATGAGAACCAGCGCGATCTGGCCGAGACGGTACGTCAGAGTGGTGAGTCTCTTCTGATGATCATCAACGACATCCTGGACTTCTCCAAGATCGAGGCCGGCAAACTGTCGGTGGAGGTGACGGACTTTGACCTTCGGGCCACTGTGGAATCGGTCATGGATCTGCTTTCGGAATCGGCCGAATCGAAGCAGATCGAGATCGGCGCACTCTTCGATCACGAATTGCCTCGCAGCGTGCGCGGCGATGCCGGCCGGCTGCGCCAGATTCTCACCAACCTCGTATCCAACGGCATCAAGTTCACTCCGAAAGGGGACGTGATCATCCACGTGGTCAAGGACGACGAGACCGAGTCGCACGACATCGTCCGCTTCGCCGTCACGGACACCGGGATCGGGATGGATGACGAAACCCAGGGCCGTCTGTTCACGGCATTCACCCAGGCGGATTCGTCGACCACGCGACGCTTCGGCGGGACCGGACTGGGGCTGGCCATCTGCCGGCAGCTGGTCGACCTCATGGGTGGGCGGATTGGAGTCCATAGCGCGCCAGGCAAGGGCTCGACGTTCTGGTTCACCCTCCCGCTGGCAAAATCCGAAAAGCAGCCGCGCGATCGCTCGGAGGGCCTCTTCAGTCTGGAGGGTCTCCGCGTTCTCATCGTGGATGATAACGAGACGAACCGGCGCCTGCTGCGCCACAACCTCATGGCCTGGCAAATGGAGTCGGACGAAGCGGAGACGGCAGCGGCGGCTATTGATCTGCTTCATCAGGGCGTCTCTCATGGCTCGCCGTATGACATCGCCCTGCTCGACCTGATGATGCCGGATGTCGACGGGCTGACCCTGGCGCGGCAGATCAAGGCCGATCCGTCGATCTCTGAGACGCGGCTGGTGCTGGTGACATCGGGTGGATCGCGTCTGGATGCCGAGGAGCTTTCGCGCACCGGTATCGCGGCTTCCCTGGCAAAGCCGATCAAGCAATCGCTCCTTTTCGATGCGCTGGCCGACGTCATCGGCTGGAGTCATCTGGAGGAGGTTCGGGTACCCGACCCTGCGGAAGCGGTCACCGTACTGCGTCCAGACCTCCGGCTTCTCGTAGCGGAAGACAACCCCGTAAATCAGAAGCTGGCCCTCCGGCAGTTGCAGCGCCTCGGTTTCACCGCCGATGCCGTTGCGGACGGCAAGGAAGCGGTGGAGGCTCTGAAGAGAATCCCGTACGACGTGATTCTCATGGATTGTCAGATGCCGGAAATGGATGGTTTCGAAGCCACCGCCCTCATCCGCTCGCGGGAAAAGGAAGGGGAGCACACCACGATCATCGCCATGACGGCCAACGCCCTGCACGGCGACCGTGAGAAGTGTCTGGCTGCCGGTATGGACGACTACATCTCCAAACCGGTGACCGAAAAGCAGCTTGCTGCTACGCTGGCGCGCTGGGACCCGGTTGCCACACGTGAAGAACGAAAGGAACCCGATTCAACCATGAGCGTCTCGAAGATCCTCGACCCCGATGTCATCGAGTCGCTGCGCGAACTGAAGGATGGCCCCGATGATCCGATCATGCGTGAGCTGATCGACATGTACTTCGCCGACGCTCCCGTGCAACTCGAGACCATTCAGGAGGCGCTCTCATCTTCCGACGCTCCGGCGATCGCGCGGGCCGCGCACGCGTTGAAAAGCAGCTCCGGTAATCTGGGCGCGGTCGTGCTGTACAAACTCCTGGCAGAGCTCGAGGTCTCCGCGCGCAATGGCGATCTCTCGAAGGCCGCCCATTCTGTGGCGGAGATTCTGAGAGCGTTCGATGGGGCCCACGATGCTCTGGAGATCGAAAGGAGCCGCCCTTAGATTCTTCCAGCCGAAGTCTAGCCAAAAATGTTTGAAATTTGAGAGTCAGGAGCCGGGCGCGGGCTCGGGCTCGGGCCGGAAAAGACTCACGGACCCCTTGCTAACGCGTTTGCGGTCCGCTGGCCGACAGCTTGTTCAACCAGCCTCCGAAATCCGAGCTCCCCCCACATCATGACCCAACAAATCTAGAGAACCACCCGGGCCTGCGCACGCCCCCGAGCGGGCGATGGGGACGCGAGCTGGCGATGGGGACGCAGCTTCTGCTGGCTGGGTTTTTCATGTGTTTTTCGGAATTCCCTGCTCTGTCGCCGTTCCCCGCCAGGTCGAGGGCAGACGACAGAAGCTGCGTCCCCAGTTCGCGCCCGAATCGATGGGGACGCAGCTTCCGCTGGCTGGATTTCTTATGTGTTTTCGGAATCCCCCGCCCCGCTGCCTGATTCTCGGTTCGCCATTCCCCGCCACCCATGAGCTCGGTGCCGGAATCCTTCTCGAACGCATCGCATCGATGCTCACGAAGCTCATCAAATCCCGACCTCACGGAATGAACCGCCCGGGGCCCGGGCCCGCACCCGGTTTTTGACTCTCATATTTCAACTATGTCCGGGTAGAACCAGGGGCGGCTGAAAAGCAGCCGGAGAAACGCCACCCAGCGTGCTTCTACGAAGGTCTTCGAGACATCAGGAGCTCTTCTTCGACGCTGATTTCTTCGACGGAACCTTTCCCCCTTCGCGTCGAGCTTCCGACAACCCGATGGCGATGGCCTGCTTCCGGCTCGTCACCTTCTTCCCGCTGGATCCCGACTTGAGCGTTCCTCGTTTCCGTTCATGCATCGCCTTCTCGACTTTGTCTTTTGCCTTTTCGCCGTATCTGGCCATGGTTCCTCCTTTCATCTCGAACCGAGTGCAAGGCCAGTGCAAGGAAGGTGCACAACAACCGTTGCTATGACTCGATGATTGCGACGCGAGAACCGGATGACAACCATCCGCTCGCTATGTTCCGTCTACTCGTCGAAGCCGCTGCGGGCCAGGATGACCGCGCGCTTCTTCGAGGGAACCCGCAACTCGATGGCGTGGCGACCGGGCTTGAGATCGGACGGTTTCTTCACCACGATTTCGTAGTGTCCCTGCAACGAGCGCTCGAGCCGCTCGAGCGCCATCGTCGGAAAGTCGTGAGTCTTCATGTACGAACCGCCGGTGTCCGCAGCGACCTTGCCCAGGCCGACCTCGAGAGAGTGATAGTCCGCCAGGCTGATGTCCATGACGAACACGGTCGTGCGCGAGCTCTCCAGCGTCCGCCGAGCCAGTTCGTAGTACCGGCTCATGACCACCTGACCGTTCGAAAGACGTCCGAGCCCCCACCCGAAGAGAATGAGCGACTTCGGTCCGGGAATCGGTCGCAGCGCGTTGCCGAGGAGAAAGAGTGCCTCCTCCGACGAGGCCGCGTTCCTTGCCGCGTCCGCGTTCAGCGACGAGCGCAACGACGGCGAATACGAGAGGCCGGGCCAGGGCGGATCGTCGATCTTCAGCGCATCCTCGATGGCCTTGCGGATCTTCTCCGGGTCACGGCTGAAATCCAGCCGGAACTTGAGGTGAGAGTCGAATGAGAGGACGGCCACCCGATCCTCCGGCTCCAGCGAGTCGAGAAACCTTTCGGCGTACGGAAGAAACTGCATCTGGCCGCCGATCCGGGAGGGAGCGCGCTGAAAATCGGTCTGAAAGAAGAAGACGACCAGACGTCCCTGCGGTGGCTGCGTCTCGACCTCGTCGCCTTTCTCCGGTTCGGCCGCCGCCACCATCTCCCGCGCCGGACCTGTTTCGGCAACCCAGTCCACCGACTCGATCTCCGCCGGCCTTCCATCGATGCTCAGGCGCAGATCGGCCGGCCCGAGGTTCCGGATCGGTTCGCCGTGATCGTCGGTGATGTGCGCGTCGACAATCACGCGGGCCACCGTGATTTTCTCCTGGGCCCGGATATCCTGCGCGGCGGCAGGAGCCGGGCGCAGCAACAGCAGAGAAAGGCAGGCCAGCGTGGTTGAGGTCAGCAGTTTCAAGGTCGAGGCTCCAGCCGGCCCTATCCGAGAGCTTGCAGTTCGAGATCAGGCCTATCCAAGTCTAATCGTCTCAACCTTTCAGCCGCCACCCGGAGAACAATCTCAAAACCCTGAGGCGTGATATGAAACGCTGCCACGTGAAGAATCGTGTAACGCGCGTATCGGGGGAGGAACCTTGAACAAAGCGCTGGCCCTATTCACATTCATGACTGCGGCTGCCCTTTCCGGAGCCACGTTCGATGACACCTTTCTCGACAAGACGATGCGTGTCGATTACTTCCACACCGGGAGTCAGGGGAAGGAGATCGTCGCCCTCGACCATGTCGTTTCCGACGGTCCCTGGCCGGGTAGCCGCACGCGTCTGGTGGATGAGACGAATCTCGGCAAGTACTTCTTCGACGTGCTCGATCGGGATACCAACCGCCTGATCTACTCCAGAGGTTTTGCGTCGCTCTATGGGGAATGGGAAACGACCGATGCAGCGAAGTCCACGGCTGCAACCTTTCACGAGTCGCTCCGCTTCCCCTGGCCACGTCGAGCAGTGCAGGTCGTTCTCAAGAAGCGCGCACCCGACAACAGCTTTCACGAGCTATGGTCGACGGTGGTCGATCCGAATTCACGCTTCGTAAATCCGGCAGATCTCAAGCCGGCCGGCAAGGTCTGGACGGTCTTCGAGAATGGCCCCGCCTCACAGAAGGTCGATCTCCTGGTTCTCGGCGACGGCTACTCTGAGGCTGAGCTGCCGAAGTTTCACGCAGACGTCAAACGGATGATCGGCCGCCTGTTCGAGACCGAGCCGTTCAAGAGCCGCCGCAGCGACTTCAACGTGAGAGCCATCGATCTGCCGTCCGGCCAGAGCGGCGTGCACCGCCCGCGGACGGGAGACAACCGCAGAAGCGCCATTCGCGCCGAGTACAACGTTTTCGATTCGGAGCGGTACGCATTGACCTACGACAACCGCTCGTTGCGCGACATCGCATCCGCTGTTCCCTACGACTTCATCGAGATCCTCCTCAACGAGAAGCAGTACGGCGGAGGTGGCATCTACAACTTCGAGGCCACTGCTGCTGTCGATACCGGCTTCGCCGAGTATGTCTTCGTCCATGAGTTCGGCCATCACTTCGCCGCGCTGGCGGATGAGTACTACACCTCGGACGTCTCCTATGAGACCGGCGGAGCGGAGCATCCGGAACCGTGGGAGCCGAACATCACGGCACTTCACGATCCTGCGGCGCTGAAGTGGCGCGATCTCGTCGACAAGGGCACACCGCTTCCGACGCCCTGGGACAAGGAAGCCTTCGAGAAACACAGCCGCGAATATCAGGCCGAGCGGCGGAAATTGCGCGAAAGCAACGTGCCCGAAACGCAGATGGACGAGCTTTTCCGCCGTGAAGAAGAATGGGAGACGAGGTTCCTCGGGTCGCAGAAGTACGCCCGCAAAGTGGGCGCCTTCGAAGGAGCTGGCTACGAGGCGAAGGGGCTTTTCCGTCCGGAGGCCGACTGCATCATGTTCACCCGCGACCAGGTCGGTTTCTGTCGCGTTTGTAGCCGGGCAATCGAGCGGATCATCGATCAATACTCGAGACCGTGACACTCCGTTCACATTCCGAGGGCCTGCACGTAAATTATTCGTAGAACAAGTAATTATCCACTATGTCGGGTCATTCGCGTGACGTTTCAGTCACGTCCGTTGCAGTCGAAAAGGAATTGCGGAAGTAACGAAAACCGACCATTGATTCGGTATTTTGATTACGCTATATTCACGCCCGTGATTTCTAACGCCTTCGTCATTTTCGCTGTGGATGGCAAGCTCTGGAAAGAAGGGCGTATCCGCTACACCTGCTCGATCTGTGGCCTATCGGATGACGCAGGTCCGACCACAAATCGATCCGTCCACATGGAAATGAGACTGCATCTCAAGAAAAAGCATCGTCTGAACGGAACATCGCTCCTCCGATCGGAAACCCGCATGGACGACCACGGTGCGATCTCGGCGGTCGAATTTTTTCAGAGCTGATGGCGGCTGATCGGCCCCTCGTGCCGGACAACGGCAGCCTTCCCTGACGCCTCTCCGAGCGACCTGCCTCGCTCAGCCCTCGCAACCATTCGCGTCTCGCCCCGTAGTGAGCCAGGGAGGAGACGTTCATGATCAAGCGCCTGGCCCTGTCCATCATCTTCGCCGTTGTATCCACAGCCACTGTCGGTGCCGATACCCTGAAAGAGACATTCGACAGGACCTATGACCTGCCGGCCGGCTCCACCTTCACGCTTTCGAACGTCAACGGCCGGGTGCGCGTCACGTCGTGGGACCAGCCACAGGTCAGGATGCACGCCGAAAAGAGCGTCCGGACCCGCAACGCAGACGATGCCAGAAAGGCCATGGCTGCCTTGCGCATCGACGTCACGATGAAGCCTGGAGAGTTGAAGATCGAGACGCGCACTCCGAAGAGCGACGACTGGGGCATCCTGCAATTGCTTTCGGGATCTCATGTGGAGACCAACGTCGACTACGACATCGTAGTGCCGAGGAAGATGCGCGTCGTCGCTGCGGAAACGGTGAACGGCATGATCGAGGCTACGGATCTGAGCGGCGGCATCCGATTGGAGACGACGAACGGCAGGATCGATGCGACGCGATGCAGCGGGCGGGTCGACGCATCAACCACGAACGGAGGCATTCACGCTCAGCTTTCCGCCGTTGACCCCTCTTCCAGCATGACCTTCGAGACGACCAATGGCGCCATCACAGTAGAACTGCCCATGTCATTCAACGCCAGGGTCGATGCGGAAACGACGAATGGTGCGGTGGAGACCGACTTTCCCGTCACGGTCCATGGCACACAGAAGAATGAGCTGCACGGGGTGATCGGCAATGGTGGCGGCGCGGCCGCTCTGAAATTGAGCACCACGAACGGCGGCATTCATATCAAACGCGCCGGCGCGGGCGCGGCGTCGATGTAAGAGTTGCCTCAGCTATACTGCCGCGGATCTTTCGAGGAGGTCTGCATGAGAAGAATCATCCTGGCAGTCTTAGTGGTGGGGTTGACGCTGTGCCCGGCCGTTTTCGGGGCTATGGCCAAGACGTATCAGGTCACCGGACCGGTCCTGGAAGTGAAGAGCGACATGATCGTCGTGCAGAAGGGAAGCGACCGGTGGGAGATCGCCCGCGACGCCTCGACGAAGATCACGGGCGACCTCAAAGTCGGCGCCAAAGTGACCATCGAATACCGGATGACCGCCACTACCGTAACCGTCAAGGCCGAAACGGCCGGGGCCAAGAAAAAGAAGTAACGAGGCTGGCCCTGCGTTTATCGGCCGGCCATGACCCGGCCGGCGAGTGACTTCTTCAACAGCGCGATCTGCCCCGCGTGGTAGAGGTTGTGCTGGATGATTCCCTCCAGCATCACGTAGGCCGTGTAGGGTTTTCCAGGAACGGCCTCGTCGAGCGCTTCCGGGCTCATCCGCACCAACGTGTCGAGCAGTCTGCTGTGTGCGGCCTCGAGTTGCTCGATCGCTGCGCTCAGCCGGCTGCAGGGCGGCCAGTCTTCAGCGGCCGAAGCCGGCTCGAAAGCTTCGCCGTGGAGTCGCCGGGTGACGACGTCGATCCATACCGCCAGGTGCATCACGATCTCGCCGATGGTGTGAGCTCCCGCGAGCGGGCGCTCTGCGCTCTGCTCCTCGGAGATCCCGTCCAGGAGCGGCCTCAGCGGTGGTCCATGCCAGGCCTCGCCACCCCAGGCGCGGTTGAGCTGATCGATCAGCCGTTCGACTAAACGCATCGCTCAACAGTACACCAGAGGATCTCCCGCCGATCCGGAATCCCTTCCGCTGCGCTAACATTGAGTCGAGAACCGGGCGCGGGTGCGGGCTCGGGCCCGGAAAAGACATAAAGCCCTTCTCGAACGCATCGCACCGATGCTCACGAAACTCATCAGAATCCCGACGCCCCGCGGAATGAACCGCCCGGGCCCGCGCCCGGCTTTGGTTGTTAAAGTCTGAGAGAGAAATCCTAAGACTTCCGCTGCGCTAACATGCGCCGCTCGAATCGCACGAGGATCGCGCATTTGCCCTACATCACCCAGGAGTGGCTCAATCTCGCGGTCCGCTGGCTGCATGTCTTTGCCGGCATCATGTGGATCGGTCAGACCTATTTCTTCACTTGGCTCGACCATCGTCTGACGTTGGAAGGGCAGGTCTGGATGGTACACAGCGGCGGCTTCTACATCGTCGACAAGCAGAAGGCTCCGGAGCTGCGGCAGCAGAAGCTCCACTGGTTCAAGTGGGAAGCGGCGCTGACCTGGATGAGCGGATTTCTTCTTTTCTGGATTGTCTATTACGCCGGGCACATCATGGTCGACGACAGCGTGATGGCCATGAGCCCCCGATCGGCTGCGTTCCTCAGCATGGGCTTGCTCGTCGCCGCCTGGCTGGTCTACGACCTGATGATGATCTCGCCGCTCGGCAGACACCTTACGGCCGCGGCCGTGGTGGGCTACGTTCTCCTGGTGGCCGCGATCTACGGGTTCACCCATCTCTTCAGTGCGCGCGCCGCGTACATGCAGATCGGCGCGACGCTCGGCACGCTCATGGCGGCGAACGTCTGGATCCGCATCCTGCCGGCCCAGCGGCAATTGATCGCCGCGACGAAAGAGGGGCGAGCCCCCGACATGCGGCTGGCGGAGATCGCCAAACTCCGCTCGAAGCAGAACACCTTCATGGTCGTGCCGGTGGTGTTCATCATGATCAGCAATCACTTCCCCGTAGCGACCTACGGCAACCAATACAACTGGCTCATCCTCGCCGCACTGGTCCTCGTCGGATGGGCGGCAGCAGCGATCATCCGCACGCGATGAAAACGATCAGGAGCTCGCTCTCCCGCGAAGAGGTTCGCAATGCCGCCGCTGCCATCCAGCCGGCGCTCGTCGCCTTTGCAGCCCGCTTTCCCGGCGACAACGGGCAGCGACAGCCGGTGCATACGGTGTACGGCGGCGCCCACCTCTTCAAGTCGGACACCCCACAACGCCTCGGCGCTCTGGCGCTGCGCTCGCTCGCCGAATTCGCTCCCGATCCATTCGTTTTCGCCCGGGCCATCGGGCTTACCGGGTCGGAGCATCTGCCGGAGACGATCGGTGATTCACGCTCGATGGCCAGCCTCCTGGCTCGCGATTCGGCGTCGGTGCGAACGTCGAACTATCCCGCATGGCTCGCTCACACCGTCTACAC
This sequence comes from Thermoanaerobaculia bacterium, assembly GCA_017883265.1. GTDB lineage: Bacteria > Acidobacteriota > Thermoanaerobaculia > Gp7-AA8 > Gp7-AA8 > JADGNX01. Next base: position 14,853 of record JADGNX010000036.1, read on the forward strand.
GCGCGTGGTGGAGAAGCTCGGGCGGGAGGCGGTCGAGGACTACCGGATCGATTTCGAGGATGGCTACGGCAACCGTCCGGACGGGGAGGAGGATGGTCATGCCGCCTCCGCTGCCCAGGAAGTCGCGACCGGCATGACCCGGGGCACGCTCTCGCCATTCATCGGCATCCGCATCAAGCCATTTACGGAGGAGCTGGCCCAACGGGCGCTGCGGACCCTCGATGTCTTTCTAACCACTCTCGTCGAAGCCACCGGCGGAGTGCTTCCTTCGAACTTCTTCGTCACTCTGCCGAAGATCCAGCTTCCGGAGCAGGTGACGATGCTCGTGGATGTCTTCGAGGCGCTGGAGCCGAAGCTCGGACTCCCTTCGGGCTCCCTGCGGATGGAGTTCATGATCGAGACGACGCAGTCGATTCTCGCCGCCGATGGAGGCTCGAACCTTCCACGATTCCTGGAGGCCGCGCGTGGGCGCGCTACCGCCGCTCATTTCGGCACCTACGATTACACCGCCAGTTGCAACATCACGGCGGCGCACCAGCGCATGGATCATCCGGCGTGCGACTTCGCCCGCCAGATGATGCAGGTGGCATACGCCGGCACCGGCCTCTGGCTCTCCGATGGAGCCACGAACATCATGCCGATCGCGCCGCATCGCGCGGCCGAGGGAGAGGCGCTGACGACCGATCAACTCTTCGAGAATCGTCTGGTGGTCCATCGCGCCTGGCGGCTGCATGTCGAGCACATCCGGCACTCGCTCATCAACGCCTTCTATCAGGGGTGGGACCTGAACCCCGCACAGCTGCCGACGCGTTATGCCGCCATCTACGCCTTCTTCATCGAAGGCCTCGCCGCGGCCACCGAGCGTCTGCGCAACTTCATCGACAAGGCCGGTCAGGCCACGCTGGTAGGCGACGTCTTCGACGACGCGGCAACCGGACAGGGCCTCCTCAACTACTTCATCCGCGGCCTGACCTCGGGCGCCATCACCGAGGAGGAGGCGCTCACGACCGGGCTGACGCTCGACGAGCTGCACTGCCGCTCCTTCGTGAAGATCATGAAGGGACGAAGGGATTCCCAGCCGCGGAGCGGCGCCGGAGTTTGAACATTTGTTTGATAGAAAGTGGAGGGGTGCCGCCCTCGGGCACCCGCGCGCTGAATCTGGCCGGCTGCCCCACCCTTGGCGGCCCAAGCGACCGCCGCTCCACTTGCCAGCGCATGAGCCATCGCTGCGCGGCCCATCACGATCCCCTATAAGTCGAATATCCATAGGGGCTGACCAGGAGCGGCACGTGGTAATGCTCGTCCCTTTCGCCGATCTCGAAGGTGATCGCGACGCTGGGGAAAAACGTCGGCGTGCCGCTGCGGGCGAAGTAGCCTCCGGTATCGAAGGTCATGCGATACGTGCCGGGCCGCGGAAGGGTGTCGTTGGCCAGGAGAGTCCCGAGACGGCCATCCGTATCGGTGAGTCCGCTGCCGACCAGGCTCCATGCGCCCCCCTTCTCGCTCCGCTCGAGTGTAACGAGGACGCCGGCCGCCGGCCGTCCCAGCGATGTATCCAGCACGTGTGTGGTGATCCCGCCCATAGCGCTCTCCTTGTTCAGAACCGGGCGCGCCGGCATCGATGGTGTGATGAAGCCGCGTCGATCGTCTAAGACACCAGCTTCAACAACCGGAGGTGTGTAATCTTTCTCTGCTCTTCTGCCGCGATGCGCAGCTCGTCCTCCGGTGCATTGCTCAAGCGCTCTTCCGCCACGGCCAGCATCTCTTCCCCGCTCCGCCCTGTGGCGCAGACGATGTAAATATGCCCGAAACGCTTTTCGTATGCGCGATTCGCTTCAGCGAGCGCGTTGGCTACCGCTGATGATGCTCCTGCCGCCGCCGACTGTTCGTCATTGGCCCACCTCGCTTCCGGCTTGCGCTCGCCGATCCGCGGGTGCGCAGCGAAGGCCTCCTGCCAGTCAGCTTTGTCGAGCGACCACCAGATTGCATCTGCCTTCCCGAGCAGATCGTTCCACCCGGCAAACGGTCGTGAGGCCATCATCTGCCGGGCCCAGGCCGGCGAAGCGCAACAGCGCTCGAGCTCTGCCTCGGCCCGATCATCGACCAGCGTGTTCAGCCGCTCAGTCACCGCGGATCCACGCCCGGCTTCGTTTGCTGCGGCGTAGACCCTCATCCGGCTGACGCCGCCGTCGGGGTAAACATTGAGACGAAGATGCGTGGCGGGGCTGGCCGCGCGCAGCTCGTCGATGAACATGTGCCGCGTGTCTGCTTCGAGCTTCGTACGCGGCAGGATCTCGTTCCAGTCGCCGCCGGCGGAGAGCGCCACGTCGATCGAGCAGGTATCGGGATAGTTCCCCTTGAAGTGCGCCGTGTCGAGCTCGATGCGCCGGATGGTGGCCTCCGCCCCGAGCTGCACGATGACCCAGTCGTGACCGGAGCCACGCCGCCGCTTCGTCTCCCAGCCGTCGGACATATTCACCGCCCGCCCCGGCATGATGAGGTTGTGCTTCGGGCCAAAAAACATGTCGCTGCAGGTCAGGACCCGGCCGCCATGCTCCACGGCCGCGAGGTCGAGCAGCTGATCGAGACCACCCTCACGATGCCAGTCCGGCACGACGTCGCCGTGAACGCGGAAGCGGGCCACGCCGCCGTCCGGGTAGATGTGCAGCCGGACATGCGTGAAGGTGTGCCGGTCATCAATGCGGAACAGGTTCTCCGAGTCACCCTTGAGATCCGACTTCGGGAGGATCTCGACCCAGCGCGTCGATTCCGAGAGAAGTGCGTCGACGGACGTCTCCGGCCGTTCTGCGCATGCTTCGATCGAGCATTGCGCCGGATAGTTGCCGCGAAAGGCCCATTTCCCCTCAAAGCCATGAGCCTTAAGGATGGGGGCTACGGCTGCAATATTGTCCGAGGCGTCGGGAGTGAATTCATAGCTCTCGGCATGGTAGACCCACCGTCCGGAGTCTTCCACATAATACACATCGTAACCCAGGCGCCGAAGCCCGATGAGGTAATGCAGGAACTGATACGTCACCCCCGCCAGCGGATACCAGAAGATGATTCCAAAAACGATGACTTTGCCTTTGACGCCACGCTTATCGGTCATATCGAATTACTTCCCCTGTTTCAGATGTCTTCAATCATCTTGCCAAGGACCTTGCTGGAATCGAAATATTCATCGGCGATTGACCGAGCTGCCCTGGCGTGTCGCTCATAGTTCCGTTCAACTTCAAGGATCCCTGCAACCGCTTCCTCTGCCGTACTGAACGGAAGCAACCCCTCGCCACCGGGATAGACGGAGCTAAACCCCGTATCCTGCACCACCACCGGGCGGCCCGACGCGAGGTAGCAGGCGGAGCGGCAACTGAACCATCCCGTGCGCATGGCTACGTAAACGTGTTTGGCGGGAGATATCTCACCACGCGACTGGTGAATGAATTCCTGGTAAGTGGCTGGGGTCAGGGTCTGCTCAGGCCCGTCCACCACCTGCCAACCGTTCTCCGCAAGGAGATCGAGCGGCGCCTTCACTCCGCCTACGGCAATTTTGAGCGGTACTTGAAGCTGTTTTGGAAGTTCCATCAGCTTCTCAAATTCGGTGCCTTTGCTGGCGTATTCGATGCCCTGGTAGATGAGTTTCCCCTTAAACGCGTTCCAGGTCATGATTGTCGTCCAGGGAAGGGAGTGGGATACCGGTTCGCGCGCAAGGGACTCCCACAAATCCAACACCACCGGCATGCGCGTGGGCTTCCAGGCGAATTCCATGCGCGGGACGGTGCAGTCGGACCCGTAGATATTTTCGGCATAAGTGAAATGCTGATCATGATCTTGAACGCTCTGACACCATCGCTCCACGTTTTCGGACCATGCCAATCGCTCGCTCAACATGATCTGGTTGTAGCCGGGATCGGTGTCGAGGAATACCTTGGTGCATCGAGGCGATAGGTTTTCGGGGATCATACATGCGCCGCTGACATTGAAGAAGAGATCGGCGGTTTCGGCCACGCGGTCAAACCGCTCCCGACTCATCCCGAAACTGGTTTCATGCAAGTGGAGGTAATGCCAGCTCTGCACCAGGTCCGGTGCATACCTCCGGAAGAAGTTCAGGATGTAATTCGCTGAATAGTCGCCTTCCGGAGTATTGGTCTTTTGCACCGGATGGTACGGCCAGCTCCAGGTGTCTTCATGGTAGAAGACATCGTGTCCCAGGCGCGCCAGCCCCACCGCATATTGCAGTTAATCCCAGGCCACCCCGCCCACTGGATACAAGCCGACCAGGCCGGTCACAATAATGCGCAGTCGTGAATTCGTCATCGTATATCCTTTGAAGCTG
>JADGNX010000187.1 GCA_017883265.1 Thermoanaerobaculia bacterium
CAGACCATCGGACCGTATGGAACGATCCTCCGGCTCGACCTCGGCAAGAGCGTCGGGCGAAACAAACAGGGCGGATTCGTCGCGAACGTCGTCTTCCTGAAACTCTTCGGATAGCGACAGGGGCGGGCCCTCCTGGACGGGCCCGCCCATTTCACCAGCTGGTCGGATACGATCCGAGCACCGTCGCAGAGTCTGCAGCAGCACGCACCTGCTCGAGAGCCTTCGCGACCGACTCCTCGGCGACATCGCCGATGATGTCGATATAAAACGCGTACTCCCACGGCTTCCCAACGATCGGGCGGGACTCGATCTTCGAGAGGTCGATCTCGGCGAGAGCAAATACGCCGAGGGCACGGTATAGCGAGCCCGGTTTATTCGCGATCTGCAGCAGCAGGGATGTCTTCCAGCGGCCCGACTCCGGCTCAGGAGACGGCCGGATGGATGACTGCGGCGGCGCGAGGAGGAAGAAACGCGTGTAGTTCTGCGGATCGTCTTCGATCGCCGTGGCGAGGATGGCTCCGCCATAGAGCTTCGCCGCTGGCTCCGAGGCGATCGCCGCTTCGCCCTGCTCTCGCCGCTCCATGATCAGCCGAACCGCTCCTGCCGTGTCGTGCACCGGGACGGCTTCCATCTGCGGATGCTGCCGCAGGAACCGGCCGCATTGCGCGAGCGCGACGGGATGGGAGTAGACGCGGCGAACGTCCGTGAACGCCGTTCCCGGCGTGGCGATCAGATTGTGAACGATCCGCAGATTCATCTCGCCAACGATGGAGAGCTCGGAGGCCAGGAGCAGGTCATAATTTCGATGGATCGAGCCGGCCAGCGTGTTCTCGATCGGTGCGACACAGCAGTCTGCCTCGCCTCGTCCAACCGACTCGAACATCTCTTCGAACGAGCGAAAAGGAATCATCCTGGCGTCGTCCCCAACCAGCCTTCCTGCTGCCGTCTGGCTGAAGGCACCAGGCTCACCTTGATACGCCACTCGCACCGCGTCACTCATCCCGTTCTCCGAAAATCAGCCGGCGACTTCTTCGTTACGGCCTGCAACACAAGGCACTACAGCAGCCTCGAGAGCATTGGCAAATGCTTCCAAATCATAGTCAGCCAGGACATCTGCCACCCCACATGCAAGTAATCGCGCACGTTTCTCACCGCTCCCGATGCCGATGAATGGCAGCGACATCTGCCGAGCGGTCTGGACATCCCACGGTGCGTCGCCGACCAGCACAATATGGTCCGGCTCTTGGCCACCGGCCTTTTTTATCACCAGGCCGATGGCATGCTGCACGATCTCCAAACGCGATGGCCGACCGTCACAAGAAGCGAGGGGCAGGTGGGGAAGGTGCAGACCCGCTGCGCGAAGCTTGATCGTGGCGGAAGAGCGCCAGGCGCCTGTTGCGATCGCGACGCGCCACCCTGCTGACGCAAGCCGCTCGATGATGACTTCGGCTCCACGGATCGGCCGGAACCTCGTATGATTCTGACGGGCGGCTCGACCGAGCAATGCCACGAATCGGTTCTCGACGCGCAGCATGTTTTCCCGCGAGATTTCGAAGCCGTTCCGAGCGAGTAACTCCTCCGCGATTCCCGAATCGGTGACGTTCGCGAACGACGACCATTCGAGACGCGTACAGTCGATCGCAAACTCGTCGCGCCAGGCAGCGGCGTAACAATGGTCGTCGACAGCATTCGTGTCGAGCAAAGTTCCGTCGAGATCGAAGATGATCAGATTTGTCACGACCGTATTGTCTCTCACCGTCGGAGGTGTCTTGCCAAGGTCTCCCGACGGGCCTGTTCGTCCGAATCGCTCCAGGTGATCGTCCAGGTCGGACGAGCTCCAACAAAAAAGCCCGGCTGATCGCCGGGCTTTTCAGTTTCCTGTCAGTGGCTTACTACGGTCTCGGGTTATCCACGTAGAAGTCGACCGAGCCGATGATGGAACGGTTACCGCCCGCATCGAGCACGCTCGCCGTGAGGCGGTGACGGGCATTGCTCAGCGGTGTACTGTCGAACAAGAAGCTCCAGCCTGAGTTGAGGCTGTTCGGAACTGTCGGGAAGGCCTGCTGCACATCGGTGCGAACCGTGCCGTACTGCGCGACGCCGACGAAATCGCCGTCGACAGAGAGCTCAACCTCGGTCACGCCGTTCGAATCGAGCGCCCACCCCTGGAAAGGAATCGTTCCTTTGGTGAATTCGAACGGTGTTGGAAGATCGATGAATCCGAAGGAGTCAAAATTCGTGATCGCGTTTGCGCAGGTGAAGAAGACAGGGATGCCCTGCGGGCCGGGAATCTCGCTGAACGTTCCGGCCTGATCGCCGACCCGGACCTTGAGAGTATGGTTGCCGGGAGGAACGCCAAGGGCCAGGAGCGCACCGACATCGAGGGTGAACATGTACCCCGCGCGAGGAGAATCCGGATAATTCGGGTAAAAGCGCTCGACGTCGAAGCGAGGCAGACCGTAGCAGTTGATGAAGGTGTTGAAGGTTGCGTCGAATGAGCAGTTGTCGGTGGAGTTCCAGCGAACCCCGTCGATGAGCAACTCGACGTAGGAGACTCGGCCGAGATCAGTGCGCGTGCCGAGATCGAGAGCCCACCCCGAAATCTGGGAGAGGTGGCTGCCGGCGTTGGTGGGGGTCCCCACCGGGGACACGATCGGTGGTGGAATCGTGGCGCAATTGGTGCCGAAGAGCACGGCGTTGGGCTGCGGCGAATCGATCCGTCCGAAAGGCTTGAGGTTGATCCCGCTGTTGAATACCTGAATGACCCGGCGGCCGATCACCCTCGGGAGTCCGAGAAGATCGGTCGCTTCGACCGTCAGCGTGTGAATGCCGTCGGTGAGGCGGGTCGTGTCGATGTTGGCGATGAAGCCGCTGAAGAGCGCCTGCGGCAGATCGGGGAAGGCGTTCGAGACGTCGGGCCTCTCGTCGCCGAGAATCGCCGACTGCAGAGTCTGACCGTCCACCTTGACCTCGACGATCTTGATTCCGTCGGTGTCGGTCGCCCAGCCGACGACCGGGAACGATCCCTGCGCATCGTACGTAGCGTCACTGCCCGGAATATCGACGCTCCCGAAGGGCGGCTGGTTCACCGAATTGTCGATGTTGATCGTCCGGTTGCCGACGTCGATGACCTCACCGTCCGACAGAAACACCCGGACGAAGAGGGTATGCGGGCCGTTACTGAACCGGCTGGCCAGGAAGCCGGTCACGAATCCCGGCTTGACAGAATGGACACCCGGATAGTTCGGGAAGGCCTCTACCACGTCGATTCGAGGTTGATCGGTGAGCGCCGAGGAGAGGAAGGTGCCATCGACGAAGAGATCGACATGCTGGATCAGTGCCGGATCGAGTACGAAGCCGCGGACGAAGACTTCACCTGTCTGCGGCTGGTTAGGATCCGGCGAATCGAGCGAGCCGATGAAGCCCTGCGCATGCAGCGCGGGAGTGAGAAGTAAGACCAGACTGCCAGATACCAGGCCGCGGGTAACCCATCGCCACATATCCCCAACCTCCAACCCGAAACTGCCCCGTTTGCGTGTCGCGGTCGAATGACGATACTCCGCCGTCTCGGCCAAATCAAATAATCGCCGTATCCTCCGGCGCAAACTAACTTTGCAGGAGTTTATACTAAGGACTTGCCGAGGACAAATTCCCCCCTTCCCGTGACCCTCGACGACGTTCGTGCAGCGGCTGAGCGCATCCGTCCCTGGGTCCATCGAACGCCGCTCCTGCCGAGCGCCGCCCTTTCTGCGCGCTTCGGATGCGAGGTCCGGCTCAAGTGCGAGAATCTGCAGAAGGCGGGTGCGTTCAAGATCCGGGGAGCGATGAACGCCCTCTTGCAACTGACGAGCGAAGAGCGCAGCCGCGGAGTGGTCGCTTTCTCGTCGGGCAACCATGCCCAGGGGGTGGCCCTGGCAGCGCGCCTCCTCGGAATCCGGGCCACCATCGTCATGCCCGAGGGGTCGGTAGCATCCAAAGTCGCGGCAACGGAAGGCTACGGCGCCACCGTCGTCCAGTCCGGTGTCACCTCGGCGACCAGAGGGGACAAGGCTCGCCAGATCGCCGAAGAGACCGGAGCGTCGATCATCCCCCCCTTTGATGACGCCCGCGTAATCGCCGGCGCAGGCACGGTCGGCCTGGAGATCGCCGAGGAGTGGCCGGATGCCGAGATGGTTCTCGTCCCGGTCGGCGGTGGCGGTTTGATCGCCGGAACCGCACTGGCGGCGACCTCACTCATTCCGGCGGTGCGGGTCGTCGGAGTCGAGCCGGCGGCAGGCAATGACGCGGAGCAATCGTTCCGAAGCGGCTCGATCGTGGAGATCGCCCCTCCAAAGACGATTGCGGACGGCGCGCGCACCACGGCGATCGGCGAGCTGAACTTTGCCATCATCCGGGAATGCGTCGACGACATCGTCAGCGTCGACGACGAGGTCCTGCTCGAGACGATGAAGTTCGCCATCTATCGCACCAAGCTTCTGATTGAGGCCACCGGCGCTCTCGGCCTGGCCGCACTCGCGGCGGGGCGCGTTCGTCCCCCCTCGCGCGTGGCAATCGTCATCTCCGGCGGTAACCTCGACCTGTCACTTCTCTGCAACTGATTGAAACAGTTGCGAGCATCCTTCGTTGCTCCATATTGACAGTCAACGCTTTGCCATTCCCCGATGATTAGGCGGCACCAGCGCAAGCGGGATCGATTCTTGATTCGCGATCAGCGACTTCTGGTTGATCGGCTGCTAAAAGGAAGGACCATATTGCGAGATCTTCTGACCCGCGAACTGTCCACTGTGATTGCGCTGATCCTCCCTCGAAAATGAACGACAATCGAAATCTCTTCGAGACGGAGCCGTCGCCTCGCCTGCACGGCGACGAGGAGTCTCCCCTGGCGGAACGCCTCCGGCCGCGCGAGATCTCCGAAGTCGTGGGGCTGGAGGAACTGCTCGCTCCGGGCCGGTTTCTCCGCAATGCCATCGAGAACGACCGCATCCCCTCAATGATCTTCTGGGGTCCGCCGGGATCGGGAAAGACCACTCTGGCCCGCATCATCGCCAACACGACTCAATCGCGTTTCGTGCCCTTCTCCGCCACCAACACCGGAATCAAGGAGATCAAGGGTCTGATGGAGGAGGCGCGCAAGGGACGTCAGTTGCGCGGCTCGCGGACTATCGTCTTCATCGATGAGATCCACCGCTTCAACCGCGCTCAGCAGGATGCCTTTCTGCCCTATGTCGAAGCGGGGGACATCATCCTGATCGGCGCTACGACCGAGAACCCGTCCTTCGAGGTGAACTCGGCGCTTCTGTCACGCTGCAAGGTGGTCGTCATCCCGCCACTCGACCGGGATCAGGTGCGGACGATTCTGGACCGCGCCGTGAGCAACCCGCACGTGAAGAAGTTCGCTCTCGGAATCACAACCCATGCGCTCGACTTCCTGGCGGCCACCTCAGGCGGTGACGCCCGACAGGCGCTGAACAGCCTGCAGTTGATCGTCGAAACCGCGCCGGCAGGAGCCGAAGTGGACCTCGATGGCGCAAAGTTGATCCTGCAGCGCCGATCGCTCCTCTACGACAAGAGCGGCGATCAGCATTACAACATCATCTCCGCTCTTCACAAGTCGATTCGGAACGGCGATCCGGACGCATCGATGTACTGGCTGGCGCGGATGATTGAGGGAGGAGAGGACCCGCTCTACATCGCGCGGCGGCTGGTGCGCGCGGCATCCGAGGACATCGGGCTGGCCGACCCGGAAGCGCTGCAACTGGCGATCGCCGTCAAGGATGCCGTCCATTTCATCGGGATGCCAGAGGGAGGGGTGGCACTGGCCCAGCTGGCCATCTATCTAGCTCAAGCTCCCAAGTCGAATGCCATCTACTACGGATATGAAGCGGCGCGGCGCGAGGTGCGTGAAGGTGATAACCCACCGGTGCCTCTCCATATCCGCAACGCCCCGACCGGTCTGATGAAGGATCTGGGCTACGGCGCAGACTACGAATACGCACACGACTTCGAGGAGCAGACGACCTCGATGGAGTGCCTGCCTGAATCTCTCAGCGGCCGCCGCTTCTATGAACCGAAGGCTTCCGGTCGGGAGATGGAGATCCACGAACGCCTCGAGAGGCTTCGGCGAGCGCGCGAAGCGATGCGCGGCGAGGGCGAAGGCGGGGCTGCAAAGTGATCGCCTCGTACACAGACACTCTTTGTCTGTGTGCCACGTGCCGCACACCTACTCCGCGTAACACAGACAGAAGTGTCTGTGCTACAGGCCGCACACCTACTCCGCGTCGCACAGACAAGAAGTGTCTGTGCTACCCGAAGCCGTTGGGCAACGGCGTGATCGCCTTTGGCTTCCGGTCTTCTCCCACATTCACGTAGACCACCTGCGCCTCGGTGACGAGAAACCTGGCCGACGGATCGTTGCCACGGATGGCCTCGACCCGGACCTTCGTGGTGATCGAGGTCCGCCCGATCCGCAGCGTTTCGGTCCAGAAGCTGACCAGATCGCCGACGAAGACCGGCTCGTGAAAGACGACCTTGTCCATCGACACCGTCACGATCAACCCACAGCCCTGCCGCCGCGCTTCGATCGCTCCGGCCTGGTCGATATGCGACAGGATGACCCCGCCGAAAATCGTGCCGTGCGCGTTGGTGTCGCGCGGCATCATCAGGATTCGGATCGCAGGCTCGTTCCAGGGAGGAAGCATGATTGGTATGACTCGTTGGAGTGTACGCGGAGGCGGGTGCAAAGCAACGTTGAAGCTGGCCTGAGAGCACCGGCGATCAGGATCAGGATCGGTGACCAGCAGAACCTGCTGGTCACCGATGGACTGAGAGTCTGTGTTACACCGCCGGTTGCGTGCTCTTCGGCTGAATGAGGGAATTGTTGACGTCGATCTTCGAGCTCTTGCGGAGACG
>JADGNX010000188.1 GCA_017883265.1 Thermoanaerobaculia bacterium
ACCGTCTGCGACGCTTTCAGCGTCGTGGTGGTTGGCACGCGTCGCGGACGTGGCGGTTTAGAAGCCAGTTTGCCTGCTCGAGATGTTGCAGCTCTTGTCTCATTGAGGTTAATTAAGTGCCGATCGTCGCGGCCGGCTCCTGCCATCCAGTGGCCTGCTCTATTCCCAGCGCCTGCGCCACCAGTTCGTACGATCGCCGTCGGGCCGCTTGATCGTAGGTGATGGTCACGATCATCACCTCGTCGGCCTGGTATTCGGCGGCTAGCGCCTCGATGTCTCGCCGCACCCGGTCGGGCGCGCCGACGATGACTCGGCGTCCCGGCGGCATCGCGTCCGGCGCGACCCCCAGCTCAGCGAAGAACTGCAGCGCCTTCTCCACCGGCGGCACCGGGAGCAGTTTCCCTTGCCTCAGTTGGGTGAACACCATGCGTGAGCTGGCAGCCAGCCGCCGCGCTTCCTCGTCCGTCTCCGCGCAGATCACGCTCGAGGCAACGATCACACGTGGATGTGGCGAGTAGCCGGACTCTACGAAATGCTTCCGGTAGTCGGCGGCGATCGCCCCTCCGAGTGGATTGATGAAGTCCGCGAACGCATACGGGAGGCCGGTTTCGGCGGCCCAGATTCCGCTTTGGGGAGAGGAGCCGAGAAGCCAGGCCACGGGGAGCTCCGGCCGGCCGGGAAGAAGCGAAAGGCGGGCGAAGGGGTGATCCGGTGGCAACTGATCGGTCAGATACGCGAGCAGCTCGGCCAGTTGTTGAGGGAAGTCATCCGGCGAGACCTGGCGGCGGTCTCGCTGCAGGGCGAAGGTCGTGGTCGGGTCCGTCCCCGCGGCGCGCCCCAGGCCGAGGTCGACCCGGCCGGGATAGAGTCCGGCGAGCATGCTGAAGGTCTCGGCCACCTTCAACGGGCTGTAGTGCGGCAGCATCACGCCGCCGCTTCCGACCCGGATGCGGGATGTCGCCGCTGCGATCGCGCCGATGAGGACCTCCGGACTGGCGCAGGCCAGCATCGGCGTGCCGTGATGTTCGGCGACCCAGTAGCGGCGGTAGCCGAGAGTCTCGGTGAACTGAGCGAGATCGACCGAGTTCCTCAGAGCGGCGGCCCCGGTCGAACCTTCGGAGATCGGCGACTGATCGAGCACGCTGAGGCTGAGTGGCGGCAGGTTGTCATGGTCCATTGAGGTTTTCCCGGTAACCCGTCATTGGTGGATCGTTCCCGAAGCACTCCGCACGAGGCGCGCCAATCGACGGAGAGGCGGTCGGCGCCGATTGCGGATGGCGGATGGCACTATCCCTGCTCACCCCTCTCTGTAATGTCAATTTCGCGCATCCTCTCCTCCGTAGCCCTTCTCTCGCTCTTTGCAATCTCCACCGAGGCCAGAATCCTTCATCGAGCTCCGTTCGATGCTTCGGCGGTGAACGACAAGACTTCGGCCGTGATCCGGTCAGGCTCGCGGGGCGCGGCGGTCGTCCGAGCGGCCATCCTTCTCGATCGCGTCCATTTCTCTCCGGGGGAGATCAGCGACGTCTACACCACGAGCCTGGGACGGGCGATTACAGCATTCCAGCAGGTTCACGGCGCGTCGCCGACCGCGATCGTCGATCCCGCGACCTGGAAAGTGCTCGACCAGGACGACGCGTCCGGAATCATCCTCGTGCCCTATGTCCTCACGGCCTCCGACGTGGCAGGCCCCTTCGTCAGCATTCCGCACCTCATGCGCTGGAAGGCGAAGCTGAAGACCCTCGGCTATCAGACCTCCCTGGAGTTACTCGGCGAGAGGTTTCATACCTCTCCAGCCCTTCTCCGCCTGCTCAACCCCGGCAGGACCTTCAATCGCGCCGGTGAGACGCTCATCGTGCCGAACGTCCATGCCGCTCCGGCGGCGGTCAAGGCCAGCAGAATCGTGGTGGACGGAGCGGCAAAGACGGTCACGGCCTTCGATACGGCCGACAAAGTCATCGCCATGTATCCGGCGACGGTCGGAAGCCGGCACGATCCTTTGCCGGTCGGCAAGTGGACCATACTGGGGGTGGTCCGGAACCCCGTCTTCCATTACAACCCCGGACTCTTCTGGGACGCGGCGTCGGGTGATCAGAAAGCCGTTATCGCCGCTGGCCCCAATAACCCTGTCGGTGTCGTCTGGATCGATCTGTCGAAGGCGCACTACGGCATTCACGGGACGCCGGAGCCGGTCTCGATAGGATCCACGTATTCGCACGGCTGTATCCGTCTGACGAACTGGGACGCCCTCGATCTCGCGGCGATCGTCGGACCAGGCACTCCGGCAATCCTGCAGAACGGCGAATAGCGTGACTTCGGAGACGCAAGCGATTCGAGGGACGGAGTGAGCGCGGCCTGCGGGGCGGTGAGCCGTCAAAGGGACGCCGCTACGAACGCGGGAAGATCGGCTTCGATTTGTCGAGGAGAACCGACGATTCCCCCTCGGGCCACTGCCCGGCATTCAGATAGAAATTGCCGTCGCCGATCAGCTTGTGTTTCCGATTCAGATCGGTGAGGCTGCGGCAGACGTTCGGCCGGTGCCGCGATCCCTTGAGGTCCACGGACACGCCGGTGCGCTCTGCGATTCCCTCATAGATTCGTATCTCGTCGTACACCGCGCCCTCCAGAGTCTATAAGCCCGAGCCTGCCCGCCGTCAGGCTCTATGATGCCATCGTTCTGCATCGGCTCATAATCTAAGGAAGCGGAAGCGCACTTCGTGCATTCCATTTCTCCAAGCGATGAACCATCTCACGCATCGCGAGGGCTGCCTCGAGGGATTCCCTGTATTGCGCGCGAATCGCCTCGAAGGGGGCGATTCGCCTCATCAGGGACGAACCCGTGTCGGTGCTTTGATCGCGCGGCATCAATTCACCCTTACCGGCCCTCCCACGGAGCGATAATTCGCGCAGTGTCTGTGCTACAGCACCGCCAGCCGGGTCGCCCGGCGTTCGTAGTGGCCAGCGGGGAAACAATCACGTCGCTGGGGGGTTGCGGTAGGGGAATCTGAGCCAGGATGGCAGGAGCAGAGCTTCTGCCGAGAGCCGGATGGCCCTGGAACAGCTTCCTTGAATTTTCCGAGTTGACCGAGGGTAGCAGAGCTTGAATGGATCGCTTCATGACGATTTTGTAGGAAGCAGGATCTGGCGGTGGCTTGCCCTCATTGCGGCGATCGCGCTGGCCGCGATCTTCTTTGTCTATGGTGCGCTTCGCCTCCGGCGGGAAGTCGTCGAGTCGGCGACACATCCGACGGAGACCACCGTCGATCTCGGTGCCGTCCTTCTGCGCGTTCGGGAGTTGAACCGTCTCGAGACAGCCAGCATGCGCATCATGACGGTCAGCAGGATCTCCCAGTCGTATCAGTTCGTCCCCGATTCTCTCTCAGGGGACACGATCTCATTCCTCGCAGTGGGCGATGTCGTCGCCGGCGTCGACCTCAGCACGCTCCGTGAGAGCGATATCCGGCGCGGAGAGGGTGACAGCGTGACCATCCGGCTGCCGCCTCCCCAGATTCTGGTCAGCCGCATCGACAACCGCGAATCGCACGTGTTGAACCGGAAGACAGGATTTCTTCGCAAGAGTGATCCGGATATGGAAGGACGACTCCGATCTCACGCCGAAAGTGCGATCCGGAACGTGGCCATGCAACGCGGAATCCTCCCCATGGCCGCGACGAACGCCGAGAGCCGCCTCGCCGGTCTTCTTCGCTCACTCGGTTTCAAGAACGTTCGCTTCGTCACCACGCCTGTAGAAAGAGTGAAGGGTGAAGGGTGAAGAGTGAAAGAGGTACATGAGTTTCTTTTTCACTCTTCACCCTTCACCCTTCACTCTTAATCCGCAAGCTACAATCTCTTATGTGGACGAGATCTACATGCGGCGTGCTCTGGAACTGGCCGGGAAGGGCCGCTACGGGACGAGTCCGAATCCGATGGTCGGCTGCGTAATCGTTCTTGATGGACGCATCATCGGCGAAGGCTTTCACAGCCGGGCCGGCGAGGCGCACGCCGAGATCGAGGCCCTTCGGAAATGCTGCGAGTCTCCGGCCGGTGCGACCGTCTATGTGACGCTCGAGCCCTGCAGCCACGAGGGGCGTACAGGGCCGTGCGCCGACGCGCTCATTGCCGCCGGGGTCGCGCGCGTCGTCGCGGCCGTCGGCGATCCAGACTCTCGGGTCGACGGCGCCGGCTTCCGGAAGCTCGCCGAGGCGGGGATCTCTGTCGAAACGGGATTGCTGTCGCGCGAGGCCGAAACGATGAACGAGGTCTTTCTCTACACAGCGCGTCACCGGCGTCCTTTCGTCATCCTCAAGGCGGCGGTGACGCTCGATGGCAAACTCGCCACGGTGGACCGCGATAGTCGCTGGATCACCGGTGAGACGGCGCGGGAGAGGAGTCTGGGCCTCCGCGAGGAGGTCGACGCCATCCTGGTTGGCGGCGGAACGGTGAAGGCGGACGATCCGCTGTTGACGCGCCGTCTCGGCCTGAACCGGTCGATCACCCCGTGGACGCGCGTCGTGGTCGATGCCGATGGCGATCTCTCTCCGGCCGCCCGGCTGCTCTCGGATGGAGGGAGGACTCTCCTCTTCACGACCCATCCGCAGAATTACGTCCAGTCCGAGGCCCTGGAAGTCATCGGGGCCTCGGCGACGGCCGGCCGCATCGATCTCGACTGGGTCTTTCGGCAACTCTACGACCGCGGAATACGCTCGCTGCTGGTGGAAGGAGGTTCTCTGCTGCATTCGGATCTGATCGAGCGCAGGCTGTGGCAGAAGATGATCGTCTTCATCGCGCCGATGGTCATCGGGGGTGGAAGCGCGCCTGCGCTTTTTGGTGGCCAGGCCATCGTCCGGTTGACAGATGCGTACCGCTTTCGCTTTGATCGCGCCGAGATGGTTGGAGACGACGTGATGATCGTCGGCTATCCATCAATTGACAACTGACAATGGACAATGGACAACGCTGGGGCCGCGGACGGACCGCGCAAACGCTCCTCGCCTGACGTACTAAGATTGACATGTTCACGGGCATCATCAAGATTCGCGGCACGGTCACGGCGTTCCAGCCGGCGAGCGGCGGAGCGAGGATCGTGCTTCTCGCACCGTTCGCGTCCCCGGTGGAGCGCGGAGAGAGCGTGGCCGTCGATGGGGTCTGTCTGACAGCCCTGCCGCTCGACGACGATGCGTTCTACGCCGATCTGTCCGACGAGACTCTGCAGCGGACAACGCTCGGCGACCTCGTCGTCGGCGACTCGGTCAACCTCGAGCGCTCCTTGATGCTGGGCGATCGCCTCGGAGGTCACATCGTCCAGGGTCACGTCGATTGCGTCGGCACTTTGATCGCCACGAGCCCCGAGGGCGATTTCGCACTGTACCGCTGGAGCTATCCTGAAGAATTCAACGGGCTGGTCGTCCCGAAAGGGTCGATCGCCGTCCACGGTGTCTCGCTGACGATCGTCGACCCCGAACAAGGCTCTTTCGGCGCAGCGCTGATTCCGGAGACCCTCACGCGGACGGGACTTGGAGAGGCACGCATCGGAGGCCGCGTCAATCTCGAGTTCGACATCATGGCGAAGTTCGCCCGCCAGCTTCTTGCGCCCTATGTCCCCGGAAGCCCGCGTTGATCGTTTATCGCAAGGCGTCAGCCCTTCGCATCGCACGAGCGACTTCGCCCCAGCCTCCTTTCTGGGCCGCGACCACCATCGCGCCCTACGGCGCTCGTCGCGGCAGTCCGGTGTCGATCGACTATCTCGAGCTTCGAGCCAGCTATTCAGAAAAGCTGGAAGTCACCGTCTGCGAGGATCCGGCGGGCGAGCTGTCGCGGTGGAAAGAGCGTCATCCGCTGACGAGTCCACTGCTGATCGAAGCGAGTGAGTTTGCCGAGGTCGTCTTCCGTCGCGGCCAGGCGCTGATGGAGCTTTGCGGCAGAGAAGGCGGCCGGATCACGCAACTCATCTCGGCGAACGGTCAGATTCCGGCCTCGATCGGCCCGGAGACGGTGCTGGCGATCTCGATGTGGCCCCTGGAGTTTCCGCGAATCGAGCGTCTGGTCAAGGCGGCGCAAGCGAGCGGCGCGGCCTGGGGAGCTGTCGTTCCGGTGATTCATCCCGTTACGACGACGATCGAGTCGCTCAGCGATCTGGCCTCGATCGTCGCGTCGGGCAACGGGAGATTCCTGGCCGCGGTTTCCCCCGAGCTCGACCCGACGGCGAAGCAGGCCATCGCGCGTGCGTTGAGTCTTAGCGACTCCGACGAGCGATACGCCAGCCTCTTCCACGGTGATCTCGACGCGATCCATGTGGCCGCCGAGCGTCACATCGCAGCGCTGGCATCCGAGCTCGGACTGGCCGATTCGATTCCCGTTCCGGGGGAAGCGAAGAGCAACTGGGCAGCAGCAGCGTTCCTCATGCTGGCGGCTTCGCGGATGCTGGCGATGAAGCGCGATGCCGAGCAGGCGTGGACAATCCTCCGAAGCGCGTCGGCCGTCGCGCAACTCGACAAGCCGATTGCAAGAGTCGCCGCGGCCGCCAGTCTCTCGATCATCGATTCCCTCGATCCGATCAGCGTCGGTGCGCTCACCGAGTTTCTAAATACCGGAGCATCGCGGTTCACCGACGCCATCCACCAGGAGTGGAAGAGAAAGAGTGAAGGGTGAAGGGTGACAAGAAAGAGTGAAGAGTGAAGAGTGAAAGTTCTTGCTCTTCCCTCACCCTTCACTCTTTATTTGTTCACGTTGCTCATGTCGGCGTAGCGTTCTCCGGCCGCGGAGCCTTTTGGTGCAATCTCATCGAGGGTCTGCAGCTCGGCGGGCGTGATCTCCACGACTGCCGCGGCGGCGTTCTCCTCGAGGTGCATGCGGCTCTTGCTTCCGGGAATGGGCACGATGTC
>JADGNX010000189.1 GCA_017883265.1 Thermoanaerobaculia bacterium
GCGATCGTCGACGGCGTGGGAGTTGCGCATGAACTCCACCACCTGGTCACGACTCCATCCCATGTCGTGGATGCCGGTGTCGACCACCAGACGGACGGCGCGGAAGAGCTCCGAGCGGAGGCGCCCGTAGTCCGAGCCGGGATCCTGGTAGAAGCCGACCTCCTTCCCGAGCTGCTCGGCATAGAGCGCCCACCCCTCGGTGTATGCGGAGTTGCCGCCGTGCTTGCGGAACTCAGGCAGCCCCTGGAGGGTCTGCTGAACGGAGAGCTGCATGTGGTGGCCCGGAATGCCCTCGTGGTAGGCCACGGCCTCGTCGTTGATCAGCGTGCGGCTCTTGTAGTCGGAGACGGCGACGGACACGCGGCCGGGGCGCTTGCCGTCGGGCGTGCCGGTCTGGTAGTGCGTGGCGGCAGCCTTCTGGAAGTCGGGGATCGGTTCTACGGTGACGGGGGCCGAGGGGATGAGGGTGAAAAGTTGAGGAAGCCTGGGGCGCATCTGCTTGATGTAGCGATCGAAGTCGTCGACGATGGACTGAGCGGAGGAGGGCTTGTACCTGGGGTCTGACTCGATGTGATCGCGAAAGCTGGCGAGATCGTTGTAGCCATTGGCCGCGGCCAGGGCGGTCATCTCGCCGACGATGCGGTCGTACTCGCTGAGCCCGATGCGATGAATCTCGGCCGGAGAGAGGCTGGTCGTGGTCAGCCGGCGGATGGCGGCCTGGTAGCGGCGCTTGCCGTCGGGCAGGCTTTCGATGGAGAGCGTGGTGCGGCCCCAGGGGATGTAGTCGGTGGTGATGAAGGACGAAAACTGCTTGTAGGCCGGAAGCACTTCGTCATTGACGGTCATCGTGATGGCATCGGTCAGGCGCTTCTTGTCGTCGTCCGAAAAACTCGGCGGCATCTTCTTGATGGGGATCAGGAAGGGGTCCGCAGCGATGATGCCGGAGCACTGCGTGGGAATCTTCTCGGCCAGGAACTTGACGATGACCAGATGATCCCTGACCCCCGCGCGCAGGACGTCTTCGGTTTGCGCCAGGGCCTTCGGGATCTGGTGGAGGCGCGCGATGTAGTCCTCGTAATGCTTGACCGAGTCGAGCGGGACCGAGAGAGGCAGGTCGGCAAGCCCGGTGTGGACGCCGCCCTGGGCATTGACGGGCATCTCGTAATCCTTCAGGTCGTAGTCATCCATCCTCTCCTGCAGGTTTCGGAGGAAGAGGTCATGGGAGGTCCTCTCTTCTTCGCTGAAGGTTTCGGGCGAGATGGCCTTGATGCGCGCCAGAAAGGCGGCATCGATCGCGTGCCGGCGAGCGACGGCGGCGAGCGAGTTGTCGTTCAGCTTGTCGTTGTAGCGATAGTCGCCGACTGCCGTGGCCAGCGTGGGGGCCAGCTTGAGGTTCGTCTGCCAATACTCTTCGAAGAGGGCGTTCTGCGCGGCGAGGCCGGCGCCCGAGGAGTCGGCCGGTTTGGCTGGGGCGGAGGCGCAGGCGGTGGCAAGTACGAGAGTGGAGGCGACCACGAACGCGGGGGCGACCAGGCGAGGTATGCGCATTCGCGGAGCGTAGCAGAGGCTTGTGAAGATTTCATGCCGGAATTTCGGAGCGCGCTCGTTCTTTCGCCCTTCCGGACTCGCGCGATCCGAGGACTACTTTCTCTGGCCGCTCCGCGACTCGGTACCGGTCTTGATGCCGATGCCGTGAAGCCAGACGCGGCGCACCTCGCTGGCGCCGCGCGCGTTCGGCTCGATGATCATTTCAGCGAGATACCATCGATCGCGCTCGGGTGCCTTGAGACCATGACCGAGGAAGTGGGCGTGGATGTCGGCGAGGCGGAGCCGGCGATCGCTCTTCGCGAGGCGGCGAATCGCGTCGTTGAACTGCTGCAGCCACTTCGCCTCGGTCTCCAGAGACTCCGTGTAGCCGGGTAGACGATTGGTTCCGTCGGACGGGTCATAGACGGTGGAGACGAGAATGGTGCAGTTCGGTCGCCGCTCCAGCAGCCGCGCAACCGCCTGCTGCAGCCGGTCGAGAATCGGATGGACCGGATTGCCCGCAGCAGAGGGATCGGGCGAGCCGCGGAAGCCGATCTCTCCGAGCAGATCGTTGCCGCCCGCAGTGAGGGTGATGAGCGTGGTCTCCTGGCTCGGCGCGACGCGCCCGACCTGGTCCAGCAGACTGCGCGTCGTCGCCCCGTCGGCAGTCATGTCGTCACTCTCATGACTGCTGGTGAACCCCCCGCCTTCGGGCTGGCGGAACGCGAGCCCCGGATAGAGGCAGTGGAGATCCCGGCCGGAGAACTCCGGCCAGAGGCGGTCGTCATTGCGGAAGAAGAGCGACGCGGCGCCGAGCCGTTCGGTGCTTGCCTTTCCGGCATGGCGCCGCGCGACATCCTCCGCAGGATAGGAGTCGATCGAGATGCTGTCGCCGACGGCGATGTAGCGGGAGAGGGTAGTTGTCATCGGAGCGTTGCACTCACGGCCGCGGACCGCCGGGCTGAACGACGATCCGACCACCCTTCATGACGAACGGGACCTGCTCGATGGCGCTGATGTCGCGCGTGGGGTCGCCTGCCACCGCGATCAGATCAGCCAGCAGGCCCGGTACGACGCGGCCGAAACGATCCTCCTGGCCGAGCACCTTCGCGTTCACCGCCGTCGCGGCGAGCAGCGCCTGACCCGGCGTCATGCCGCCTTTCACCATCCACTCGAGCTCGCGGTAGTTCTCGCCGTGTGCGAACACGCCAACGTCGCTGCCGCAACCGATCGTGACGCCGTCCGCCATCGCCAGCTTAAAGGCGTGCAGGGCGGTCTCCATGTCGGCCGTGAACGGCCGGCTCCCCCGCTTGTACCCTCGAAAATACTCGGAGTAGGCCTCCTCGGCTGTGAGCGTCGGGAAGAACGCCACGCCCCGCTGCGCCATCAGCTTGAAGACCTCATCGGTTCCGCCGTATCCGTGCTCGATCGTGTCGACCCCAGCGAGCACGGCACGCCGCATCCCTTCTGCGGTGGCTGCGTGTGCGGAGACCTTCCGGCCGGCGCTGTGCGCCTCCTCGACGAGCGTCTTCAACTCATCGATCGAGAACGTCGGGGCAGCCGAGCCACCGGGGCCGCGCCTATAGTCGGCATACACCTTGACCCAATCCGCGCCGTGCCCGACCTGCTCGCGAACCGCCCGAAGGATCTCCGCAGTGCCGCTCGCCTCTTGTGCGCCTTTGGGTGGATCGAATTCCGGAGCGAATCCGAGAGGGCCCGGACCGTAGCTGCCGGTAGCCACGATGGCGCGCGTTGCTACGAAGAGGCGCGGACCAGGGATGCGTCCCTCGTCGATGGCCCGTTTGACGGAAAGGTCACCGTAACCAGCGCCCTCCGTGCCGAGGTCGCGCAGCGCGGTGAACCCGGCCATGAGCGTCGCCTTGCTATGGAGTACCGCGGCGATGGTGCGGTAGGCCAGCGGTTCCTTGAGCACCTGGTCGTTCCACAGCGTCTCGTTGTAAGGGTGCAGGAAGATGTGGGAGTGGGCGTCGCTCAGGCCCGGCAGAAGAGTCATACCGGGCAGGTCGAGGACCTTCGTCCCCGCCGGCACATCGACCGTCGCGGCCGGCCCGGCGGCGGCGATCTTCTCGCCGGTGACGAGGACCACCCATCCCTCGTGCGTCGCCGCGCTGACGGCGTCGAACACCCGCTGCGGCCGCAACAAGACACTCTCGGTGGCCGGCGCTCCGCCCTGAGGCGCCGCGACCGCCGGTCGCGTCGCGGCGAGAGCGCCGGCAAGAATGACCAGAAGGAATGATGCAAGGCAACGACGCATGAGGGCGACCTCCGCCGGCATTCTGTCCCAGCGCGGCTCGGGGCTCAACCATCGCGAGCTTCGCCTTCGTTCGTGTGCTACAGACTCAAAGGATCGTCGCTGCCACGCGCTTCACTACGCCGCGTAGAAACCTTGCGCGCCACATGATCCGAGGGACCCTTGGGCGGATGAGGTTGCATGAAAAGGAAGAGCCGTCTGGAGATCCTTCGCAGCAAGATCGCTCGCTCGGGATCGACGTTGTGATCCGTGACGACATGCCCGAGGATGTGGCTGCATCGTTCATCGCTGAGATGAGCTTGTGCCCAGTACTGCGCCGCTGGCGCGGCGCAGTACTGGAAGCCGCAGCCGACCCCTGCCGAGTTGCTCGCCGCATTCGATGCGGAAAGTTGGCGCTGTCAACTGACACCAGGCTCGTAGGGATGCCGCTGCTTACCGGCTCATGCGGTGACCAGAGTCCGTTCCCGCTCTCCGATCGGTACAAACGCACGCTCCCTGGCGCCCGTGTAAATCTGGCGCGGCCGGTTGATGCGCGTCGTGGGATCGTCAACCATCTCCTTCCACTGGGCGATCCATCCGGGAGCGCGCCCGAGCGCAAACATCACCGTGAACATCTCCGTCGGAATGCCGATGGCCCGGTAGATGATCCCGCTGTAGAAGTCGACGTTGGGGTAGAGCTTTCGCTCCATGAAGTAGGAATCGTGGAGAGCGATGTCCTCGAGCTCCCTGGCGATCGACAGGAGCGGATCGGAGACATGAAGCGACGCCAGCACGTCGTCTGCCGCCTTCTTGAGGATGGAGGCGCGAGGATCGAAGTTCTTGTAGACCCTGTGACCGAATCCCATGAGCTTGAACTTCGAGCTCTTATCCTTCGCCATCTGAACGAACTTGCGGACATCTCCTCCCTCGCTGCGGATGTTCTGCAGCATCTCGAGCACTTCCTGATTCGCGCCGCCGTGCAGCGGTCCCCACAGCGCCGAGATGCCGGCGGAGATGGCCGAGAAGAGATTCGCGCCGCTGCTTCCCACCATCCGCACGGTCGAGGTGCTGCAGTTCTGTTCGTGGTCGGCGTGCAGGATCAGCAGGAGGTTGAGCACGCGGTCGACCGTTTCATTGACGACGTAAGGCTCGCAGGGCACGGCGAACATCATCTGCAGGAAGTTCTGTGTGTACGTCAGGTCGTTGCGCGGGTAGATGAACGGCTGACCGATCGACTTCTTGTACGAGAACGCGGCGATGGTCGGCAGTTTCGCCAGGAGCCGGATGATGTTCGGCTCCCTCTTTTCAGTGTCGGGGTAATACGTCGACAGCGAAGCGGCCATCGCGGAAAGGATTCCCATGGGATGCGCCGAGTTCGGGAAGCCCTCGAAGAACTTCTTCATGTCTTCCTGGAGCAGCGTATGCCGCGTCAGGTTCAAGCTGAAGGTCGCCAGTTCGACCTTCGTCGGAAGCTCACCATAGACCAGCAGGTAGGCCACTTCGACGAAGCTGGCCTTCTCGGCGATCTGCTCGATTGGATACCCGCGATACCGCAGAATTCCCCGCTCGCCGTCGATGAAGGTGATTGCGCTGCTGCATGAGCCGGTGTTGCCGTATCCGGGGTCGTACGTCACGGCGCCGCTTTTGGCGCGGAGCGAGCTGATGTCGATCGCGATTTCCTTCTCCACCCCGGCGATGACGGGCAGGGCATACTCTTTTCCTTCCAACAAAAGCGTTGCGTTGCTCATAACGTCCCTCCAAGGGCAGTTGCATGAGTCTGTGGGCTGCGTTCGCAAATGCAAATGGCAGGCCTCACTGCTGGGTGGGACGACGATCACCGAGCCGGGTGACGTGGATGTCGGCACCGCGAAGCGATCCGAGAGCCCGGACGAACGGCCGGGCGGACGGCCATCCATCGAGAAACGACGTCACGCCGCCTGGTGCGCATCGACACGGATTCAGAGCAACCCCTGGGCTCTACTGTGAATCAAACAGAGAGTGAGGTCCGTCATGCCCCGTCGCCGCGCGGTTGCGCTCGAAGATGCTCCTGCAAAGGAGAAGCCCGTGCAGGAAGCCCCCACGGCCGAAGAAGAAGGCCAGCAGGAGAAGCCCGGAGGCAAGGGAAAGAAACAGAACAACAAGCTCACGGCGAAGCAATACGAGAAGGAGCTTGGGCGTCTGCATGTCGAGCTGGTCAAACTCCAGGAGTGGATCAAAGCCCGGGGACTGAAGGTGGTCGTGCTGTTCGAGGGACGGGATGCCGCCGGAAAGGGAGGCGCAATCAAGCGGATCGCGGAGGCGATGAACCCGCGCATCTGCCGAGTCGTGGCGCTCAGCACCCCGACGGAGCGCGAGAAGACGCAGTGGTACTTCCAGCGATACGTGGCGCATCTGCCGTCGGCGGGAGAGATGGTCCTCTTCGACCGTAGCTGGTACAACCGCGCCGGAGTCGAGCGCGTGATGGGCTTCTGTTCGGACGAGGAGCACTCCGAGTTTCTCCGTTCGGTGCCTGAGTTCGAACGGATGCTGATGCGTTCCGGGCTCATGTTGATCAAGTATTGGTTTTCCGTCCACGACGACGAGCAGGAGCGCCGGTTTCAGAGCCGGCTCAAGACTCCGAAGAAGCGGTGGAAGCTCAGTCCAATGGATGTCGAGTCGCGTGAACGATGGGAGGACTTCTCGAGAGCAAAGGACGAGATGTTCGCACACACGGACACCAAACAGTCTCCCTGGTACGTCGTGAATGCCGATAACAAGAAGGCCGCGCGCCTGAACTTGATCAAGCATCTGCTCAGCCTCATTCCACACGAGGATCTGACGCCGCCGCCGATCGATTTGCCTCCGCGAAGAAAGAAGTCAGGTTACGAACGTCCGCCGCTGACGTACCAGACGTTCGTTCCGGAGGCATACCGGTAAGCGGCCCAGCTCTCGAAGCCGATGCCGCGACGCTTAGACGGAGCCGAAGCTCGCCGGGGACATCAAGAGATCCAAGGCAACTTTCCGAGGCGTTCGATACTGAAGCGCGCCGTGCGGCATGCTCGCAAGCATCAACTCGAGATCGGACAAATCGACCCCGAG
>JADGNX010000037.1 GCA_017883265.1 Thermoanaerobaculia bacterium
GACGGCGCTCCGCTTGCGGAGGAAGCCATGGAGCGTGCCGTCAATGCAATCGCGCACATGGTCGAGGTGGCTCGGGGCTGGCTGGTCGAGGAGATCATTGCCGTCGCCACCAGCGCCGTGCGGGAAGCTCCCAACCGGCGTGAGTTTCTCCGCCGGGTGAAGGATGCCGCTGGTATCAAAGTGCGGGTGATCTCCGGCGAAGAGGAAGCGGACTACATCTTTCGCGCTGTGCGCTCGGCCATCGATCTCGACGGCGGAAATGCGCTCTGCGTCGACATCGGAGGCGGAAGCGTCGAGTTCATCATTGGTACAACAGCGGAGATTTACTTCACCGCGAGCGAGCCGCTCGGATCGTTGCGCCTGGCGCAGCGCTTTCGTCTGCAGGACGTGGCCAGTCCGGCGGATATCGGAGCCTGCCGCCGATTTGCCGAAGATCACCTTCGCAGAGTGCGAAAGCGGGTTCGCAAAATCGGTGTGAGCCAATGTATCGGCACCTCGGGAACGATTCAGGCGCTGGCAAACCGTACCGGCCTGTCGGACGCCACGCCATCTGTGGCGCGCACCGTGGAGCGCGAAATGCTCGCCGGCCTGCTCGAAGAGCTGGCCGGCACCAGCGCACGCGATCGGGTCGACCGATTGGGCATCGAAGAGAGACGGGCCACCACGATCGTCGCCGGCGCCGCGGTGCTGGCCACCATCATGGACACTCTGCAAATCCAGACCCTCCTAGCCTGTCCTGTCGCCATCCGCGAGGGCATCATCGAGTCGCAGGCTGCGGTCCGGCGGTCCTCGGGTCGCGCGCAGTCCCTGCGACGATCTTCGGTCGCCATCCTTGCGGACCGCAGCGATTGCGACCAGAGGCATTCACGTCACGTGGCGCGACTGGCCACGATCATCTTCGACCAGACTACCCGCCTGCACGCCCTCCCACCCGACAGGCGCGAGCTTCTCGAGCACGCGGCGCTCCTGCACGAGGTGGGAATGAACGTAAGCGATCGCGGCTACCATAAGCACACCTATTACCTCATCCGGCATGCGGCGCTGCACGGGTTCACTGAGAGCCAGATCATGGTCGTAGCCAACGTGGCCCGGTATCACCGGAAGTCCGAGCCTGACGACGATCATCAGAATCTCGCGGAGCTAGCCGCTGCGGAGAGGGGGGATGTCGAGAAACTCGCCGCCATTCTGCGGATCGCCGAAGCGCTGGACCGAAGCCATCGGCAAGCCGTTCGCGACGTCGCCGTACGCTACAACGGTGAGGTCAGATTTCTCGTCAGCGCGCGCGCCAGTGCCTCAATCGAGATCGAAGCTGCCACGAAACAGGCGCGCTACTTCTCCCGCCTTTTCGAGCGGAAACTTCGATTCCTGATCGTATGAGCATGCCGGTGAGAGTCGTCGGTCGCCGAATCCGTCAGCGGAGGCAGCTCTTGCGCGCGGAAGGCCCGCCAGACTCGTACCAGTTCGTTGGCCGTCACGCTGTCCTGTCCTTTTTCCTTCCCGGGACCTTTTTCCTTCCTTGGACTTTTTCCGCCACGTCTTTCTTCTTCGGTGCGTCTTTCTTCTTCTTCGGTGCGTCTTTCTTCTTCGGTGCGTCTTTCTTCTTCGCCGCGTCCTTCCTCTTCAGTGCATCTTTGTTCTTCGCCGCGTCCTTCTTCTTCCCCTCAGCGGCCTTCAGGTTCTTCTTCACTTTACCGGAGCGCTTGAGTGCCTTCCGCGCCGACCTCAGGGCCTTCCCCCCCGCTTTGAGGCCGACAGGGAGAAGCGCCGCTTCGATCATCACCTCACCAACCGATGCTGCAACGCGATTGACAAAGTCCTCCTTTTCCTCCGAGCTCATCAATCGCCACCGTCCTATGAGCGCCTGCAACGCGTCAGGCACGGCTTCCTGCTCCGGCGGAGGAAGGCTTTCGGTGAGACTGTCGAGCGCGCGCTTTCCTGTTTCACGAATGTACGAGGCCAGTCTCTTTGGCAAAGCCGTGTCCATTCTCTCTGCTCCTTCTATTTCATCTTTCGTATCGCTCTGCGCCGGGATGTGCCGGCGGGAGGAAGAAGACTTCGGACGATCGGAGCGCCACGCTCTCGCTGGATGCCGCAAATGGCATTCCGACGCTCGATGCTGTCAGATAGGATATGTGCGTGAAGGGTTGAGGCATGTAAATTCCGCGTGCAATCCGCGGAAATTTTCTCAAGCTGCGGCAGACTCTTCGATGGCGAGATCGATGAGAGTCGTCCCCGGCCCGATCCGGGTCGAGTAGCCACGCCAGGTGACTCGATTGTCGACGTACGGAACGAACTGCGCCGCAAAGTGAAGCAGATCGAAGAGGGGGACATAGAGGAGCTCGCGGAACCTCAGCTCGGCGCGGGTCGCGTCAGCGAGTAGCGCGACCTGCATCATACGGAGCAGGACCACCGCGGCCGGCAGCGCAAACGCCGTCGGATGGCCGACAGCGGCCAGGATCGCAAACGGCAGCGGGAACAGCAGCATCTCCGCGCAATACGTCGGTCTGGAGTAGGCGTATCGGATCTTGTTCCAGCGAATCTGCCGGCCGAGGGCACGGCGCAGGGTTCGCCTCATGACTACGTTTCGAACCACTACCGGCGACAGCACGACGTTATAACCCGCATCCCGTACTGCCAGTCCGATGGCCTGGTCCTCAGCCAGCACGCGGGCGAACGCGCCGAAACCGCCGATGGCCAGGAGTATGTCGCGGCGGATGGCCATCGATTTTCCGACGACGCAGGGCACATTCACGGCGGCCGCGCTCACCGAGCCCGGAACGACGAAACTGAGCAGGTGCAACGACTCGATCGACGCGCCAACAGACTCGGCGCCGCTCGCGGTGAAGAGGTTCGACACACATCCGGTGCGGGGATCATCCAGGGCCCTGACGGTGCGCGCGATGTCGTACGGCCGCACTCGGACGTTCGAGTCGGAAATGAAGAGAATGCTACCGATGGCGTGGGGCATGGCAGCGATCAGTCGAGCCACTTTCCGATTCCCTCTTTCCAGGCCGCCGTCCCCTCCGACGACGAGTTTCCAGGAGACTGCCGGATGCCGGCGAATGACCCGCTCGACAAGGGGCAGAGCGGCGTCGTTCTGGTCGGCAATGGAGACGATCACTTCGTAGGCAACCCCTCGCAACAATGCGAATGACTCGATGTTCGCCTCCAGATCGTCATCGACTCCGCAGACGGGTTTCAGAATCGAAACCATGGGGCGATGCTGGAAGAAAGCGCCCGGCCGGAAAGGGCCCGACGAGCCGGAGCGCACTCGTGGGCCCGGTCCAAAAAAACGGCCTCGCCTCCGGAACAACAGGGTCACGGCGGTCTGCAGAGTAGTGATGACCGCGGCGATACCGGAAAGAATCATTGCCATCGCGTAGAGGACAACCATGGATCACCTCATGCTGTTACGGCGGCGATTGCGAAGCCCGGGACGATTTCCAGCTCCGCTGATGGTTCGAGGCGCGTTACCGCCAGCCCCTTGCCGCGCTTCAGGGTGCGGACCACGTCCGCCACGTTTCGCTCGCAGGGCAGCAGTGTTTTCCAGGCATAGAGATGCGGCCGGTCGTGAAAATCGCTGTTGCCGATGTACGGCATCCGATGCCGGGCCACGGGCGGAAAGAGGTCCCAGCGGCACGCCAGTTCCCACAGATGAATGGCTTTCGCAACTTCGCTGCGGCGATTCCAGAGATAGAACGTGTTGGCAAACCAGTCAGACTGAGCGTGAGGATGGCAGGCCACGACAACGGCGCCGGCATCGTTCGCCCGTACCAGCATCTCCTCCACAGATCCCTCGGCCGAAACGTAATCGTCTATGTCCAGCGCAAGTACGTGCGCCGAGCTGCTGCGCCGAAACCTGTTCTGTGTCAGTTCAGCGCCGGCGATGACGATCATCCGGTACTCGTTCCACGCCCGCTCCGCCTGGGAGTCGATCTCAGCGCGATACGAGTCGAAGTTTTCCTTTGTCAGCGTCAGACCGAACCGATGGGTGATCCTTCCGATGGCGTTGTCGCTGTTGACTACGTGATCGGTGATGGCAATTACGTCATGGCCGCTTCGACCGAATAGATCGACCACCTCGGCAATGGAAAGGCGGCCGTCGGACCACGTGGTGTGAATGTGCATGTCTGCCAGAAGCATTCTCGCCTCCCTCCCTTCGCGTATCGATGATCGCAGGGCGGGAAAAGCAAATGACCACCGCGGAGGTAAAGAAGAGACGGCGTTTGTGGAGAGCTATCGTCAACCGAGAAAGCGCCGGCCCGCTCGCCGGAAGGCCTCGACTGACGGTCGCGCCGTTCGGGCAAGTGTTTTCCGGTCCACCTCATAGAGGCCAAATCTCGGACCAAACCCATCGAGCCACTCGTAATTGTCGAGCAACGACCAGTGCAGATATCCGTGTACGGCGATTCCCAGGCTTTCGGCGCGCTCGATCTCCACCAGGTGGGACTCGATGAACGAGGCCCGGACCCGGTCGCTGGCGTCGGCCAGCCCGTTCTCCGTAATCACGAGCGGTAAGTTGGTGCGGGATGCTTCCTTCAGCAGCGGACCGATCTCCTCCGGAATGATCTCCCATCCGTTGTCCGTCAGTCCCTCGCCGGTCATATCGAGGTACGCGAAGTCGCCGATCATCCGCTGCCTTCCCGGGCAGCGGACGTGAAGACGGGAGTAGAAATTGACGCCGAACAGATCGAGGCTCCCCGGCAGGCCGTCGCGACGCCCTCGCACTCGGGTTCGCGGTGGAAGAAGAAAGTCCCACCGGCCGGTGGTAAACGCTTCGACCATTGCTCGGTTGTAAGAGCGATGGGCGAGGCGGGCCAGGGCGTGATCGAGCAGGTTCCACCTCCGTTCCGGCGCAAATGCCATCATGTTATGGGCGATCCCGATTGTGGCGGATGGTTGCAGCTCGCGAATGGCCGCTGCAGCAGCGCAGTGTGCCGCGAGCAGGTGATCGACCACTGGCGCGACCGAGGCACCGTCCGCGATACCGGGCGGAATCTGGGCATCGAAGAAGCCGGCCAGGGCGAAGACCAGCGGCTCGTTCAAGGTGATGTACAGGCGTACGGACTCTCCGAACGCCTCCACCACGCGGCGCGTGAATGCAGCAAAACGATCGACGGACGCAGGCGATGTCCACGGCGTCGTCCCATGGAACCAGACCGGATGCGTGAAATGGAAGAGCGTGACGATCGGCTCGATATTGAGCGCACGCAGCTCGTCGACCAGCCGGACGTATCGCTCCAGAGCCGCGTCGTCGTAGCGTCCGGCCACCGGTTCGATGCGGCTCCACGAGACCGAGAAGCGGAATGCGTTCACCCCCGCTGCAGCCGCGAGGTGGGCGTCGAGCTCGTAGCGTTGCCACGATCCGACCGCGTCCCCGCAGGGCTCCCCGTGCGTCCGTCCGGCGCGCTCCCACTCTGTCCAGTCGCAGAGATCTCCCCCTTCGACCTGGTAGTGCGAGACGGCCGTGCCCCAGAGCCGAGGTCTGTCGGCAAAAGGGAAACGCGTCATCGGCGCGAACGATGATGGCCGAAGAGGAGCACGCTGACTGTGGTGACAATCGAGGTCAGGATGGTGGCGTAGATCGTACTGCGGGCAAGCCCATCGGTGATGAGCAGGACCAGGGCCAGCGTAGCGCCGGCCATCTGCGCGATACCCAGTGCGAAGCGGAGCCGGCTCCAGCGGAGCGGGTGGAGCGAGCGCGTGATCATCGCGCCATCTTCCGCGGGGTGCGTGTGGCGGCGGAAGAGCGAGCGTGTCAATTCCGGGTAAACAGCGCCGCCATCAAACCCAGGACAGCTCGAAGGTGCACGAGTCGTCGCCATGACACTGACAGCGCGACTCCCACACGTCGACCTCCAGGCCTCCGTGAAGCCGGATGCATTCCCGATAGTAGCCGATGGCGCTCGAGCAGTAGAGCGGACTGAACGAGCTGTATCGGCTGTGAATCATCTCCCCTGCGGTGGGCCCGGCCTCGAGGTACGCGGCGCTTCCGAAATCGTGAAACTGCGTATGCATCAGAGCCGAGCGCCGGAAGAAATCGTGCACGCCGGATGGATAGAACAAGCGATCAGGGCCACGCAGGTTCTGCCTCGCGGAATACGCACCGAGCTCCTCGAGAAACAGCAGCTCGCCGCGACCGAAGCGGTTCATGATCACCCGGTCGATCTCCATCGCATCGCCGAAGGGATACCACGAAGAGACCAGAACATTCCTCATCCGACGTGGAATGGCCTCGAAGAACGCGATCACCTCGTCGCGGTCGCGATAGTCGCGAACCCAGTCAATGTGACCGCGTACCATCGATCCCCTCACATTGCCGGCTTCGACAGATTCAGCTCCTGCCAGGATGTGAGTATTGGCAATCTTCTGCAGAGTCTTCGGCATCGGTCGGCTTCCTCCCGTCCAAGCCCCGCATTCATAGCCCAGTCGAGAGGGCACCCGATGCCGCGAGAAGTAAAAAGAAGGGAAATTCCTCGCCGGTATCAGGCGGGCGATCTGTCCGGGACAGCTGGGGAGTCGTAACCTGGCGGTGGTCGGGCATCGGCTTCACCCGGGTCGGTCTTCGTGGCGCTGGCCAGGCTGCCATCCGAGAGGACGCTACTTCCTGCCAACTGCTACGTCGGCAAGGCGATTGATGTCGATCGACTCCAGAATGCGTTTCGGCGCGCCGTGCCTGGCGGCCTCGATCATGGCCTGACCGAGGCGCTCGGTCGTAGTTACGTATTGCGGAAGGAGCGCGCGCAGCAGAGGAAAGAGCGGCCAGAGAATGGCGTAGAAGATCCGGTAGCTGGTGGTTCGCGATCGGATGCCGTGCAGCGGTTGGATGCCAGCGGGACGAAACATATAAGCCGCTTTGAAGGGCATGCCCAGCAGTGCGTTCTCCGCCGCTCCCTTTACGCGGGCCCACATGGTGCGCCCACGCTCCGAGCTGTCCGTACCGGCGCCCGAGATGAAGACGATCGTCAACCCGGGATTGACCTTCAGGAGTGTCGCCGCCGCCGCCATCGTGATGTCAACTGTCACTCGCCGATACTGTTCCTCCGACATCCCGGCCGACGTGACGCCAAGGGTGAAGAAGCAGGCATCGCTGCCGGCGAGATCCGATTCGATCGACGAGAAGTCGAAGAAGTCGCGGTGGACGATCTCGCGCAACTTCAGATCACGCGCACCGGTCGCGTGACGCACGACGGAGACCACCCGCTCGATCTCATTGTCGAGCAGGCACTCGCGCAACACAGCCTGTCCGACCATCCCCGAACCGCCGAAGAGGACGACTTTCATGCCGGCGAGGATAGCGCGTTCATCCGCTCTTACCGCTATGACTTTGTCGGTCGTCCGCGTTTCTTGCTAAGCTGCGGCCAGGCAGATAAGGAGGCTGCAACATGGCCGATCAGGAGGTTCTCCCCGCTCCATACTATGTGGAAGCCCGCCGCAGTTTTAGGGGCTACAAGCGCATGGCCGATACCGCGCTGGCCCAGCTGACCGACTCGAACTTCTTCCATTTCCCTGATCCTGAGTCGAACAGCGTCGCTTTGATTGTGAAGCATCTGGCCGGAAACATGCGCTCCCGATGGCGGGACTTTCTGACCACCGACGGAGAAAAGCCTGATCGCGATCGCGATCAGGAATTCATCATGGAGGGCACGCTCACACGGCAGGAGTTACTGCGTCGATGGGAAGAAGGGTTCGAGATTCTATTCGATACCCTCGATTCGCTGTCAGCGGAAGACCTCGGCCGCACGGTCACGATCCGCGGCGAGCCGCACACCGTGCTGCAGGCCATGAATCGAAGCATGATGCATACGGCGTATCACGTTGGCCAGATCGTCTACCTGGCTAAACACCTCTGCGGCCCCGATTGGAAGACTCTGAGCATCCCGCGAGGTAAGTCGAAGGAGATCAACGCCATGAAACCCGAAGAGCGAAAGGTACGGGCGCCGGGAAGGACCTGACACATTTGAAATTTGAGAGTCAAAAACCGGGCGCAGACCCGGGCGCGGGCCCGGAAAAGACATAAAGCCCTTCTCGAACGCATCGCACCGATGCTCGCGAAACCCATCACAATCCCGACGCCCCACGAAATGAAACCGCCCGGGGCCCGCGCCCGAGCCCGGCTTTTGTCGTAAAGACTCTGAGAGAGAAACCCTCAGACTTCGGCTGCAAGAATCTAATCGCTCTTTCCGGGCAACCAGGTGTCGGCCATCTGTTTCAGCGATTGCCGGATCATCTCGCCTGCGTTGGGGTCCCGCTTCAGAATCGAGGAGGCGAACGACTTCGCCTGCTCGAAGCTGATGTGCGGCGGGAGCGGTGGCACCTCGGGATCGGTGATGAACTCCAGGACCGTCGGGCGGTTCTCGGCCAGCGCTTCATCCCACACCCGGCCGATATCTTCTTCGCGATCGACGCGGATGCCGCGTAATCCGAGGAGCTCGGCGTACTTTGCATACTCGAAGTTGGGCAGATTCTGCGAGGCCTCGAACTTGGGATCGCCCTCCATGATGCGCTGCTCCCAGGTCACCATATTGAGGTCGTTGTTGTGCAGCACCGCGATGATGAGGTGCGCGTTGCTCCACTCCCGCCAGTACTTTGCGATCGTCAGCAGCTCACCATTTCCGCTCATCTGCATGGCGCCGTCGCCGACCAGCGCGATGGCCGTTCGCTCGGGAAATGCGAACTTGGCCGCGATCACATAAGGAACACCCGGTCCCATCGTAGCCAGATTGCCGGACAGCGAAGCCATCATTCCGCGACGGATCTTGAGATCTCGCGCGAACCAGTTGGCCGAGGAACCGGAATCCGAGGCGAGGATGCAGTTGTCCGGAAGTCGCGGGGAGAGCTCCCAGAAAACGCGCTGAGGATTGATCGGTTTCGCGGAGCTCATCGCGCGTGCCTCGAGCACGCGCCACCACTCGGCCACATTCTTCTCGATCGACTTCCGCCAGGCGCGGTCGGCCTTCCGCTCGAGCAGCGGAATGAGAGCGCGCAGCGTCTCGCGGCTGTCTCCGACCAGATTGACTTCCATGGGATAGCGGATCGAGAGCATGCGTCCGTCGATGTCGATCTGGACGCCGCGGGCCTGTCCCTCCTTCGGCAGGAACTCGGAATAGGGAAAGCTCGAACCGACCATGAGCAGAGTGTCGCATTTCGTCATGAGATCCCAACTCGGCTTCGTGCCGAGCAGACCGATCGAGCCGGTCACGAAAGGGAGATCATCCGGCACGGCAGCCTTGCCGAGCAAGGCCTTGGCCACGCCGGCGCCGAGGAGGTCGGCGACTTCGAGGATCTCGTCCGTTGCGCGCATCGAGCCGGCGCCGGCCAGGATGGCCACGCGCTCCCCGGCGTTCAGCACATCGGCCGCCTCCCGGAGGTCCATCGCCTCCGGAATGACTCGCGGCGAGCGCCAGCCGGCGCCCGAGTGGACCGTCCCATGTTCGCGAGCCGGCTCCTCCGAGGGCAGCTCCTGCAGGTCGTTCGGAAGGATGATGCAGGTGACTGTGCGCTCGGCGAGAGCGGTGCGGATGGCACGGTCGATGAGATGGCGCATCTGCTGAGGCACGGACGCCATATGCACATATTCGTGTGCAACATCCTTGAAGAGAGAAACCAGATCGACCTCCTGCTGATAAGACCCGCCGAGCGCGGCCCGCGCCTGCTGTCCGACGATGGCCAGGACCGGCTGGTGGTCGAGCTTCGCATCGTAGAGACCGTTCAACAGATGAATGGCGCCGGGGCCCGATGTGGCCATGCAGACGCCGACCTCACCCGTGAACTTGGCGTGCGCGCAGGCCATGAATGCGGCCATCTCTTCATGACGCACCTGGATGAATTCGATGGCGCCCTCTGCGCGGTTCAATGCTCCCATGACCCCGTTGATGCCATCGCCGGGATAGCCGTAGATGCGCCGCACACCCCACTCACGAAGCCGCTGGATGAGAAAATCGCTGGTGGTCTGGCTCATCGACTATTCCTCGTTGGATCGTTTGCGTCGGCAGCAAAGCCAGTGCCATGACCCGCGACCTGGCGCAACTGGGCGCCCTTCGTGACCTCAGTCCATATCTCCGCGCGCAACGCCTGTGATATGACCGGGAACGCCATGAACGACGGCCTCTGGCCCGCGCTCCCGTACGACGGGTGGAAGGATACCTATGCCACGTTGCACATGTGGACTCAGGTCGTGGGCAAGGTTGCCCTGGCCCTCGCGCCTCCGCTCAATCACGGCTGGGCCATTGCGATGCACCTGACTCCCCGCGGGCTGACGACGCGTCCGTTGGCGCACGGAGCCCGCACCTTCACGATTGAATTCGATTTTCTCGATCACCACCTCGTCATCGCGACCACGGACGGCGACCGGAGGAGTTTGAGGCTCGAGCCGCGCTCCGTCGCCGATTTCTATCGAGACATCATGGCCACTCTGGGTGCGATGTCGCTGCCGGTGAAAATCTGGCCGGTCCCGGTGGAGATTCCCGACCCCATCCCATTCGAGAAGGACACCCTTCACCATTCTTATGATCCCGAGGCTGCGAATCGCTTCTGGCGGATCCTCGTGCAGATCGAGCGGGTGTTTACAGCAGAGCGATGCTCGTTCGTCGGCAAGAGCAGTCCGGCGCATTTCTTCTGGGGCAGCTTCGACCTCGCCGTGACGCGCTTTTCGGGCCGGCCGGCGCCGCCGCGCGAAGGTCCGGCGTTCATGCGGGATGCCTACTCCCATGAAGTGATCAGTCACGGATTCTGGCCCGGCAGTGCGCCAATCCTGGAGCCGGCGTTCTACGCGTACGCCGTGCCCGAGCCGGGGGGCCTCAAGGCGGCGCACGTTCGGCCGGATGCTGCCTACTACCATCCGGAGATGAGCGAGTTCATCCTTCCGTACCAGGCCGTCCGCACTGCCGGCTCGCCGGGCGCGTCCATTCAGGCATTCGTGCAGTCGACGTACGAACAGGCTGCCAACCTCGCGAAATGGGACCGTGCCGCTCTGGAGCGTCCCATTCCGGGGGACACTTCTCAGTCCTCGCCCCTACGATGAGTCAGACCGCTCTGTCCGATGTGGCTGCCCCAGCAAGTGACAGCCATCGTCCTGAACGATTACGACCAGCCGCCTGTTCGGAATCCGACGCCGGCCACGACGAAGAGAACGCCGAGTGTCGTGACGCTCACGATGTGGGGCACCATCGTCTGCACGTTCTCGTCGCGCAGCCGCGGCAGAACGCGGAAGCGCGCATCGATGGCAAAGGCGGCGGTCAGCGCGAGACATGACAGCTTCAGCACGACCATCCGCGAGGTTGGGTTACCGAGCGAAAGCCACAGATCGAACGGCACCAGCCGCGATGCCAGCCACGGACCGGTGACGATCTGCGTGGCCAGCGCGGTCATGCCGAGAGCTTCGAATCGCCCCTCGAAGTCCAGAAGCATCGAGGCAGAGCGGGCCCGCAGAACGGCCGGAAGGATGCGCAGCGCCAGGACGAGATGCCCTCCCGTCCAGATCGTGGCGGCGAGGATGTGAACCAGGAGGATGTACTTGTACACGCGTCGGGATTAGTCACGATCTCGCGGCGGAACCGACATTCACAGGACCATCACATCCGTCGCTTTCGCTTCGTCAGGGTGAGACTGATCGGACGCTTCACAAATTGCCAGAGCGTCCGCGTTCCGGCTGAGCCGCCGCCTCGATCAACGCCTGATGCTTCAGACAGTAAGGCGCCCAGGGAACGGCCTCCAGCCGTTTCACCTCGATCGGGCCGCCGTCCACCAGACATTTGCCGAAAGTGCCCCCGGCGATCCGGTCGAGGGCCTCCTGCACCTGTTTCAGGATCGTCGAATCGAGCTCGGCCTCCGTGAAATCATCAGCCGCCGCGACGTCGGACACGCTGGCGTCGCCGGTATCATGGGCGGAATCGAGGAACTGCTCGCGTCCGCCAGCAAGCGCGCGTTCGGTCCGCGCAGACAGAGTTTTCTCGAGATCGAGCAGGCGCTTCTTATAGTGCTGAATGTCCATGAACGGCTCCCATGCTAACAAGATGTTTGGGCAGCTCAAAACTCGATTTGCGCACCAAGCTCCACCACCCGGTTCGGAGGTAAGCGGAAGAACCGCGCCGCGCTCTCGGAGTTGCGCATCATCGAAGCGAATATCTTCTCCCGCCACATGGCCATGCCGCTCGGCCGGCTGGTCACGATGAGCGTCTCGCGGCCAAGGAAGTACGTGGTGTCCATCTCAGGAATGGTGAGGCCGTGCTCGGCATCGACACGCGCCAGGAGTGCCGGAACGTTTGCCTCTTCCATGAAGCCATAGCGGCCTGTGACGCGGTAGATTCCCTCCCCCAAATCACCGACCTGCAAGCGTTCCTCGTCGCGAACATGCGGAATCTCTTCGATGACAATCGAGAGGAGGAGCACCTGTTTGTGGAGCGCTTTGTAATGCTTCAAGCTGTGCAGCAGCGCGGGTGGAACAACCTCGTGCGCCCGGTGCATGAAGACCGCGGTCCCGGGCACCCTCACCGGGGCCCTGGTGCGCAACGATACAACGAACTCTTCGGGGGAGATAGAGCCCTCCAGCAGACGCGATGTGAGGATCTCGCGTCCTTTCCTCCAGGTGGTCATGACTGTGAACACCACCGCGGCGATGAGCAGCGGAAACCAACCGCCGTGAACGATCTTGAAGTAGTTGGCAATGAGGAACGCGAGGTCGCCGGTGAGAAAACCGGCCGTGATGAGGCCGGCCGTCGCCAGGTTCCAGTGCAGAAGGTCGCGGGCCACGACGAAGGCCAGAATCGTGGTGATGAGCATCGTAGTAGCCACGGCCACACCGTACGCCCCGGCAAGATTCGAGGAGCTCCGGAACCCGAGAACGAGCGCGATTGTGGCAACCATGAGGACCCAGTTGACGGTGGGCATGTAGACCTGCCCGATCTCCGCCGTCGAGGTATGGGTGATCTCCATCCGCGGCAGGTAGCCAAGCTTGATGGCCTGACTGGTCAGCGAATACACGCCGGTGATGATGGCCTGGGAGGCGATCACCGTGGCGATGGCAGCCATGACGACCAGCGGATAGAGGGCCCACCGCGGGGCGAGAAGAAAGAACGGGTTATGCGCCGCCTCGGGATGCTGCAGCAACAGGGCGCCCTGCCCGAGGTACTGCAGCACGAGCGATGGCCCGACGATGCTGAACCAGTCGACCTGAATGGGCTTTTCGCCGAAATGACCGAGATCGGCGTAGAGCGCTTCGCCGCCCGTGGTGACGAGAAAGACGGCGCCGAGGACCAGAAACCCCTGCATGCCGTTGGCCGTGAAGAAGTGAAGCGCGTAGGCCGGATTGAGCGCGCGCAGCACGGATGGCGCACCGATGATCCCGCGGATGCCGAGCAGCGCCAGTGTGGCGAACCAGACGATCATGATCGGTCCGAAAACAGCACCGACTCCGGAGGTACCTCGGCTCTGAAACCTGAAGAGCAGGATGAGGATCACGATTGTGATCGGAACGACGTACGGGGTGAAGAATGGTGTCGCCAGCTCCAGTCCCTCGACGGCGCTGAGTACGGAGATCGCGGGCGTGATCATCCCGTCTCCATAGAGCAGGGCGGCGCCGAACAATCCCATGGCGATGAGCGGGGCCTGTACTCTGGAAGAGCGCTCCTTGTCTCTCTTCACGAGCCCCATGAGCGCCAGGATCCCCCCCTCGCCGCCGTTGTCGAACCGGATAACGTAAACGTGATACTTCAAGGTGACGACGACGACGAGGGACCAGAAGATCAGCGACAGAATGCCGAAAACGTTCGCCGGCGTGACCGGCACTCCATGCGAGCCGTAGAAGCACTGCCGCATCGCGTATAGCGGGCTGGTTCCGATATCGCCGTACACAATGCCCAGTGCAAGGAGCGACAGCGAAAGAAGTTTCTTGCCCGTCGGTGCGGGGCCGTGGTGGAGCTTTGCCTCAGGTTCATCCAACTCTGACTATCCCCAGGCGCCGATCGGCGCGCGCAGAGTCTACGCGAAGCGAAGGCCGGTCGATGAGAGGGAATCGAGATTTCGTCTGGCTGCGGCCCGGGATCCCGGCCGCATGACATCGAGCGGTGTGATCATTCGGCGCGGCTCACTTCGACCACCAGGATGTCGAATCCGAGCATCTTTTCCAGGATGAGATTGACGATTCCGGGCGACAAGCGCGCCGAGAGACCACGGCGCCCGGGCTGACCAACTACCAGGAGGCCGATGTTCTCGCTGCGGAGGAAGTCGCAGATGGTGGTCACGACATCCTCGCTCTCCTTGAACACCACACTGGCACCAAGAGACATTGCAAGCTGCACGTTTTCCGTGAGCAGCCGGTGCTGCGTGGCCGACATCCGTTCGGGATGATCGCGTTCGCGACGCACGTACAGCGCAAACCACTTCGTGTTCATCCTGCCGGCCAGGCGGGAGGCGCGGAGGATGAGGGGCTTGGCGATGGCCGGATCGAACGGAACGGCCACGGCGATTCGGCTTTCGGCAGCAACCGAAGAAGGGTCGATCGGCAGATCGTGTCCCGAGAAGTCAGCGGTCTGCAGCAGGGCCAGCTCCCGCAGCCGGACCAGCAGCTCCGTGCGGAAGAAGTTTTGCAGCGCGAGCTTGGCCTGATCGGGCGGATAGATCTTGCCTTGTCGAAGTCGCTCCTGCAGTTCGGGGACAGGTACGTCGACAAGCACGAGCGAGTCGGCGTCGCGGATGAACCGATCGGGGACAAGCTCGCGGATATCGATTCCTGTCGCGGACCGGACGACGTCCTGGACTCCCTCGAGGTGCTGAACGTTCAACGCCGTCATTACGGAAATCCCAGCCGACAGGATGTCCTCGACATCCTGCCATCGCTTTTCGTGGAGCGATCCGGAAGCATTTGTGTGTGGCAGCTCGTCGACGACGAGAACTTCGGGCCGACGGGCCAGGCAGGCTTCGAGATCCATCTCCTCGACCGTGACGCCCTTGTACGCAACCTGCTTGCGGCGAATGACTTCCAGGTCACCAATCTTTGCGGCTGTTTCGAGCCGGCCATGAGTCTCGACGAGGCCGACGGCGACGTCGATATGCCGGCGGCGCAGCGCGAACGCGTCGTCGAGCATGCGGAAGGTCTTGCCCACTCCCGCCGCCATACCGAGATAAACGTTCAGCTTTCCTCGTTTCGAGTCTTTCGTCGCCAGTTTGAGGAACGACTCGGGTGAGGGGCGGCTGTCCTCCGGTTGTCGCGGCATTTCAGCATTCTCGCATGCCACGATTTGGGACGTAATCGGCCGTGGTCGCGAAGGTGCTCGATTGCTCTTGCCGCCCACCCGGGACTCTGGTGGTCGAGCGCTTTGATCAGTCGATCGCAGCCGGTCGGGCTCTGTGCGCCATCTTCCTTTATTCGTCGCGAGTGACCACGACGATTTCGAACGGCGGACCTAGCCGGACCAGTCTCTCCGCAACCGATCGGCCAAACCGCCGTCGCCTGGCGCTGCCGATGAAGAGCGTGCGGATGCCAAAAATGTCTGCCGCCGAAATCAATGCCCGCGGGACGTCGTCAGCCTCCTGGACGACGGGCGACGCGTTGCGAGACGTGATGAGGCTTAGATTGTTGGCAACGACTTCCAGCTCTTCCTTTGTCCGCTCCTCGGCCGTCGAGCGGACGACGCTGATGACGAAGCACTGCTCTCCGCGCTCCTGCGCGCGGAGGCTTGCCGCGGCGATGATTCTGCCGGCGCTCGGCGATGTGATCGAGACTGCTGCGCCGATGCTCATCGGGGTGTCTCGTCGACGTGGTACTGGGCACCGGCGGAGAGCTGCTCGTGGACCGGTCCGAGGCAAAGTGCAGGCAGATACGTGAGCGCTCCGGTCAACATCACCACTCCCAGAAGCAGCATGGCGAAGAGAGGAGTGTCCGTCTCGAGGGTTCCTGCTGTGTGGGGACGTTTCGTCTGGTAGCCGAAGCTGCCGGCGAGGGCAAGCGCCGGAATCATCAATCCAAAGCGGCCGGCCATCATCACCACCGCGGTGGCAACATTGTAGAATGGAGTGTTGGCGTTGAGACCTGCCATATTCTGGCCATTGTTGGCGAACGAGGAGGCGAAGGCGAACAGTATCTCCGTCAAGCCGTGTGCGCCGCCATTCGTCGCCAGTCCGGCCAACCCGGCCCGCGTCACGACAGCGATGGCGGAAGGAATGAGCACGGCAGCTGGACCGGCGATCGTGTAGAGAACGATCAGCTTGGTCTCGCGTGGACCGAGATGTTGGCCGAGGAATTCCGGCGTCCGTCCCACCATGAGACCACCGATGAAGACGGCCAGCAGCAGAGCCATGATCAGACCGATCACGCCGGTCCCAAGTCCGCCGAAGGCAATCTCGCCAAGGAGCATATTGATGAGCACAACCGCTCCGCCGAGCGGCGTCATGCTGTCCACCATGGCGGCGTAGGAGCCGGTGGCACCGTTCGACGTCGTCACGGCGGTGAGCACCGAGTCGGCGATTCCGAATCGGACTTCCTTCCCCTCCATCGCTGCCGCGGCATGCGCTACGCCCGGCAACGGCGGGCCGCGGCGCTCGAAGACGTCACAGGCGATGAGCCCGGCGACGAACAGCGCGGCCATCACCGCATAGAGGACCCATCCCTGCTTGCGTCGCCCGGTGAGACTTCCGAACGTGTAGGTGAGCGCCGCGGGAATGACGGCGATGGCGAGCATGTACAGCAGGTTCGTGAAGGGTGTCGGACTTTCGAACGGATGGGCTCCATTGGCGTTGAAGAACCCGCCTCCATTCGTACCGAGGTTCTTGATGCTCTCGAACGCGGCGATGGGACCTCGAGGGATCGTCTGCGCACCTCCCTCAACACCGTGTGCCGTGACATACGGAGAGAAGGTCATCGGGACGCCGCAGGCAAGGAGGATGACCGACAGGATCAGCGCCGCGGGAAGAAGCACCCACAGGATCGAGCGGATGAGATCGCCCCAGAAGTTCCCGAGTTTCTTCGACTGCTCACGCGCCAGTCCGCGGATGAAGGCGATGCCGACAGCCAGTCCTGCCGCGCCGGCGAGAAAGTTCTGCAGCATGAGACCGGCGAGCTGGCTGACGTAGCTCATGGCGGTCTCGCCTGCGTACGCCTGCCAGGTCGTGGTGGTGGCGAAACTGATCGCCGTGTTCATCGCAAGATCTGGAGCGACGGCCCCGGTGACATGGCCTGACCACGGAAGCAACCGCTGCACACGCAAGAGACCGTAAAGGAGGAGCGTGCCGGCGGCGGTGAAGACCACGAACGCGGTCGCGTAGCGCCCCCACTCCATCTCATCCTCGGGATCCGATGCCGCGATCCGATGTACGGCGCGCTCAACCGGCAGCAGGATCGGATCGAGCCAGGTGCGCTCGCGCCCGAAGACGCGAGCGAGATAGGCGCCGACGGGCTTCACGAGCATCGTCAGCACACCCATGAAGACGGCGAAACGGACGAAATCGAGGCCCTTCATGATGCGGCTCCAGCAACTACTTCTTCGGTGCGATCTTGTCGATGTCGAGATTCAGCAGGAGCACGTTCACACGTGGCTCGCCGTAGATGCCGACGAAACGCCCCTCCGTACGCGAATGGATCATCGACTCGACCTGTGTCAGGGGCAGCCCGGCCGCATTCGCGACGCGCGCGGACTGTGACATCGCGTTTTCGGGAGAGATGTGTGGATCGAGTCCGGAAGCGGATGCGGTCACGGCGTCGGCCGGGATCCCTCCGACCGGCTTCGTATCCGGATATTTCGTAACGAGGCCGTTGATCGTGTCGAGGAGCTTCTTGGATGTCGGTCCGAGATTCGAGCCGCCCGACGCCGTGCCGTCATAGCCGTCGTTCCCGGCCGCGGAGGGACGCGGATGGAAGTAGCGGCTCCCGGCAAAGTTCTGGCCGATCAGCTCCGAGCCGACCACCTTTCCGTTTCGCTCGATCAGCGAGCCGTTGGCCTGGTGCCGGAAGGCAACCTGCCCGATGGCCCAGACCAGTGCCGGATAAAACCCGCAGGTGATGACGAGCAGGGCAACGGTGATGCGGAGAGAGATTTTGATGTGTTCAACCATGGTCGTGACTCCTCAGGCGAGATGAACGGCGTGGAGCAGAAGGTCGATGGCCTTGATGCCGAAGAAGGGGATGATCACGCCGCCGACGCCGTACAGCAGCAGGTTGCGGCGCAGGATGCGTCCGGCGCCGAGTGGACGGTATTTCACTCCGCGCAGCGCCAGCGGAATGAGCGCGACGATGATCAGGGCATTGAAGATGACGGCCGAGAGGATCGCGCTCTGCGGCGTGGCCAGGCGCATGATGTTGAGCGCCTGCAGCTCCGGGAACGTGACCAGGAACAGCGCCGGAATGATGGCGAAGTACTTGGCCACGTCGTTGGCGATCGAAAAGGTCGTCAGCGCGCCGCGGGTCATCAGGAGCTGCTTGCCGATCTCGACGACCTCAATGAGCTTCGTCGGATTTGAATCGAGATCGACCATGTTGCCCGCTTCTTTTGCCGGCTGTGTGCCGGTATTCATGGCCATGCCGACGTCGGCTTGCGCCAGCGCCGGCGCGTCGTTCGTGCCGTCGCCGGTCATGGCCACGAGATTCCCCTTCGCCTGTTCTTTGCGGATGAGCGCGAGCTTGTCCTCGGGGGTGGCCTGCGCGAGAAAGTCGTCCACGCCTGCTTCGCGGGCGATGAACGCGGCCGTGAGCGGATTGTCGCCGGTGATCATCACCGTGCGGATTCCCATCATCCGCAGGCGGTCGAAACGCTCTTTCATCCCGCCCTTGACGATGTCCTTGAGGTAGATCGTGCCGAGGACGTGGTTATCATCGGCCACGACGAGTGGCGTACCCCCTTCGCCCGCGATCCGCGAAACGTCCTGCTGCACCTGATCGGGAAACGAGCCGCCTTTGGAGCGGATGTACTCCGCGACCGAATCGGCGGCCCCTTTGCGCACCGCGCGGCCACCTTCGAAATCGATTCCGGACATGCGCGTCTTCGCGGAGAACGGAACGATCGAATGCGACCCGAGCGTGGCCAGCTCGC
>JADGNX010000190.1 GCA_017883265.1 Thermoanaerobaculia bacterium
GCGAGGTTGGCATTGATGATTGGCCTGGCGGCTGGATGCGCAAAGGAAAAACCGGCCGCACAGGCTGTCATTGAAAAGGGATTTGAAGGGATCCAGCAGGCCAAAGCCATTCAGCAGCAGTCTCAGAAGTGGAAGGCTCCGTCTGTCGAAGAGTCCGAGCAGGCCATCCGCGCATTCGAGTCCGGACGCGGTGCGATTCAGACTCTGGCCGTGCGCGGAGTGACGCGCCAGGATCAGTACGATAAGTACGTGGCGACAGCGATTCTGAATGGTCAGACCCGCATGTACGCCATCGAGCGGAGCCCGGCCGGTCCGTGGGTGGCCTCACCTGCGGGGACGGATTAGGGAGAGTTACACATGGGTCTGCTTGCTGGTTCGCTGATTCTGCTGGGCGCAGCAGTGGTGGTCGGGGGCCTGGCCGCGGCAATCATCGCCCGCGTCCGTCTCTCCAACGACGAGCGGACGTCCGGCTCGCTCGGCCATGCGCTATCGCAGGTACAGAGTCTCATTGAGCCTTCGCGTAAGAATGTCATTGAAACGAAGCAAATCGAGGAGCGCCGTCGAGACGATCTCTCCGGCGAGCCTCCCCCGAGGCCG
This sequence comes from Thermoanaerobaculia bacterium, assembly GCA_017883265.1. Lineage (GTDB taxonomy): Bacteria > Acidobacteriota > Thermoanaerobaculia > Gp7-AA8 > Gp7-AA8 > JADGNX01. The sequence continues at coordinate 598 of JADGNX010000190.1, forward strand.
TAGCAACAGGAGACCCCAGACATGAGCGGATCGAAGCCGCAGCGCGAGCGTATCGGCGACCACTCGGTGGACGAGGCTACCGGAAAGACGTGGGCGCAGTGGATGAAGGCCCTCGATCGAGCAGGAGCTGCTTCGATGGATCACAAGGAGATCGTGGCAGTCCTGACTGACGGGTTTCGCATCGGCCGATGGTGGTGCCAGATGGTCGCCGTGACGTATGAGCAGGAGAGAGGACTTCGCGAGGTCAACCAGAGGAGGGACGGATTCGCTGTCAGCGTCAGCCGTACGATCGCAGCACCTGTCGATCGGTTGTATGAGGCCTGGTCGACAGCGATGGAGCGCTCGCAGTGGCTCGCGGAACCGCGCCTTCAGATTCGGAAGGCCACTGAGAACGAGTTGTTGCGCATCACCTGGTCAGACGGACTGTCGAGCGTCGAGGTCAATTTCTACGAGAAAGCGAAGGGAAGCAAGACGCAGGTGACGGTCGAGCATAGCCGGCTGAGAAGCGCCGAGGATGTGGAAAAGAAGCGCGAATTCTGGATTGGCCGCCTGACGCTCCTCCGGAGTTTGCTCGAGGAACCCTGATCCGGGTGGCGTCCGGCCACGGGGTGATCTCGTCAGTCACGACGCCCGTGATCGCTGGAGATCCGCGGGAGGACGAAGGTCGTCCGGGCCAGTGGCGACTCCAGGAGCTCCCGATCGTAATAGCGGTCGAGGATCGAGGGCGCCCAATCGAACAGGTCGCGATTCGCTTCTGAAAAGGCCGTCCATCGGTCTTCCTGGTACCGGGCCATCCGCTCGTGGATGAGCATCAGGTAAGCCCAGGTGATCGTCTCGTGGTACAGAGTCGTCTTGCCGTGGGCGGCGGCATAGCGACGAAGTGCAGCCGGGAATGCGTTGAGAGCGCCGAGCAGTCCTTGGCCTCGGACATAGAGCCAGCCGAGACGGACGTGGTTCCTGTGATTCAACTCCGTCTCTGGGAGAGAAGCATCCTCGAAAGCCGCTATCAGGTCGTCGTCAGTCATGGTACAAGCGTACCACAGTACCACATCGATCAGACAGGTCTCAGCGAGCTCGATCAGACAGCCTCAGCGATGTAGGATCAAGTTCGCGTGCCAAGCGCAGCCAACGTACATCCCCTCCGGAAGGGGTCCTCATTACAAACGAAGAGAGACGATCTCTCGATTTCTACCGGTGCGACTTCGGCTTGCCGAAGCGGCGCTCGATGTTGAAGCCGAGGTGGAGGTCCCCGCGATGGATCGCTCCTCCGAGGTAAGTCGTCGAGACATATTGATCGACCTGCGTCGTGGGGAGATCGGTCAGGAGGATCTCGAAGTAGTGTCCGCCGATGGCGCGCTTGAGGCCGAAGGCCCAGCCGAAGGCGCTGGTGAGCGTCTTCGGGAGATCGTGGTTCTTCGGAACGAACTCGCCAACGATGCTCAGGGAAGGGCTCAGCATGAGCGCCGCGCCCACCGGCACGTTCGCGGCATGCTTGAATAGCGCGACGTCGGAGCTGCCGGCTGAAGCCCGCCCGACATTCGTGGCATACGTCGGCACCAGAACGATCTCGACCCTGCGGCCGAACGCCCGGGAGAGAACTGCCTGTCCGAAGAACGAGCTGCGGTCGTGGAGCCCGGCGGCGGTGCGCCAATCGAAGCCGCCTCGCAGGGCCAGGGACGCGGGCAGGGTGCGGGCCTGCTCGAACACGATGTACTTCGCCGCCCCTTCGATATCGTCGAGTGCGTTGGTGCGTATGATCGAAAACTGCAGGTCGCGCCGGGCCACGTATGACAATCCGATCCCGACGTCGGCATTGCTGTCGAGTCCGAACAATGAATGGATCCGGGTGCTGAGGTTTCCCTGGTCGGCCGATTGCTGAAACCGGTGGGTGAATTTCACCTCCCAGATACCCTCGGCCGGGATGTGCGCGGTCGGAAGCGCGAAGAGAGAATCGCCGAGAGCCAGCGGAGGCGTCGGCGCATAGTTGGTCTGAGCAACGAGGGGAACGGCGATGAGGAGCAGCGCTGTCACTGCCAGTAGCGAGCGTCTAATCATTGGGAGCTCCTCGTCGTATCCAGTCGCGTACCAGCTTCTCCATGTCGGGGGTCAGGAACGGTCCCCCCTGGGGCATCCGGTCGCCGGTGATTCCGGTTCCGGTGATTTTCCGGTAGAGATAGCTGTTCGTCGGATCGAGCGGCTGGACCCGGGCCGTGCTGGGCGACTCGACGCTTGGCTTGCCGACGATGTCGGCATAGGCGCTTCCGGCTGCGAGCGTCAGCTGCTCCTGAGCTCCGAGGCGGCCATGGCAACCGATGGCGGCGCAGTTGACGGTGAAAACCTCGTTCTGCACCCGGGAAAACGTTGCCGTGGGGTCGATCGGGTCGGGAGGACCTGAGGAGGGTGCGGTTGGCAACTCGCCGAGTTTGCCGCAGCTCAGGAGGAGCGCCAGGGCCACAGATCCACACGCCGTCGCAGCCACTGCGACTGCCGTTGGTCGATGCTCGCTCATTCCATTAGCGTAGCACGGTCATAACGCCGGAATGTCGGGACAAATCCGGCCTCGATGGACGAACCGCACGCAGCAAGGAGGAGCCTCCTCCTGGGGACCCAGGCCGGAAGTTGCCCGGTCCGGCGCTGCCTGGTCTACATCGTCAACGAGGAACGGTAGCCTGTCAGCACGCGGATAAGCAGCGCCGTCATGTCGTCTTTCTCCGGGGTCTGTGTCCACGGTCCGTCGGCGTCGATGGCCTCGGCGATGTGGAAGGCGCGGATCAGGGCCACCCGGTTGGCATCGCTGAGGATGAAACGGCGCATCGGGGTCTCGCGGGCGACGATGGGCAGCGATTTCTTGCTGATCGTGACGTCCTGGCGGCGCCGATCGAGCGTTCGGAACTTGCGTTCGAGTACGGCGTAGATCGACTCATTGCCGGCTGCCGGAGCCAGACAGGAGTAGAAGAGCGCGTTGGCGAAAACATACTCCAGGCCTCGCTTCTCCCGGACCACCAGGTACTCGCGGAGGAAATCGATTGCGCGGCCTGCCTCGTACTTGAGGCTGCCGTTGATCTCGGCGATCCCGACCACGTGTGCCAGAAGCTCCAGTGGGGTCGAGCAGGTTACACCGACTGATGTCGACTGAGAGAACAGGGCGGCGGAGATCGCAGTGGTGTCTGGTTGTCCGAGATCGTTCATGATTGTCATGGCTGCCCTCTGGTCGCGAAATTTGTGACATCGAATGGGGGCCGGAATCGCAAGGCGGCCGGTCGTGCCCGGACAGCCGCTGTGTACGCGTCCCGCGCCCCCCATCCGATGTCATGAGCGATCATAGGCACGGCGCGTCAGGGCCACGTCCGACCGTCATGAAAGATTCGTCAACTCAGGGGGCAATCGGCGGAAGCCGTTATCGAACCGTCAGCGTGGCGTCAGGGTTCCGAACGAAGGAAAGTATCCTCAGCACTGACTGGGCCGCTTGTGTGGATTTCGGGGCAGGCATGACATGCGCCGGCCCCTAAGGCCTACCACCCATAGCTGCTGCCGACTTTGGGCTGGCGGCCCAGAAGCGCCGCGCTGTACTTGGCGAACTCTGAATCCTTGACGTAGTACGAGGGAAGCACACCCTTGAGATACTCGATATACCTCTCGCCACTGAGCGGTTTTCCGTTCTCGGTCAGAAGAATTCCATCGACGTCGTAGGGCATGAATGCAATCTCCTCCATGCCCCGCTGACGGTAGAACTTGACGTCGGGCACCATGAGGAGATGATGGGGAGCGATCCCGCGTTGCTCTTCGTGCGTGTCCTGGACTTCGCGTACGAGGCTGCGTGCATCCGGTGCCGAGATATCCCTCAGCAAGGTCTGGGCGATGGCCACGTTGGTCAACTCGATCAGCTCGCGTACCTCGTTGTAATACTCGCTCTGCACCGTTCCGTTCGTCCGGTCCTTGAAGCCGAAGGCGATTGCCGTCTCACCGCCGCGTTCGTTGCCGAACATTTCGACGCCGCGCGGCAACCAGACATTGATGGCCCGCTGGATCTCGTCGATGGAATAACGACCATTGCCGTTGGTGGCAGACACCGAGAGCTCTTTGAGGAAACCGCGTCCGGAACCGATATGGTAGCCCTCCTCGGAGAGCATCGGTCCCATGGAGCGGGCCATTGGTGCGTAGGAAAAGACCTTCTGCATCTCGAGCTGATACTTGCCTACCAGATCGATGAGGGTGGCAAAGATCACATTATCCAGGAAGTTGTAAAAGGGGATGTTGAACGCGTCGAGCACGTGATTGCCGAGTTGCATCGAGAGGAGCTCATCGAGAGTGTCGGTGGCGACGTCGGGATGTCCGGGCTTTTTCCAGCTGTGATCGGCGTCAAAAACCCAGAACATCTGATAGCCGTGCCGCAGCTCCTCGGCCATGATTCGAAGGATGGCCACTTTCATGACGTCGGTCGGCGCTTCCTCGAGGGTGAGGCGGTGCTGCTGGATCGAGCCCAGCTCGGTCGAAGCCTGAGCGCGGATGATGTCGCGGGCGGTATAGAACATATTGCCGACCATGTCGCCGGCGCGCTCGACGCGAGACTGTCCGGCCATGCGCCCATAACCGATCGTCTCCGACTGGAGCTTGCCGATCTTAGCGAAGAGCTGATAGGGCGTCTGGGTCGGGTAGTACTTTTTCCAATTGTCCTGGAGGAAGGTCAGCTCGGGAAAGTTCTTCTTCTGCCATCCGATCAGCGCTTCGTGGTACTTCGGGGTGATCGTTTCGGTTGTGTAGGCTGCCAAGCGAATCCTCCTGGCGGGAACGTCCGCCGTCACCGGGGTTGCCGGCCAGAACAGACGCAGTTTCAATAACATTCTCAAACGGAGCGCTCGGCGCGGTGCGATAATGGCCGCGGTACAGTGGCGCTGCAATTCGAGGAAAGCCGTCCGCGTCCCTCCGGCGGATCGCGGACCGGATGTCATTGTAAGCGGCTGAGCCATGTCATGTTAGTTTGAATCATGAATTCGCTGAAGCTGATTCACTCGCCGCTTTTCCCGATCGCTGATTTTCGCGAGGCCTTTCGTCGTGAGTCGATCATCCCTGTGATGGCCGCTGACGCCGGCTCCATCGTTGTCGACCCGGCTTCCCTTTCCGTGGTCCTGCTCGACCCGTCGCTGGCTGAGAATGGACACGTTCCGGTCGATTTTTCATCACGCATGGCTGTGGTCAGCGTCGGAGTGGCCGCCCGGCCGGAGTGGGTCGCTGAGGAGAGTGTTTTCCAGCAACTCCCCGATGACCCCGCTGCGCCGGTTCTCCTCGGCGCTGTCCGCCGCGCCTTTCAATACCTTTATCAGAGGAGCCGCGCCGATCAGTTCGAGCGACAGCTCAATGAAAGGCGTCTGGAGCTCCAGCAGATCAACGAAGTGGGGATCGCGCTCTCCACGGTCCGCGATCATTCCGTTTTGCTGACCATGATCCTGAACAAGGCGCGCGAGCTGAGCCGGTCGGATGCCGGATCGCTCTACCTCCTCGATGAGATCGCCGGGGCCGGGCGCGTGCTGCGCTGGAAACTTGCGCAGAACGATTCGCTCGACGTCGACTTTCAGGAAATGGTGCTTCCGATCACCAAGAAGAGCCTGGCCGGGTTTGTGGCCCTGACGGGGGAGACCCTGGTCATCGATGACGCCTACGCCCTTCCGGCCGATGCCGAATACTCCATCAACCGCTCGTTTGACGAGAAGAATGGCTATCTGACGAAATCGATGCTGGTCTTCCCGATGACGAACCATCGTGGTGACATCATCGGGGTGTTGCAGTTGATCAATCGTCGCCGTCCCGACGCGCCGCCTCGTCTGCGCGCGGACGACGTGGCGCGTCAGGTCATCCCCTTCGACGAAGCGACGATCGACATCATGCGCTCGCTGGCCGGCCAGGCCGCTGTGGCCGTGGAGAACAATCTCCTTTACGACGCCATCGAGCGCCTTTTCGAAGGCTTCGTCACTGCCGCGGTCACAGCCATCGAGCAGCGTGATCCGACCACATCCGGTCATTCGGCACGCGTGGCCGATCTCACTGTCGAGATGGCCAGTACCGTCGATCGGATCGACGAAGGCCTTTACCGTGATGTGCACTTTTCGCTCGACCAGGTTCGCGAGATCCGCTACGCCTCGCTGCTTCACGATTTTGGCAAAGTCGGCGTGCGCGAACAGATCCTGGTCAAGGAGAAGAAGCTCTACCCGCTCCAGCTCGACACCATCCGGGCCCGGTTCGAGTATGTG
>JADGNX010000038.1 GCA_017883265.1 Thermoanaerobaculia bacterium
CTCTATGGACCGGTCAACGCCGCGCTACGCGGAAAGACCTCTCCAGCCTCCAAAGCAGGCGAGGAGGCGGTGCATTTGAAATGATTACCTGTTCGCAGTACCAGCCCGCCATCACTCGTGTCGACGTCGAACAAGTCGAACTTCGCTCGCGTGGGTTCACTCTCTCGATATGAAGATCTTCTCGACATCCGTCCTGGTGTTGGTCCTGGCTGCAACAGCGCTTGCTGATTTCCCATTCAAAAAGAAAGAGCAGGAATTCAAGACCCACGTGCCTGCTGACGTGGCCAACACGCTGCGCAGCGGCACCCCGGTACAACGCAATGATCTGGCTCTGGAACTCGGAATCTTCGCACCAAACCCATCCAGCGCAGCGGTGAAGTCCAATTCGCCATGCGTGACCTTCCACCATGTGGAGGAACGTCCAGTGACGCTGCGTGCTGGATCGGAGAATGTCGTACTGCTGGCCGATTCCACCGAGTGCGATTCCACTTACGTCGTGGTATTCGACAAGGCGCCAAAGTCGGAGTGGCGGCACGTTCAGACCATTCGCCTTCCATCGCGCGCCCAACGTCCCGAGGTGACGTTCGCCGAGTTGATGAACACGGCTATGTCGCAAATGCATCACGGCATGACCGCCGGGCTGCCTTCGAGCGATCCGGACCACGCTTTCGTCCGCATGATGATCCCCCACCATCAGGGCGCCGTCGACATGAGCAAGGCGCTGCTCCTGTACGGAAAGGATCGGGAGTTGCAGCAGCTCGCCAAGTCGATCATTGCCGCGCAACAGAGTGAGATTCAGCTCATGAACCTCTGGCTGGCACGACATCCGTCGCAGAAAGCAGCACGTAAGGGGAAGGAATGAAATTGCAAACGGCTCTGCTCATCGCGCTTTTCGCCACACCTCTGATCGCCCAGACACCGGTCACATCGAGCGATCGCGTCTACACCGGCGATCAGACCTCGAACACCGTCTCGGTGGTCGACCCTGCTGGGCAGACCCTGGTGGGCGAAATCGTCCTCGGGGCGCCCCGATCCGAAGTTCTCTCGCCGATCTATCGCGGCGAGGCCAACGTCCACGGCCTCGGCTTCTCGCCCGATCACCGCACTCTGGTCGTTGTCTCCATTGCCACCAACTCAGTCACATTCATCGACACGGCGACGAACGCAGTCCGCGGAAAGGTCTACATCGGCCGCGCTCCCCACGAAGCGTTCTTCACCAACGACGGCAAGGAGGTCTGGGCTTCCGTTCGCGGCGAGTCGCACATCTCGGTCATCGATGCGGCGACGATGAAGGAGAAGCGAAAGGTGACGGTAGCCGACGGCCCGGGGATGGTTCGATTCAGCCGGGACGGCAAACGCGCCTTTGTCATCTCCAGCTTCACGCCGGAAGTCGACGTGGTGCGCACCGACACTTACGAGATCGAGAAGCGGATCCCCGTCGTGAGCCCTTTCTCCCCGAACCTCGACGTCTGCTCCGACGGCGACGTCTGGATGACGCACAAGGATGTCGGTAAGGTCACCGTGATCGATGGCCGCACTCTCGAGGTCCGTTCGGTCATCGACACCGGCCCGATCACGAATCACGTGGCGTGCGTCGACAACTCCGCCGGGCATTTCGCCTTCGTGACCATCGGCGGGTTGAATCAGATCAAGGTTTTCACGCGCGCGGCCACGCCGACAATAGTGGCGACGATTCCGACCGGAGCGCTGCCTCACGGAATCTGGCCATCCGGCGACGGCACACGCGTTTTCGTCGGACTGGAGAATGACGACGCCGTCGAGGTCATCGACGCCGTGGCCCGCCGATCGCTGAAACGCATTCCAATCGGCCAGGCTCCCCAGGCTCTCGTCTACGTCTCGAACGCCGTTCCGCAGGGTGGCGGCATGACCAACCTCAAGCCGCTGGCCGAAGTGACTCGGCCGGTGACGCTGACTCTTCTTGCACCCGCCGGCAGCGATTCCAAAGCCCGGGCACTCATATCGGTTCGGATCCTCGGCATCATCGATGCGATCGACGTATCGTTGGCCGGGCTGGAGCCGGAGACGGAGTACGCGCTCATCGCGGCGCATTCGCCGAAGCCACCTTACGACGATGCCACCCACCTTCTGGACATGAAGACGAACAAGAAAGGCGGCGGGGGCGGAGCGGCTCTGGGACCCGTGCGAGAGATCGTCGTGCCGGGGACGACACCTTCCGACAAACCGCGCTACCTGATCATCGTCCCGGCAAAGGATCACAGCGCGGCTCCCCTACTCCTCGGAAAGGTCGGTTCGTAGCATCGCCCCGATGCTCGCGAAACTCCTCAAATTCCGACGACCCACGGAATGAACCGCGCGGGCCCGCGCCCGGGCCCGGCTTTGTCGTTAAAGTCTGAGAGAGAAATCCTCAGACTTCGGCTGCATCGCATCTAAGGCACCACCCGATTTCGCCGGTTCAATAGTGAAAGCGATAGCCGACCGAGGCGGAGACCTGCCGCGGCTCGGCGAAATGCGTGCCTCCGAATGTGTTGCTCTGGTCGAGCAGGTACTCCTTGTTGGTCAGGTTCACAGCCGAGAGCTTGACCGTCCACGATCCAATCCCCTTGCCCGCGGCGACATCGATGGTCGTGTGTGGAGGAAGGTGGGCCGGGCCGTCTCCCCGGAGAAAGCCTGAGCCGTAGTTCAGCGTGGCTCCAGCCCAGGCAGCATGCGGAAGGCGCCAGGTCAATCCGGCGCTGAGCGTGTTCCGCTGATCGTGATCGAGCAGAAAGCGCCCCCCCGCCGGCGGGGTGAAATCGGTCAGCCCGCCGGCGATGCCTCCCTCCCCTTCCACGGTCTGATGGGAGTAGGCCAGGTGCACCTGCATGCTCGCGCTGACCGGAGACTGCACGGTCGACTCGATCCCTCGAATGTGGGCCCGGTCGATCGTCAGCGGAAAGAAGATGTTGGAGTTGCCGAGTACATCGTGATCGAAGAAGTTCCGCGCTTCGGTCCGGAAGGCGGCGAAGTCGACGGCCCAGCCGGCGATCGGAATGGCCAGCCCGAGCTCCGACTGGCGATCGCGCTCGCCGCGCAACGGCAGAAAGCCGAAGCCCTGATCGATCGCAAACTGGAGAAGCGGACCGGAGACCGTCGACAGCGGAGGAGCCTGAAAGTACTGGCCGTAGGACGCGCGCAGTACCGCGCCCTGCCACGGGAGACGGACAGCGACGCCGGCGCGGGGACTGATCGCGCTTTCCCGATTTGCGGCAGAGAAGCGCGTCGCGCGCACACCGCCGCGCAGCGTGAGCCACGGAAGGGCGTTGAACTGGTCCTCGGCGAAAAGCGCCTCGAGCGTTCCGTGCGGATGCTCGGCCTGCGAGACGGACTGTCCGCCCACCCCGTTTTCCCGGATCGTGAAGCGAACGTCGTCGCTCTGATCGAAGCCGAATGCACCCGCGCGCCAGTCGTTCTTGTGAAAGGAATCGGAGAACGAGAGCTGCGCGCCGGCATACCGCGAACGCCGCAGGTCATCGGCGGAGATCGGATCGTTCGGTCCCCCCTCGAAATCTGCGCTGTTGTCGTGGAAGAAGGGTGAGATGGTCAGCAGGGCATTCGACGACTGCATACGAGCCCAGGTGAGGTTTAGAAACGCGTCTGCCTCGCGCTGACGATCGCGTACCCCCTGCGCCGCGAGCTCTTCGTCGTTCGGAATCTGATAGGCATCCCGGCGAACCGATCCGACGGCCCGAAGCTGATCAGCAGAGCTCGGCATCATGATGAAAGTCCCGAACACACCTCCGCCGCCCGCGGCGTTGTGAAGATTCGTCGGGATCGGCGTCTCCAGTCCCAGATCGGTGTGATTCGCGTTCGCGCTGAGGTAGTAAGCGGTCCGCAAGGTGTGATCGCCGAAACTGACCTGGTCGTTCGTACTGCGTTGCGAACCGTAGCTCAGGGTGAGATCGCCTTCGCGGTCACGGTCGAACCCTGTTCGCGGGACGACGTTGAATACCCCGTACGTGCGATCGCCGTATTCCGCCGAAAAGCCCCCGCGCTGAACCTCCAGCGAGTCGACATCCTTCGGATCGAACTGCGGTCCGACATTGCTGGCGATGTTGGTGTTGGGAACAGGCACGCCGTCGACCAGCCAATCCACCTGATGCCCGCCGCGGACGTGGAGCTGATCGTGGACGACGTACGAGCCCGGAACGCGGCTGGTGATCATGGCCACGCTGTTTGAACGGTCCGCCCCCGCGGTCTCGGCAATCTCCCGCAGGCTCACCTCGGTCTGTGTCGTGGATGACCGCGGATCGACAACAGGCGCTGCGCCGACGACCGTGACGTTCTCGCTGACCGTCTGGCTGGGAATTCTGAGAGTGATCTCCATGGCCGAGCCGGAAGCGACGGTCACCGGAACCTCCGGTCCCGCCAACCCACCGCTCGCCGCCATGATTCGATACGACCCCAAAGGCACGGCCTGAAAGCCGAAGCTGCCGTCAGCACCACTCGTTATGGTCTGGGCCCGAGCCGATTGACCCCAGAGCGTGACAACCGCCCCCGGAACCGGGTGGTCCGCTACGTCTACGATCGTGCCGCGCACGCTCCCGAAAATCGTGGCGTGCAAGTCAACTACAATCAAGAAACTCCAAGATGCCAGGAAAAGCGCGACGCCAAGGCGACGCACACCGGTGGTGAGCATTGCAATCCTCCGAAACGTGGGGAGCGTGAGTGGGTCAGGCCGCTCGTTGTTCGCGAGGAGGAGGAAGCTCGGGCGGGGGTGTGAGAGACCGAAGGACAATCCGGGAACAGCCGGTGATCGTGATTGCGGACGACGGCGGGAAGAGCGAGAAGCCCGACGATTCGGTGAGCGGTCGCTCGAGGGCCGTGAGTTGGAAATCGACGACCGCCTGGCCGGCGTTCTCATTCGCGTGTGCCCGGCAGTGAGTAAGCGGCGATTTGCAGGCATCGTGCACCCGCCGCTGCATGGGGCAGGTCCCGCGCTTCATCGACGAACAGCAGGAGCCACCGTCGACGGCGAAGATCGCGCCGAACGGGGCAATGATGCAGAGGAAGGCCAAAGCGGCCACAAGGCGGCGCACGCCGCGAATTATAGATCCGGGGGGAGATTGATGTCTCTAGCTACAGAAAGTGATTACCGGAAATGCGGAAAGTGAGAGACAGCCCCACGAAATCGAGGATCGAGTGCCGACCGATGGACGGCAACTCACGGCTCGGACGCTGGACGCACCGAATCCACGTCATCATGCGGACTCATTCGCTACGCGCTCTCGTCGCCGGATCCGTCATGGCCCTTCTGCCGGCGGTAGTGGCGGCGCATGCCACAGTCGATGTCGGCATCGCGCTTCGGGCGCCTGACGCGGTGGCGGCGGGGTCTCCATTCATCGTGACCACCCTGGTGACCGATTACGCTCACGATCCAGCTCTCGGTACGCTCGTTCTATTCAAGTTTCCTCCATCGCTCCAGCAGCCGAAGAAGTTCAAGAATGCCGTCTGGAACTGCGACTCCGTCGGCGGCGTCTTCCAGTGCGCCTCAGAATCGACGCCACCTGGCGTCAGCAGCATCGACCTCAACCTGGTCGCACCAGCGACACCCGCAGCGATCGACATCCAGGCCAGCCAGGAGAGCCTCGCCAACTTTGACCCTTATGCTCCAAACGACACGGCGTCAGTAAGCGTTCATGTCTACAGCGCCGCAGCCTGTTCCCCTCAAAGCGCTGTCATCGCCTTTCCCGGCGATCGGACCGTGCTGACGGGCGGTCACGTCGTCATGTCATGGAGTCCGGTCGCCGGGGCAATCGGCTATCGGCTCTTTACGGCGGTGGAGGGTGCGGCTTCGAAGATCCTCGGTGACACCACGAACACGTCATTCGCTGCCGACGTCCCCCTCGGGTCGACCGAATGGTGGGTCGACGCGCTCTTCGACCTCTGCCCCGCGACCAGCTCGAGCCATGCTCATTTCGTCTCCAACGGTGCGGCGCTGCAGTGGTCTGTCGCCGACCTGGCAGGTCAGGCTGGCGTCAGCGGAGATCACGACGGTCCCGGCGCCCAGGCCACCTTCGAGAACCCTTCGTCGCTCGGCATCGATACATACGGGAACATCCTCGTCACCGATTCCCAGGCTTCCACCATTCGAACGATCGGTCCGGATGGCGCGGTCTCCACATTCGCCGGACAGGCCGGAAAGACCGGCTCGGTGGACGGGACGCAGTCGTTTTCGAAGATGAATCATCCGGAGGCGATCGCGGTCGCGCCCGGCGGGTTCGGCTATTTCGCCGACTCGGCCAATGACACGATTCGTCAGTATTTCCCCACAGGCGACGGCATCCAGACGTTCATCCCTGCTGTCGCGACGGTCGCCGGTTCCGCAGGAGCATCCGAATCGAAGGACGGACAGGGCTCGGCGGCGCGATTCGATGAGCCGGCCGGAATCGCAGTCACCCCCGACTTCACCGTGTACGTGAGCGACACGGGGGCCAACCGGATCCGGAAGATCTCATCGACCGGTGCCGTAACCTCCCTCACCGAATCTTCCACCGCCGGTTTCAGCGATGGCAACGCCGCCGAGGCCCGCTTCAATCAACCGACCGGCATCGCAGTCGATCAATCCGGAAACATATTCATTGCCGATACGGAGAACCATGTGATCCGGCGCCTCGCCGCGGACGGCAGCGTGATCACGATTGCCGGCTCTCCCGGTGTGGCCGGATTCAGTGACGGGCGGGGCGGTGCTGCACTGTTCAACCGGCCGACCGCGCTGGCGCTCGATGCCTCAGGCAATCTCTACGTTGCAGACACAGGCAATGACGCCATCCGCCAGGTGGCGCCGTCGGGTCTCGTGACCACGATGATCGGAACGGGAGCTGGGGGCCATGAGAACGGAGCGGGACGAGCCGCCATGCTGAACGTCCCTACCGGCCTGGCCGTCGATGCCGTAGGCCGTCTCATCATCGCCGACGGAGGCAATCACGTCGTGCGGGTGGCCACCCTGGCCGCCCAGCCGCCGCCCCCCATCGACAATACGCCGAAACCCCGCCGCCGCGCCGCGCAGCATTGATGTAGCACAGACAACTTCTGTCTGTGCGCCTCCGGACCCTCTGTCTGTGTAGCACAGAGACTTCTTGACAACTTCTGTCTGTGCCGACTTTAGTCATCCGCCTTCAAGAAAGCACAGACAGCAGTGGTCTGTGCTACATGTGCATGTGGTCCATTCCGGGCATCGAATCCATCATCGAGCCTCCGAGCCGAGCTCTGAGGTAGACGATGACGGCGTGAGGCTTCTCCCCATAGAAAAGGGTGAGGACAGGCGGGTAGCGATACCAGGTCACGTTCGCGCCGAGGCCCGTCCGCGAGCTCTTCGTCTTCAGAAAGTCGAACGTATACCCAGCCGTGTAGGCCTCGATTCGAAACACGCGCGCCGGGAGCGGGGGATGCGGCACGCGTGTCAGGATCGGTTGCGGAAAGAGCTCATCCTTGTCGGCCACCTCGGCGCGCGCCGTGACGTGATGGCGCTCGAGAAAGCTGAAAACGGTCTCTGCCAGGTATGAATTCATCGACAGATCGTGCACTTCTTTGTACGAGCGGCCCCAGACGACGCTGCTGCTCCAGTTCCCGAATGAGAGCGGCAGGTTGTAACTGACCGAGGCGGTCGTTCGGTTCTCATAGCCAGGCTCGACTTTCTCCGGCTTCTCCAGGTGCCCGAATGAAGCCTGTATCGCCAGATTTGAATCGGGTCGCAGGCTCAGGCGAGCCGACCAGGAGTTGATCCGCCCGCCATCGATGTCCCATCGGTCCTCGTCCGGCTCCCCTCCATGAAACGTACTGGCCTCAGCCGTTACCGCGCCGAGGGTGTAGCCGGCCGTGATCACGTTGTAGGAGATGTGTGTGGAGTCCTGGAAGTGATGCCCCAGAGTGGCCTGAGGTAGTTCCATAGCTGATGATCGATGTGGAAATGCGACCGGACCGAGAGCGGGATCTCCTACAGGCGCGGCGTACACATAGGCCGTCCCGCGGCCGGCCGGATGGGCGTATTCGGCCGCCAGCTCCATGAAAAAGTCGTGCGGGTGCTGGCCGTCGATCAATTGCTTTCCGAATGCGGTCTCCCCGGTCTGGAACAGCTCGGGATACTTGCGTCCGCTGATCGTCGCCGGCTCGAGACTGAGCATCGAGCGGAGCATCAGCGTTCCGCCGCCCAGAGAGCGTGATGCCATGCCCATGGCCCAGTTGGTGGAGAATGTCTTATCGGCTCCGCGCGGACCTGAGTCGTTTGCGTGGTTGAGAAACAGCTGCCCATGAAGCATGAGAGTCCATCCGCCATGCTGCATCGATAGCATTTCCATGGGGGACGAATGGGGATTGACGCTGGTGCCGGATGCCTGCTCCATGAGGCTGTCTGCCGTTCCGCTGTTCTGAGCGGTTGCGGAAATGATCGAAAGAAAAGCCACGGCCAACGATGTGAGAAGGAGCTTCAACGCGAACCATGACCGGCCGCCGGGCGATGCATTGAGTCCCCTCACTTCGAAATCGCCACCAGCAGGCATTTCGCCTCCAAACGATCAGTTTCCACGATTCTATCCTCGGATTCCGACTGGGTGCGGAGCTCTGGGGCAGAAGGCGGATCGAAGCAGTGACTTTTGAAGGTGAGCGAGGCTTGCCATGAGATCTGGCCCACTGAAATCCCGGCGCCTGTCACCTTTTCGCGCGCGCTCACTCAAATCAAGTGGAGTGTAAGGACGATGATCAGCACCATCCCGATGTCCGCCGCAGGTGAGCAGCTCTCCGATGCCGAGGTTGTGCGACGAGTTGTGGAGGGCGACAACGCGCTGTTTGAGATTCTCATGCGGCGGTACAACCAGACCGTTTACCGCGCCGTGCGGGCGATTCTGAAGAGCGATGAAGAGGTCGAAGATGTGATGCAGCAGAGCTACCTCAATGCTTACGCACACCTCGGCCAGTTCGCCGGTCTGGCAAAGTTTTCGACCTGGTTGATCCGGATCGCAGTCAACGAGGCCATCGCGCGCCTTCGCAAACAACACAACCAGTCCTGGGCTTGGAGCGGAGGCGACGAAATGGCAGCATCCCTTGTAGAAACGAAGATCCCCAACCCCGAACAGCATGCCGTCGCCACTCAGATGCGCGAAGTCGTGGAGGCCGAGCTCTCGGCGCTGCCGGCCACCTACCGCACCGTCCTCGTCCTGCGCGACGTCGAGGGTTTGAGCACCGCTGAAGCTGCCGAGTGTCTGAGCGTCTCCGAGGATGTGATCAAGACGCGTCTTTCCCGGGCACGCGGCGTTCTGCGCGAGGCTCTGGCGCGCCGGGCAGGCGTGACGCTCGAATCGATCTATTCATTCGGAAACAGCCGTTGTGATCGCGTGGTCGACCTGGTGATGCAGCAGATCATTACTGGATCGGAGCGCCGCTAAACCTTCATTTTATTGAACTTAGCAAACGTGTACCTGCTGAGTTTGCCAAGTTTCTACTTGTAAAAGTCATTAAACAAATCTACGTTAGCAAAACTAATAAGGGGGTACCGATGATCAAGAAGGTTTCGCTTTCACTCCTCTCCGTCGCTGCGCTGACCCTGCCCTTTCTATTCGCCATCCGTGGCGGGTCGATCGCCAAAGGGCAGCAATTCTTCTCGAAAACGGACGACGTCGTCTCCACCACACGAGGCTCCGGACAACCGGCGGGTTTCGATCGCGCGATCACCGCGAACAACACGAAGATGATCAATGACGGCAGGCAGATCTTCCGCTACGACACCTTCGGAGACGAGGCGTTCTGGGGAGACACGATCCACCTTCATCAGGCCATCGCCGGCTCGGCGAACGGCGGTGTGGGTGGAGGAGTCAGTCCGAAGACCGCCCTCGCGGTCGGATTGAAGGTCGATGCCGATGCTCTTCCTGCAGGGGTTGTGCAGGGGGTGCAGAATGGCACGATCAGTCTCGATGATCCGAAGACGACGCTGGCCCTGCTGCAGCTCAATGCGGTGGTCGGCCTCACCGGTCACTTCTCATCCGACGGCAAGATCACTTCGCTCGGCATTCAGTGCGCGCTCTGCCACTCGACGGTCGATGATTCCTTCGCACCCGGAATCGGTCATCGTCTCGACGGATGGCCAAACCGCGACCTGAACGTCGGAGCGATCGTCGGCCTGGCGCCCGATCTCTCCGCGGTCGACAGCCTCCTCGGCGTCAGCGACGCCACAACGCGCCAGGTGCTGGCCAGCTGGGGACCGGGCCGTTTCGACGCCGAGCTGTTCCTCGACGGCAAGGCCTTCCGCCCGGATGGCAAGACCGCCGCAGTCCTCATCCCGCCCGCCTTCGGTCTGGCTGGTGTGAACCTTCACACCTACACCGGCTGGGGCTCGATCACCTACTGGAACGCCTTCGTCGCAGTCCTCGAGATGCACGGAAAGGGAAACTTCTTCGATCCGCGCCTCGACGACCCGGCGCAGTTCCCGGTCGCCGCTCGAAACCACACTGGTCATACGACGCTGCCTGAAGATCAGGACCAGGTGACTCCGAAACTCGCAGCGCTGCACGACTATCAGCTCTCCATTCCGGCCCCGACGCCGCCTGCGGCCAGCTTCGACGCCGCAGCAGCCGCCCGCGGCGACGCGCTCTTCGCCGGAAAGGGGAAGTGCACTTCCTGCCACGTCGAGCCTCTGTTGACCGAGCCGGGCTGGAACATGCACACACCCACCGAGGTCGGAATCGATTCCTTCCAGTCGGATCGCGCTCCGGACAAGCGGTATCGCACCACGCCACTTCACGGCCTCTTCGCTCACTCGAAGGGCGGCTTCTACCACGACGGCCGATTCCCGACTCTCCTGGACGTGGTCAATCACTACGACTCGTTCATGACTCTCGGGCTGAGTGCCGGAGAGAAGAGCGACATCGTCGAGTACCTGAAGTCACTCTGAGGTGATGAATATGAAACGGACTCTGATACTCATAGCCATCGCAGCGGCGGCGCTCACCACATCGGCGCAAGCGCGCAATCTCAAAGTCGCATCGCTTTCGCGGCCGTTCGTGATTCGCACGACCGACACTGGCGCCGGCTTTTCGGTCGACTTCCCCATCGTCGGCCATGTTCACGGTGCGTCCACGACATTCTTTACGTCGCTGGACATCACCAACAACACGGCTCAACCGACGGATGTCGATTTCTTCTACACACCAGCGGACGGCTCCGCCACGCGTAGCGGCACCTTTGGGACGCTCCAGGGCTTCGACGACATCCATTCCGACGACTTTCTTCAGTCGCTCGTCGACTCCGGCGTCATTACTTCGAACCAGGCCGACAACAGCTTCGGCACGCTGCTGCTCACATTCAGCAATCCCAGCTTCATCAAGGGAACCGAAGCGACGGCAGTGGCGCGGATCTATAGCTTCGCCGCCGGAACCTCCGGACCGACATACGGACTCTCTTACCGCGCAACTCCGCTGCACACCGACGGCGCGCATTCGCTGGCCTCAGTAGCGCGCAGCACCTCCGGGCTGGTCACGAACATCGGGATCGAAAACGTCGGCATCGACGATTCCGGCAACTCCGTCAGTGCGCCGATCACAGTTCGCCTCTCGTTCTTCGATCCGTCAACCGGAACCGAGGTCGGTACACAACCGACGTTCAACCTGGCGCAGGGGCAAGTCATCCAGATCAACGACGTCATCAACAACGCTGGCAAGAATGCGTTCCAGCTGCCCCCGGGGACGACTTCGGTCATCGTGTTCGTCGACGAGATCGCAGGGTCTTCTCAAATCTCCGGTTACGCCGTTCAGAAGGACATAGCGACGAACGACGGCTCGTTCGTCCTCATGCAGGAGTCGAAAACGCCGTTCTGAAGTACGAAGCGGTCCAACAACCTGTGGGGCTTCTGTTCTCTATGTCTTCGCATCCAGACGCGATCACGCTGGGGACAGAAGCTCCCGCTGCTGGCCAATGGGCGGCCGGGAACGTGGACAGCTGGCCGGAGTTTGGCGCCCTCCTCGCTGTAGCACAGACACTTCTGTCTGTGCGCGTCTGTGCTGCAGGCGAGAAAAGAGCGAGCAGACAGAAAGCGCACTGGCAGAAGGCGCACAGACAGAAGTGTCTGTGCTACAGGGCCGAAGCGGACGCCGCTCCACTGAGGCGGCCTCTGACCCCGGGAGGCGCATTACTCCCTCGTCGCAACGATTATGATCCGCGTCGACTCTTCGCCGAAGGGCCGGCGGTCGAAGTCGCCCCACAGCCGATCGATCCGGAGGCCCGCTTTCGACAGGCCGCCGGCTTCTTCGAGCGTCCACGATCGGAGCAAGGACGTCGCCTCGACGATCGATGACCCTTCTTCATAGCGATAGGTGGCCGTCCACATCGGGTCCTGCGCCCTTTTCCACGATTCTTCGACAGTGAATGGCGCCCTCCCGGAACGAAGAATCTGCCGGGCCGGCACGACCCGCTGGCTCTTCGAAGGAAGATACAATCCTTCGAGGACGACTCGTCCTCCCGGAACCAGATGTTCGGCAATCAATTTCAGGATTCTCTCGCGCTCTGCAGTCGAGGTCACATGAGCCATCGGGTCGTCCGCCAGCACGATCAGGCCGAAGCGGCTCTGAAAGGAGAAAGCCCGGAGATCGGCAACCACCAGCCTCGCCCCTGGCGCCTTTCCCGAAGCACGATGAAGCAGCTCGATCAGGACGTCGATCGCGGTGACAGGCGCCACTCGCGTGAGAACCTCGGTCACGCGGCCGGTCCCACAGCCGAGCTCGAGGACGCCCTTCACTCCCCAATCGCGCGCCACGGCTTCCCAGAACGGAAGGTCTCCTCGGTCGGCCAGCGAATCGTCATAAAACGGCAGCACAGCCTGGTAATAGGCGCGGAGCTGTTCGAGGTCATTCATCGCCATTCGTCGAAGCAACCTCTGGTCCTGTCCGGCTCATCCGCGGAGAGCTGATGGCTCATCTGATCTTTCTCACCAGCACCCCGCCGAACATCGCCGCCGGAAGCGGCACGTGGGTTGGCATTTCGGTTCTGCGCAAAGCCATCGTAGCGCTAGGTCACCGCGTGACACTCGTCGCTCCGACGCGTCAGAACGGAGTGCAAACCTCGTTATACCGCCTTCTCTTCAACCTTCGAGCCGGTTCGCGCCTCTCCGGCACGAAGGCGGATGCCCTCGTCGGATTCGACCTGGATGGCGCTTTCATTCGCGGCGGAGAACTGCTTCACATCGCCGCGATCAAGGGGGTGCTGGCCGACGAAGCGCACTTCGAGCGAGGCATGAGGCGGATCGGGCTGGCTGCCCAGGCCCTTCTCGAAGCGGCTCACGTGAGTCGCGCCGATCGGATCATCACGACCAGCGTCTACTCCTCGGAGCGGATCGCCAGTGCCTACGGGGTAAACCTTGCAGACATCGCCGTCGTGCCTGAAATGATCGATCTCGACGGGTGGCAACGTTCACTGCGCGAGGCCATCGACGTGGAGGGAGGACCACCCCGCGTTCTGTGTGTGGCACACCTATACAGGCGGAAGCGCATCGACACGCTGCTGCGCGCATTCGCCCGCATCGGGAAAGACGCCAGGCTGAGGATCGTTGGAAGCGGTCCTGAGAGGGCCAGGCTCGAGCGTCTCGCGGGAGAGTTGGCCATTGCCGGCCGCGTCGATTTTCTCGGCTGTCTCCCCTTCCAGGCCCTCACCGCGGAGTACCGCAGCGCCAGCGTGTTCGCACTGCCGACGGCCCAGGAAGGATTCGGAATCGTCTTCCTCGAAGCGATGGCCTCCTCGCTTCCAGTCATAGCCGGACGCGCCGGAGCCGTTCCCGAGGTCGTGGTCGAAGGGGAAACGGCATTTCTGGTCGATCCTGAGGACGACGCGCGCCTCGCATACCTGCTGGAAACGCTCCTCGGCGATCGCGCAAAGCGGCTGGCCATGGGCGCCGCCGGACATCAGCACGTGCGCCGGTACGACGCGCCGGTCATCGCGCGTCAGTTCCTGGCCGCCGTCGGAATCTCAACCCTCTGAGGAGTTTCTTCGTGCCGTTCTGCTTCAGAGCGGATATAGGCTATTCTTGTCAACTCAACCCAACCCTGGCAGCGCGGCAACGAGGGGCAGCGGGAAAGGAGAACCATGTTCGAAGGGATACTTCAACCGATGCATCTCATCCTCATTCTGGCGATTGTCATGATCTTCTTCGGACCGAAGAAGCTTCCGGCGCTCGGCAGAGGTCTCGGGGAGTCCATCCGAGGATTCAAGGAGGCCATGTCGAATCTTCATGAGGAGCCGAAAAATGAGCAATCCGTCGAGTCGAAAGCTCAACTGGCCGCACCTCCTGATGGCGTTACGAATCCTCCGGCGGCTGTAGCGAGCAAGACCCCCCCGACCGACTAGCTCCGCTGCACAACTCCGATTGAAGACACGTTCGCCGAACAATCCGTCCAATCGAGTTACGGCCGAGTTTACGCCGTCATGAGTCTGCGGGATCGGAGCCATCGCGCGATTCGGAACCGCCACATGTGGACCCGATCGTCGGGATGAGGCTGCATGGAGGCGTCGAGCAAGAGGTATGCGAAGAAGAGCCACGGCCCCTTCACCGCCAACCACATTGCCCCCACGAAGACCAACCGCACCCAGAACACCCGCCATCCAAACTCCTCGGCGATACCGATGAGAACACCGGAGAGCATGCGGCCGCGACGCAGCCGCTTGAACGGAAGAGCGTCGGCGCCAATCATGAAGCCGACTCCGAGTGCGAGGAGGATCATCGCCGCAATCGCGCCGCGATACAGGTTCGAATTGATCCCTATGCCGCCCGCAGCAACCACATAGTCAAGAAACATGAGCGCGGTAAAAAGCAGGGATAGCTCAAAGCCGCTACGGCGCGATACCTTGTGCCTGCCAAGCAATCGCCCGAAGGTCGCGCCCGACGCCAGGCCAACCACAATGCTGACGGTCGCGATCGTCGCCAGACCTGCGTGATAACCGTGGTGGAAGGAGGCGAACGCCCACCAGGTAGCGGATATGGCGATGGCGCCGATCACGCCGATGGCGAGCACGAAGTCTCGTATCGTTCGTCCGTGGCGGTCGCGATGCACCGCATGAACGGCCTTACTGCTGATTTCACCCTCTTCATCAGGAATAGTGTTCGACATCAGATCCTCCTCGAGTTGCGTCGCGGTTTCCAGCGTGTCGCGGCAGGCGGCGAACGCTTTGAGATGCTCGAGCTCCGTATCGCTGAGGTCGTCGCCTGCCGTCAGTCGATCGATTACGCGGGACAGAAGCTCTTCACAGTTGTCGTTGTTCATGACGCCTCCCCGAGTGCCAGTGCCAGACGTTGCAGTGCGTTGTGAAGACGGCTCTTGACCGTGCCCACGGGTACCCCGAGGCGAAGCGCGACTTCTTTCTCGGTCAGCTCTTCGAAATACTTCAGCATGAGCGTCTCGGCGAGCTTGGGCGGAAGCGCGGTAATGAGCTGGCGTGTACGCCGGTGTTCGTCTCGTTGCAGAACCTCGTCCTCGACCGGTTTCGACTTCGTGGCCAGTCCAATCGCGCCGTCGAGTGGCGACTCGCGGCGCCTGCTCGAGCGGTCGAGGTCGGTCCGCACCACGTTCCAGGCGATCTTGAAGAGCCACGGCCGAAAGGGAAGGGAGGGGTCGAATCGCGACGCGCTTTGCACGACGCGGATCCAGGTCTCCTGAAAGAGATCCTCGGCGGCCGAACGGCTGCCGCTGGCGCGGATGAGCACGGCCATGAGCGGCTTTTCATAGCGGCGGATGAGCGGCTCGAGTGCGGCGTCCTCGCCAACGGCGATCCAGGAGACAAGTGTCCCGTCGGTCGCCGTCTCGTCGTGTGGATCGAAGTCGCTCACATCAGGACATTACCGGCAGGCGCGACAAAAGGTTCAAATGCCGCCACGTCGCGTTGAGACCGGGAGCGAGCCGACGGCAACTGTGGGGCACGCTCACAGCACGCATTCCCCGGGCCGGGCGGGCGAAGCGCCCTTCGCTCCACGATTTGGGTCGCTGCGCTCCCGCAAGAAGGTGAAACGGAAAGCGACCGTTCATTTAGATTTAGACTGAAACGCTCTCATGCTTTGCGGTGAATGTCCTATGGAAAGGGAGACCTATGAACGAGAGAACGCTGCTCATCACCGGCGGCACTGGTGGCCTGGGCCCGACCGTGGTTGCACGCCTGTCACGCGACCATCGTTGCGTTGTCCTCTTCAACTCCCAGGACGGCTTCGAGGCCCTGCGCCAAATCGTACCAGGCGTGGAGGGCGTCCAGGCCGATCTGTCGAATGAAGAGAGCGTCCGCGCAGCGATCGCGGAGGCCTGCAAGCGGTGGCACGCTCCCTACGGGCTCGTCCATCTCGCCGGCGGGTTCGCTGCCGGAAAGGTTTCGGGGACGAGCACGGATACCTGGCAGCGGATGATCGGTCTCAATCTGACCGCCTCGTTTCTCGTGGTGCGCGAGACGCTGGCCCGGATGAAGCGCGGCACACCGGGCAGAATCGTGGCCATCAGTTCCGACGCCACCCTCGGGAAGCCTGCCGCGTCAGCGGCCTATGTCATCTCAAAGACAGGTTTGAATCTGCTGATCGAGCTGACAGCGGCCGAGCTGGCCGGGAGCGGCATCACGGCCAATGCCCTTCTTCCAGGAGCGCTCGATACGGAGGCCACGAGGAAATCGATGCCCGACGTGCCTCGTGTCCCGCTGGGCGGCGTGGCGGAAGCGATCGCCTTCCTCCTGTCCGACTCCGCCTCGAGCATCAACGGCGCTCTCATCCCGTTGAAGGCTTGACGAGCGGCGGGTGCGACGAGCACAGACAGAAGTGTCTGTGCTTGTCTGTGCTACAGGAAGCGTATGTAGCACAGACACTTCTGTCTGTGCGTTCAATGGAGACTGATGCTGTTCGCGTTGACCAGAGGCTCGCAGGGAGTCGCGTATCGGATGTAGCGCTCCGATGAAGAAATGGGCCGGACCGTGCTCGATGCGGCACTCGTTTCCGGCACCAGAGTCACCACCAGGAGATTATCGAGCCGGGGAGCGATCGGAACGCTCACCGGCTTGTATCCGGGCCTTTCCACGAACAGAAGGTAATTGCCGTGGTTGCGCGGGATGGTCTCGAAGAGATTGAAGCAGCCCGTTGGCTCGGACGAACCGCTGACCGCAGGCGCACCCGGCTGTTCAGATCGCAGGGTAACCGAGGCCTGGGCGATCGGTAGCTGCTGCGGTGTCTCGATGACGCCGTGGACCGAAACGCTCCGGCAGCCGCCGGTGAACATGCCGAGCAGGAGCAGGGGGAGGGCGACGCGACATCGGGCCGAGGGTCGTTCAGGAATCATGCCTCTATTTTCCTCTCAATCGACTGGCGCGATCATCTCTTACACTGTCATCAGTGACGCCGATCCTCTTTTTTCTCTCCGTGGCTGCAATTTCCCTCGGTGCCGGCTTCCTCGGATCTCTTCTGGGGCTGGGCGGAGGGATCATCGTCGTTCCGGCGCTCACCCTGCTGCTGCACATCGACATTCGCCTGGCAATCGGCGCGTCGATCATCTCGGTGATCGCCACCTCCAGCGGAGCGGCCGCGGCGTACGTGCGCGACCACCTGGCCAACCTGCGGCTGGCCATGTTCCTGGAGTTGGGAACGACCACGGGAGCCATCACCGGGGCGTGGATCGCCGGCCTGATTCATCCCCGCTGGCTCTTCATCCTCTTCGGGCTGATCCTGGGCTACTCCGCGGTGGCCATGCTCCGCGGCCGCGCCGTGCACCACACTGAGCGAGCGCTCTCTCCGCTGGCTCGGCGGCTGCGACTGCACAGCTCGTACTTCGACGACGCGCAGGAATCGGAGGTGGCGTACCAGCCGGTGCGCCCGGGGCTCGGCCTCTCGCTGATGTACGTCGCCGGAATCGTCAGCGGGCTCCTCGGCATCGGTTCCGGTGCTCTCAAGGTGCCGGCCATGGATCTGGCCATGGAGCTCCCCATCAAGGTCTCGACGGCCACCAGCAACTTCATGATCGGCGTCACCGCGGCAGCCAGCGCGGGCCTCTACTTCATGCGCGGCCAGATCGATCCGTTCATCGCGGCTCCCGTGGCAGCCGGCGTGCTCGCTGGCGCCTTCATCGGCTCAAAAGCTCTCGGTCAGATCAGCAGCAAGTCCGTGCGCCTCACCTTCATCGTGGTGCTGGTGCTGGTGTCGCTGCAGATGCTGTTCAAGGGGGTGCGTGGATGACCGATCCGCATGCCGAACAAGAGCCGCAATGGGTGGACGTGGCCATCTCCCGTCTCCTCCGCGGTGGTGTGACGATCAGCATCGCCGTCGTGCTGAGCGGCGTGCTCATCACGTTTCTGCATCATCCGGTCTACCTCTCATCACGACCGGCGCTCTCTGAGCTGACCGGACCGTCCGCCGTCTTCCCTCATACCGTCCCCGCGGTGCTTCACGGTGCGGCCGAGCGCCGTGGGCAGGCCATCGTCATGATCGGCCTGCTGCTCCTGATCGCCACGCCGGTTGCGCGCGTAGCATTCTCGATCGTCGTCTTCGCACTGCAAGGCGACCGCCTATACGTTGCAATCACGACGACGGTTCTCGCGCTTCTGATCGTATCTTTCGTGGCTGGCGTGGCTGGGTGAAGCCCGGTAGCCGCGGAGCGGCGACATCTATGTAGCCCACGGCGTCAGGGCCTGTTGCCCAACGTCGGTTACCTGGTATTACAACTACGCGCCCGCACAACGAGCACGCTGGAAGCGTGCCGGAAATTAGCCGGTGGCAAGCGCCTTTGGCGCGCCGCCACCGGAACCGAACGGCAACGACAGTCGACCCCGGCAGGGGTCGCGGAAGGTCCC
>JADGNX010000191.1 GCA_017883265.1 Thermoanaerobaculia bacterium
GTCGTTGGCGCTGAGTACGACGCGGCAACGAGTCGTTGGCGCCATCCATGAGTGTAGATGCGTTCCAGGATTGCGGTCCGCTTATTTTCGCGAAGCGGAGGCGGTGTGGTGCCGGATTGATGGCGAGTTTTGCGGTCCGCGCGATTCATGACGGGGTGAGCGTCGCGCCGCGCAAACTTCCGTTGTTCTTGGGTTCCTGGCGTCGGTCCGTTCTGCATGGATGCAAGTTCCCACGCCGCGGTAGTTGGTTCCGCACCAACCGTCACCTTCAGTTGTGACGATCGTCACAGGGCCAAAATGGGCCCTGGAGGGTTAATCCGCCCATGCGTAAGCCGATTGAACTGGAGATCGATCTGTTCTGCCTCGGCATGCAGATCGGCTCATCGTGTCAGACAGATGATGACGGCCGGCGTATCAGCCGCACACGCGCCGGCCTTGGGTCGGGCCTGGAGATCGTGATTCCGGCGTCGCCGAAGGCGATCTGGGTCAACGTGCCGGTGAGCGAGCGATTCGCCCAGGAGTCGGTCTACTCACTTCAGAAGGAGAATGGCCGTTACTTCGTCGTTGACGCAAGGGACGGCGCACCGTACGAAGTGACGATCCCTGCTGAGCCTGCGTGGTATTCACGCCACACGAGCGCCGACGTGCCGATGAGCCGTGTCGGCGTCCTGCAGGGGAACTATCTCGGCATCTACGTCTCGAACCGCTGCCTCTATTGGAGCTGGTCGCCGTCGCTGGCCTGCAAGTTCTGCACGACCGGGAGCAATGTCGGCGCGGCCGAAGAATCCCGGAAGCGCGTGAACGACGTGGTCGAGGTGGCGCGGGCGGCGCGGGAGGAGTCCGGCTGCATCTTCACGCATTTCAACACCGGCTATCACTACGAAGACCGCGCCGATCGCGAGGTCATCCACGGTCTGCGTCAATGCGAACCCTTTGTCCGTGCGGTGCGCACTCACGTCGGAGGATTCATCGGAGTTCAGGCAGTGCCTGTACCCAAGGCGTCGTACCACGAGTACGAAGCCCTCATCGAGGCTGGTACCGACCACTTCTCGTTCTGCTATGAATTCGAGGATCCGGAAGTCTTCGCGCGTCTCTGTCCCGGAAAGGCGCAGACGGTCGGACAGCGGGCGTTCTTCGAGGCCATGGAGCACACTGCGAAGTTGCTGGGCCGAGGTCGCGTGTCGGGCGAGATCATCGCCGGAGTCGAGCCGATCGCCGCGACGAAGCGCGGCATCGATCGGATCGTCGATGCCGGCGCATTCCCGACGGTCTGCATCTTCCGGCCGACGATCGGCAGCGAGATGGAGGATGTTGCATCGCCGGATCCCGAAGCGATGAAGGAAGTCTTCGCATACCTGCACGCGAGCTGTCGTCGCGCCGGACTGCCGGTCGGCATCCTGCCAATCGAGGTTTCGCTGGTCGTGCAACCGGAGGAGACCGCTGGTCTCCTGACTCCGAGTCTGGCCAGCGACTGGTACGCGCTCAAAAACGGCGCCCTGCGCCAACTGGCGCGGCCGTACGTGGCGTGGAAGAGCCGGCCGCACGGATCGCGCTTCGCCGCCCACGTGTAGGGTTCGGCGCTGACGAAGGCGGACGAAGCGCTGTCACCAGCACCGCTACGCCCAGCACGAAGACCAGGCAGGCGACGGCGCGACGGAACGGCACGACGGGCACGGCCCGTAGAATTCTATTTCCCCAGAGGGTTCCGGCGAGCGTGCCGGCCGTGGCCAGCAGGATGGTCTTCCACTCGTGCGCCATCACGCCATGATGTACGGAGAGGTAGACGGGGATGCGGGCCAGGTCGACTACGATGGCGATGGCCATGGCCGTGGCCAGAAAGCTCTCCTTGCTGATGTCGAAGGCCAGCAGCGCGGCGGAACGGATCGGGCCCTGGCTTCCGACCAGGCCTCCGAAGAACCCGGATGCCGCACCGGCCAGTCCTGCGCTCTTCCGTCCGAAGCGGATGTTTCCGTTGGGGGCGGCCAGCGCGGAGAAGCCGCCGAGCATGAGCAGAAGGCCCATTGCGATTCCTAAGCCCGACGCTGTCGGTCCTCTGGTGGAGATGGCGAGAAGCGCACCGGCCAGACTGCCCAGCACGCTGAAGGAACCAAAGGTGATCACTACTTTGCGATCGGCACGACGCCACAGCGTGGCGAATCGGGCCACCGAAGCGGCCAGATGCGGTACGGACACGATGGCCACCGCTGCGCGCGCGTCGAGCTCCAGGGCCAGAAGCGGTGTCAGGAGGCTGCCGATGCCGAACCCAGTGACGGAGGCTACTGCACCGGCCACGGCCGCCACGAGAGCAAAGACGGCGTCAGGGATCCGGAATGCCAGGATCACTCGGTCAGGCCGGCGCAAATGAGCGAAGGATCTCGCCCCGCGTTGGACGTGCCAGGCCGGCGCCGGCGCGGCCGCGGATTTCCATCAGCTCCTCGACCAATGTCGTCCGCTGCTCTTCGAACAGCACGCCGGCGGTGAGGTGATCGTCCTCGCTGGTGAGACGAAGCGCCGCCGCGCGGTCGGTTCGATCGTGGCCCTCGGGCACCGCTCGCAGCTTCGCTCGAAGCGCTTTGAACTGATCGTCGCCTCGCCACGTCACACAGGGTGAGATGAGGTTGAGGAACGCAAAGCCGTGATGAAGGATCGCCAGCTTCATCAGCTCCGTCGTTCCTTTCACGTCACCGGAAAAGCCCCGTCCGACCCAGGTCGAGCCGAAGCTGATGGCCAGAGCACATGGGTCGACTGCCTGCTCCGGATTGCCGTAGGTGGTCGACTTGGTCCTATCGCCGGACGGGGTGGTCGGCGCCGCCTGCCCTTTGGTCAGACCGTAGATCTCGTTATCCATCATCAGGTAGGTGATGTCGACGTTGCGCCTCGCGGCGTGCATGAAGTGATTGCCACCGATGGCGATACCGTCTCCGTCACCGCCTACCGCGAGCACGGTCAGGTTCGGAGCGGCGACCTTCACGCCGGTTGCGATCGGCAGAGCCCGGCCGTGGAGCGAGTTGAACCCGTACGTTGCAACGTAGCCGGGAAGCCGGGACGAGCAGCCGATGCCGGAGACGACCACCGTCTCGTGCGGCTCGCGCTGCAGGTCGGCCAGTGCGCGGTAGACCGAGTTGAGTACGCCGAAGTCGCCACATCCGGGACACCACACCGGCTTGAGGTCAGTTTTGTAGTCGTTCACTGTGTGCGGTGCGGAGCTCATGCGAGCACCTCCATGCGATTGGCAACGAGAAGCGGTTGGAGTGCTTTGACGATCTCCGAGGCCAGCAGGGGCTTTCCTCCGGAGCGCGAATAGAGACTCGTTGCCTGCCGCGGAAGATCGACCTGCGACAGGAGGTATTGATGGAACTGGCCGGAGTAGCTGAGCTCCACGACCAGGATGGAGTCACACGAGTCGATGAATGTCTGCATATTGTGCCGCGGAAGGGGAGCGAGCATGATCGGCGCGAAGACTCCGACGCGTCCGGCTTCTTCGCCCATTTTCTGCAGCGCTTCGTGCAGGACGCCGACCGACGAGCCCCAGCAGATGACGCCGACCTCGGGTCGCTCCGCGCCGAACCGGTGGAAGAGTCGATAGCGCTCAGCCACCGCTTCCAGCTTGTCGAACCGCTTCTGATTCATGGCCTCATGCACCTGGAACGATGCAGACGGCCGGCCCTGCTCGTCGTGCTCCAGACCGTTCGTCTGGTATATGCCGCCGGCCATCCCGGGGACGCTCATCGGTGACACGCCGTCGGGCCGGCTGCGATAGCGTTGATAGTCCTGGAGATCCTCAGGACCGGGGTATCGACGGTCGCGAACCTCGTGCTGGAGTCGCACCTCGTCCACGGTCTGTCTCCGCTGGGCGATGGACTGATCGGACAGAACGATGACTGGGAACTGATACTCCTCAGCAATATTGAAGGCATCGACCGTAGCGTGGAACGATTCCTCGACGTCCGAGCAGGCGATTACGACTCGGGGCGTATCGCCGTGACTGGCGTACACCGCCTGAAAGAGGTCCGACTGTTCGCTTTTCGTCGGCAGACCGGTTGACGGTCCGCCACGTTGCACGTTGACGACGACCGTCGGGATCTCGGCTATGGAGGCGAGACCAAGGAGCTCGGCCATCAACGAGAGCCCGGGCCCGGACGTGGCGGTCATGGCCTTGGTTCCGGCGAACGAGGCACCGATGGTAGCCCCGATCGCCGAGAGCTCGTCCTCGGTCTGCAGCATGCTTCCCCCCAGCTTCGGGAGCCATTCCCCGAGAAATTGCAGGATCTCGGTTGAGGGGGTGATGGGGTAGCCGGCGAAGAAGCGGCAGCCGGCGTGAATGGCCCCGAGTGCCGTGGCCTCGTTGCCGGACATGAGCAGTTTGGGCGTGCCTGTCTCGTATGTGAACTGTTCCAGAGCCAGTGGGCCGAGGCTTGCGGCTTCGAGGACACCGCGATCGAAGATGCGCAGGTTCGATTCGATGACGGCCGGCGCTTTCTTCGCGAAGCGGCGGGCGATGGCGCTGCGTATGGCATCGAGTGGGAGGCCGAGGGCCCCGGCTACCAATCCGGTGGCCAGGACGTTCTTTGCTCCCGCTGCGCCGGCTTCCCGAGCCAGAGCGGCGAATGGGACGCCAAAACAGGTGCGCGAAGCGATGGCCTCGGGCGGCTCGTCGCCGCGCTCGTGGAAGACGATGGCCTTGTCGGCAAGGGCGATCTCGTCACGGAAGCGGCCGAAGTCGGCCCAGCTGAAAACGACCAGTACGTCGACGGCGTCGCTCTGAGCGTGAATCGGCTCTCCGCTCACCCGCACGGTGGACGATGACTCGCCCCCGCGGATCTGCGGTCCGTACGCCTCGGTCTTGATGATGTGCAGACCTTTACTGGCACAGGCGCTGGCAACGATGTCGCCGGCTGCAACCGCGCCGTCGCCTCCCGCCCCTACGAACGCTAACGTCAGGTCCCGCATTCAAAGCCTCCTCGAAATCGCGATGCAGCATGGCTCGAAACGCTTACCGGGCCGATGAGTGTGGTCACGTTCACGAGTGATGATCGTCACCAGCCGGGGTTCCTTCTATCGGTACCGTCACTGAGACAATGTCTCAACAAGCAATCGATCCTCTCGCGGAACGACCGCTGCTGCTGGTCGGCAATCCCAATGTCGGCAAGTCGCTCCTCTTCACTCGACTGACCAATCGATATGTGACCGTTTCCAACTATCCGGGAACGACCGTGGAGATGACCACGGCCACGGCGATGGTCGGCCAGGTCCGCCGTCCGATCATCGATACGCCGGGGATCAACAGCCTGCTGCCGCAGTCACAGGACGAAGTCGTGGCCCGTGATCTCCTCCTCCGGGATGCGAACATCGACGTGCTGCAGGTCGGCGACATCGCCAACCTGCGCCGCACGCTGCTGCTGACGCTTCAGCTCTGCGAGTACGCAGTGCCGTTCGTGCTGGCCCTGAACATGGCGGATGAGGTGCGCTCGACCGGCTGCGGAGCAGACATCGCAGCGGTCTCCGCGGCGGTCGGAGTGCCGGTCGTCGCAGTATCGGCCTTACGGCAGTGGAACATGGGCCGGCTGAAGCAGGAGTTGTCGCGGCCTGCGATCGGCGCACTGGTAGCGCCGTATCCTGAGGCCATCGAGTCGGCGCTCTCGGCGATCATGGCCGCGCTCGATCGGGAGGCGCCGCAGCTGGCGAGCCGCGGCGTAGCCCTCTCGATCCTGGCAGGAGACGCCAGCCTCCAGTCGCTGCTGCGCTCGAGACTCTCGACGCGAACGATCGATCGACTGGGGACGGTGCGGCGAGCCGCCGAAGGGCAGCTGTCGCAGCCGATCACCACGGTCATCGCTTACAGCCGCGTCGGCGCCGTCGATGCCCTTCTCCAGTCACTCGACTATGAATCCGCGGTGCGGGGCGATCATTTCCGCGAGAAGCTGGGCCGGTTCTGCATGCACCCGGTCTGGGGGATGCCAATTCTGCTCGTGGTTCTCGGACTGGCGTGGCTACTGGTGGGAAAGATCGGTGCGGGCATCCTGGTCGATCTGATGCAGACCCGAGTTTTCGATGGCTTCATCAATCCAATCGCCACCAGGGTGGTGCGCTACGCATTGCCGGCATTCGCTCAGGACGTCCTGGTCGGGCGGTACGGCATCATCACCATGGCCCTGACCTATGCCATCGCAATTGTCCTCCCGGTGGTCGTCACCTTCTTCACCTTCTTCGGATTGCTCGAAGACTCCGGCTATCTCCCGCGACTGGCTGTCCTGCTGCACCGCGGGTTTCGCCGGATCGGATTGAACGGCAAGGCGGTACTGCCGATGGTGCTCGGTCTCGGCTGCGACACCATGGCTACGCTGACGACGCGCATCCTCGACTCGAAGAAAGAGGCCACCATCGTCACGCTCCTGCTAGCGCTCGGAGTGCCGTGCTCGGCGCAGCTGGGCGTCATCATGGCCATGCTCGCGCCGCTGGGCTTCGTTGCGACCGCCATCTGGCTGGCTGTCACTGGCGGCACGATCGTACTGGCCGGCTGGGCGGCGTCGCGCGTCATCCCGGGGGAGCGCGGGGACTTCGTCCTGGAGATTCCTCCGATGCGCATGCCGCGACTCTCCAACATCCTCATCAAAGTGGCGGCGCGTACGGAGTGGTATCTCAAGGAAGCGGTGCCGCTCTTCGTCGTCGGTACACTGCTGCTTTACTTCCTCGACCTCACGGGCGCTCTCAGCGTCCTGCAACGAATGCTTCGCCCCATCATCGTCGGCGGGCTGGGGTTACCGGTCGAGGCTACCAGTGCTTTCGT
>JADGNX010000192.1 GCA_017883265.1 Thermoanaerobaculia bacterium
GTACTACATCGACGAGCTCTACGACGCCACGTTCATCGCCGGTACTCTGGCCCTTTCCCGACTGCTCTGGTGGTTCGACGCCAATGTCGTGGATGGTCTGGTCAATCTGACCCGCCATGTCACGGTCATCGGGTTCGGCCACGGCTCGTCACTCTTCGACAAGTATGTCGTCGATGGAGCGGTGAACGGAGTGGCCAACGGCGCCCGCGCCGGGTCGACCATCGTGAGGCGTATGCAGAGCGGGCTGGTTCAGAACTATGCACTGGTCATGGGTGGCGGCATCGTCCTCATGGCTGCGGTCTATCTGTTCCTCAAGCCGTAAAGAGGACAGAAGGGGAGAGGCGTCCAGGCTATGGGCTTCTACGATTCCGGGTTCCCGATCCTGTCGGTCATAACGTATCTCCCGCTCGCGGGTGCTCTCCTGATGCTGTTCATCAACAAGGAGAATACCGGCGCCATCAAGACGTTCGCCACGATTGTTGCCGCGGTGGATTTCGTTCTTTCAGTTCCGCTCTGGTTTTACTTCGATAGAAAGGCTGCCGGGCTGGCCATGTTCCAGTTCCGCGAGACCGCCAGCTGGATTCCATCGCTCGGCGTGAAGTACTCGTTCGGAATCGACGGGATCGCGCTGCTTCTCATCCTTCTGACGACGATGATGGGACTCATCGCCGTCTACTCGTCCTACACGGCGATCGATCACCGGCAGAAGGAGTACTACATTCTTCTCCTTCTCCTGCAGACCGGCATGATCGGGGTCTTCTGCGCCCTCGACTTCTTCCTCTTCTACGTTTTCTGGGAAGTGATGCTGGTGCCGATGTATTTTCTCATCGGGATCTGGGGCGGACAGCGCCGGCTGTATGCCGCAATCAAGTTCTTCCTTTACACCCTGGCCGGCTCGGTGGTCATGCTGCTCTCGATCCTGGCCCTCTACTTCTTCAACAGCAGCGGCATTCCCTTCCTCAACATCAAGGGTCTGGGCAATGCCCCCAGCTTCGACGTTCTGCAGTTCCACCAGATCGGCCATCTGATTTCTCCGCAACTGCAGTTCTGGATCTTCCTCGGATTCTTCCTCGGCTTCGCCATCAAGGTGCCGATGTTTCCGTTCCATACCTGGCTGCCGGATGCGCACGTCGAGGCTCCCACGGCCGGCTCGGTCATCCTGGCTGCGGTTCTGCTGAAGATGGGCACCTACGGCTTCGTCCGTTTCGCTCTGCCCATTCTTCCTGACGGCACCCGCCAGTTAATGATTCCGATCGTCACATTGAGCATCATCGGCATCATCTACGGAGCGCTGGTCTCGCTGGTCCAGAAGGACATGAAGAAGCTGGTGGCCTACTCTTCGGTCTCCCACCTGGGCTTCGTCATGCTCGGCATGTTCGCCCTGAACCCGATGGGTCTTCGCGGCTCGGTGCTGCAGATGATCAATCACGGCATCTCGACCGGCGCGCTCTTCCTTCTGGTCGGCATCGTCTACGAACAGAGGCACACCCGTCTGATCTCCGAGTACGGCGGGCTGGCCAAACAGATGCCGATGTATGCCACGCTGTTCCTGATAGCCGCGCTCTCATCGATGGGTCTTCCGGCGCTGAACGGCTTCATTGGGGAGTTCACGATTCTGCTCGGTGTGGCCAACGCGAATATCTGGTGGGCGGTCTTCGCCGCCGTCGGCATCGTGCTCGGCGCCGCCTATCTGTTGTGGCTGTATCAGCGAGTCTTCTGGGGCCCGCTGGACAACCCGGCCAACAAAGTGCTCAAGGACGTCAACAAGCGCGAGCTGCTCACGCTCCTGCCTCTGGTGGCCTGCATGATCTGGATCGGAATCGCGCCCGCTCCGTTCTTCGAGATGATCGAGCAGCCGGTCGACTACATCGTGCAGAAGGTCGATCCCGGCTACTTCAAGCGCCAGCCGGTTACGTATCCGTCGGAGGCGGCGGAACGAGCGGCCGCGGTCTCGTCCGCTCTCGCCGCGATCCAGGCCGAGGTCCATCGATGACCTGGGCAGATACTCTGCTGCTACTACCGGAGCTCATCGCAGCCACAGGTGCGTCGATCCTGCTCATCGTCCCGGTGCTGGGCGGCAGGGCGCGCGGTCACATGGCGAAATGGGCCATGCTGGCGCTGATGGCAGTTACGGCGCTCGCCGTGATCGGGTCCACGTACGCCGTTGCCGGCGTTCAGCAGACGCCGACATTTCGGGCCATGTTCGCTGTCGATGCCTTCTCGGTGTTCTTCAAGCTGCTCTTCGTAGTGGTCATCGCTCTGGTCACGCTGTTGTCCGAAGACTTCCTGAGCGAGGAGAGGTACTCGACGTGGGAGTACTACTCGCTGCTGGCCTTCGCTCTCTGCGGCATGATGTTCATGGCCTCGGGGGTCAGTCTCATCACGATCTACATCGGCCTGGAGCTGTTGGCGCTCTCGAGCTACATTCTTGCCGGCTATTACAAGAACCATGAGGAATCGACCGAAGCGGCGATGAAGTACTTCATCCTGGGCACTGTCAGCTCGGCCATTCTGCTCTACGGGATCTCGCTCATCTACGGAGTGTGCGGCTCCATGCGTCTGAGCACCATTGCCGCTGCGCTCTCGACGATGCTGTCGAACGACGCGCTCATGTTCGGCATCATGCTGCTGGCGGCCGGACTCTGCTTCAAGATCGCCGCGGTTCCGTTTCACGTTTGGACTCCCGACGTCTATGTCGGCGCTCCCACTCCGATCTCGGCATTCCTCTCGACCGGCTCCAAGGCCGCGGCATTCGCCGTATTCGCACGGGTTTTCTATGTCGCTTTTCCTGCGTTCCACCTCGACTGGAGCAACGTTCTCGCGGCCATCGCTGCTCTCTCCATGATCGTAGGTAACCTTGCCGCAATCACCCAGACCAACGTCAAGCGAATGCTGGCCTACTCATCGATCAGCCACGCCGGCTACTCCCTTCTGGGCATCATCGCCATGAACGAGATGGGCCTGCGCGGGATTCTGATCTACACGATGGTCTATGTCTTTGCCAACCTCGGCATCTGGGCCACGATCCTGATGCTCCGCCGTCATGCCTATGCCGGGGAGAGCGTGGAGGATTTCCGCGGACTGCACAAACGAGCTCCCTTCGCCGCATTCAGCATGGTGGTCTTTCTCCTCTCGCTGGGAGGGATCCCGCCGACCGCAGGATTCATAGGGAAGTACTTTCTGTTCGCAGCCGCCGTGCAAGCCGGTTTCGGCTGGCTGGCCATCGTCGCGGTGGTCATGTCGGCCGTTTCGATGTTTTACTACCTGAGGCTTGTCGTGGCCATGTACCTCGAGGAGGGGAGCGGGGCGGAGACGATCTACTCGCCCTCGCTGCGATTCGTCACGGCATTGAGTCTGACGGTGACGCTCGTCGTCGGCTTCATTCCGGAGCTGCCGATCCGGCAGGTCATCGAATCGTCCTCGCACCTTGTGGGGCGCGTCGTGCAGCGATAGAGGCGCGCCGCGAAGACCGCACAGACAGAAGTGTCTGTGCTTGTCTGTGCTACAGGAGCGATGTAGCACAGACACTTCTGTCTGTGCTACCGCCCTACACTATTGTCTGTGCGGTAGAATCACCCTCGTGCCGGAGCCGGAGAAGCCGCAGGAATATCGATCGATGCTCGAGGCCTCGTCGCTCGGGTGGATGTTTCCGATCGCCATCGCCCTCGGCTTCGGCGCCGGGTACGGTCTGGACATGCTGTTTCATTCGTGGCCGTGGCTCACGATCATCTTCAGCGTGTTCGGGATGATTGCCGCCTTCATCAATCTCTTCCGGATCGGTCTGGCCAAAGATGAACCCCCCACCGTCTCCACTCCTTCTGAACGGACCGATGACCGATGAGCTCGACCTTGCGGCCGGCGAAGAACGTCGCGTGCTGCGCCGCGTCAAGCGCTTCTCGCTGGCTGCCTACGTCGTCTTTCTGGCGGTCTTCGCCGCGATGGGAAAGGGGTACGGCGTAGTCGGATTGACTTGCAGTGCCCTGGTCGTTATGATCAACTTCCTTTGGCTGGAGGACAGCGTAATGCGCGCCCTGCAGCCGGCCTCATCGGTCAGGGTCTGGAAGCTGGCTCTGCCGACAATGGCACGTTTCACACTCTTCGGCATTGCTCTCTCGATCACGTTCTATGTCGTCCGACTGAACACGGTCAGCGTGCTGCTCGGGTTCTCGGTGGTCGTGGTGGGGATCATGGCTGAAGGTGTGTATTCGATCTTGAAGGCAATCAAACCGACACGGACAGCCAAGTAGATGAAACACGAGACCTCGATCCTCTACCACCCCGTCAACGCGCTGTGGAACCACGCGTTCGGGTTCGACATCCCGGATCACGTCATCATGGCGCTCCTGGTCCTCTTGATCTGCTCGACCGTTTTCCCGCTTCTGACGCGCCGGCTGAGCAAGGATAATCCCTCGACGGCGCAGCACTTCCTGGAAATGATCGTAGCCGGTCTCAAGGACCTCCTCGATGACATCATCGGTCACGGGGCTGGAGAGCGGTATCTCTACTTCATCGGTGCTTTCGCCGTCTTCATTTTTCTATCCAATATTTTCGGCCTCTTCTTTTTCCTGCAGCCTCCGACGTCCAACCCCAACACCACCTTCGCCCTCTCACTGACCGCCTTTCTCTATTACAACGTCCAGGGGATCCGGGCCCAGGGCGTCGGCCACTACGTGAAGCACTTCATGGGTCCGATCTGGTGGCTTGCGCCGCTCATGTTCCCCATCGAAGTCATCGGTCATCTGGCGCGCATCCTCTCGCTGGGTATGCGTCTGTTCGGGAACATTTTCGGCGAGCACATGGCCACGGGGATCTTCATGGGCATGGTGCCCTTCCTGGTGCCCTGGCCGATGATGGGTCTCGGAATCTTCGGGGCTCTCCTGCAGACGTTCGTCTTCATCATGATGACGTCCGTCTATATCGGCGGCGCCGTGACAATCGAAGAGCACTGAATCGCTGATTCGGTTTCAAAGAAAAAGACAGGTTTCGAACGATTCGAAAAAGGAGGAAGTCTTAGTGAAAAACATCAAACTGCTGCTTCTCGTGGCCATCGTCATTCTGACTGCCACGACACTCTTCGCCCAGGCGGCGCCGACTACGACCACGGCTCCCGCGGTCCGCTGGGATATGGTGGCGGCCTCGATCGCTCTTGGTATTGCCGCGTCGGCAGGAGCCATCGGTCAGTCGCGCGCCATCAGTGCGGCATGCGAAGGAATCGCGCGCAATCCCGGAGCGGCCGCGGTCATCCGGACCGTGATGATCATCGGTCTGGCCCTCATCGAGTCGCTCGTCATTTACGCCCTCGTCGTGGCCCTGATCCTGGTCTTCAAATAGAAAGACTGGGGTTCTCAACGCTGTCGATCGAAAGCCCGGCTCCGGC
Organism: Thermoanaerobaculia bacterium; assembly: GCA_017883265.1. GTDB lineage: Bacteria > Acidobacteriota > Thermoanaerobaculia > Gp7-AA8 > Gp7-AA8 > JADGNX01. The sequence continues at coordinate 5,378 of JADGNX010000192.1, forward strand.
CGGGCTTTTCTTGGTTCGGCGTGTTTTGTGGCACATCAAGAGACGGCACAGACGGAAGCGTTTGTGCCACACTTGCGCTTCCCTGTAGCGCAGACACTTCTGTCTGTGCTCCGTGTAATCCCCGGAGCAGACGTAAGGTCGACGAACTGTCCATGGCACCGCCATTGCTGAGTTCCAGGCCAGCCGGAGGTGCTGCCGTGAACTGGTTCAATCTGTCGTTTGTGGGATGGCTGGTCCTGATTATCGCGCTGGCGATCGCCGCCTACATGCTCCATGCCCCGGTGGTCTGGATCGCCATCTGTGCCCTGGCGCTCATCGGAGTCGGGATCATCACCTCGGTCAATCACGCCAAGCCCCGTATCTGACGCGCCAGCCAGCGGACTCGAGGGGCGCTCGAACAGATCAAAAAAGCCGGCTCTGCGGCCGGCTTTTCGAGAGTCGATTCGAACGGTCGACCTATTCGGCGGTCATCATCTTCCGGAGCAGTTCGATGACGTTGTCCGAGGTGACCTTGTCGTCGATAGCGATCGGATCTGACGAGCTCCAGCTGCCGTTCTTGTAGACGAGATACCCCATCGCCTTGCCGTTACGGAAGTAGAAGAGGAGATCGCTGCCTGAGCCCTGACCCGAGATGGCGCCGATAGAGTCGGAGGTGGCTCTGAAGGGCGCTGGCGGAATCTGTCCGCCGTCGCGAAGGCCGACCGGGACGCGAAGGCGTCCGTCGGGGCCAGTGCGAGGCTTGATGGTGACCCGATTGAAGGCATTGAGATCCCAGTCGGCGAACACCACATCGACTGATTTATGATCCTGCGCCTCGAAGAGCGCAGGGTGGCGGAGGATCTCGCGGTTCAACGCCGCGTCGACCGGGAAGTTCTTGTCGTCGGGGCTGGTGGGGACAAAGTCGCGGAGATCGCGAATCGCGACATCGCTGACCGCTCCCTTTTCGATTGTCAGCATGGCGTAGCGCGCTGACTCACCCGTTCCGTTCTGGTCCCACCAGATCGCGTGCAGCGTCAACCCAGGCGCCCAGGTGGACGTACCATCCTTGTCGGAAACGGTCTCCACTCTGGAAGTGATGCCGATGCGGAGATTCTGGCGGAAGTGGAAGGCGGCGCTATCGATCGACATCGGACGGCTCCATTTGCCGTCCTGGTACGAGCAGAGGAGCAGTTGACTGGACATGGCGTTCGGCTGCTTCTGCCAGAAGAGAAAGAGCGTCTTCGATCCTTCGTCGTAGGCCAGAGCGGGACCGCGATGGACGCCTTCCGTGAGCGATTCCGGAAGTGGCGCACTGGTTCGCGTCGCTCCGCGCTGGACGGTCAGCATGATGAAGCTGCTGGACGCGGCCTCCAGCTCCGGATATGCGTCCGACTGTTGCGTCTCGGCCGTAAAGATCGTTCCGCC
>JADGNX010000193.1 GCA_017883265.1 Thermoanaerobaculia bacterium
CCGCATTCTATGTTCTCTGGAGAGTGTGACGCCAAGAGCCGGGCCCGGGTTACCGATCGGTGGCAATCGGCTCGAGTAGGTCGACCCACGCGGTGAAGCTGCGAGCGGGCAACTAGTTCTCGTGAACGCGTGGATCGGGAAAAGCGCGTTCCGGAAGGGTTCGATTTCAATGTAACGCGGGCATCAGAAACCAGAAACCAGAACGAACGGCCTTCTTCTGGTTTCTAGTTTCTGGTTTCTGGTTTGACCACTGCCGGGATCGGGCACTCGGCGCTATGCGACGATACCGCTCGTTGCCGGCGAACTGCTGGCGTTTCTCCTGCCGGTGACGCGGCTCAGCGATGGGGATTCAACCACAACGCCCAGGGTAGGGTCACCGCGGGGGCCACAGCGTGTCGCAACGCCTGCACATATTCGGAGATACGCCGGAACTGACTCTCGCCGTCCAGTCCCGCTTCGGCGATCACCGCGCGCGCCGAACCGCTTCCCGGATAGCGACCACGCATGAAGGGATGCATGGTCATCGTTCGCCCGAGATCGGAACGAATCCATCGATAGGTAGTTGGAAGGGTGAAGCCGGTGATGGCCATGGCCCGCGCGGCACTGGACTCGGGGAAAATCGATGATCGCTCCTCGGGTGTCAACGCGTCGAAGAGCTCCACGCTGGCTACGTAGAAGACGTCGAGATCGATCCCCGCTGCATCGAGGAGCGGAAGGGCCTCGGTCAGGAATGTGTACGTAACTCCCGACTCCTGCAGGACGATGGTTCCGTCCGGTTGCCCGCTCGCGGATCGCAGTTTGTAAAGGCCCTGCACCGCATCGCTTGCCGGAGCCAGTCGCAGCGCCTGGCGGTCGAGGACAGTTTGTGTCGGGCGCGTCACGAACGGCGCGATCACCGAGGGCCGGCGCATCATCGCTGCTGTGAAAAGCGGCCAGATCTCCGCAGCGTCCCACGGCGTCAGCGTGATCAGTGCTCCGTTAGGGAAATTCTCCTGCAGAAGCTGCAGCGGCTGCGGGTCGGCGTGCGTCGGGCCATCCTCGCCGGTTGCCAATCCGGCATGAGCGCAAATCAGGATCATTGGTCGCGCTGCTTCTCCGGTCCTCTCGTGACGCGCTTGATTGCCGATAGCGTGAAGTCTGGAGGCGATGTGGCCGAGTGGGGCCAGGAATGCGGCGTACGACGAGCCGACGCCGATGTGCATGCCGAACGACGAGACGCCCGACATCACTCCGGCGATGGCATCCTCGCAGATCCCGCCGACGGAGAGGGTTCGCGAGTCGCGATTGCTTTTGGTGTGGAAGAACCCTTTGTCGAAGTCGTTAGTTGCCTCCGTCACGCTGGTCGATCCGAGGAGATCGGCTGCGGCGATGAGAAACGCACCTCCGCTGAAGCGATTGAGGTAGCCGATTGCCTTCGCCAGCTGACTGCGCAGTGTGGTCTGTTGTCCCGGCGCCAGCATCAGCTCGGGAGGCACGCCGCTCTGCGAGGCCAGGCCGAAAACGTCGCTCAACACGGGCGCAAACGGGCGCGCTCTTCTCTTCGCGCTCTCGAGCCGCTGGCGGGAGGCGATGATTCGCCCAGCCAATGTCTCGACCATATCCGTTTGCCCTTCCAGCCAGTGACGCACGCCGGTCAGGGCCTGCCAGTAGCACTGCTCGACCATCGTGGCATTCGTCCCGCCATCGCAAAGCGTCTGGTCGACAGCACACTGTGGCACGTCACCGGTGGGAAGCGGAAGCGCACTGTAAAAGCCAGGGGAACAGAGCTTGTGACCCGCGCCGTGCGACGAGCGTCCTTCGATGCCGTAGCGCCATCCCTTGGTGGTGCGGTAGATGATTGCCGTCGGTTGTCCGTTGTCGTTCAGACGCGCTGCTCGCTGAGCGGAGGCGATCTGCTGCAGATCGCTGCCGTCACTCACCGAGATGACGTTCCAGTCATGGAGGAGAAATAGCTCAGCTGGATTCCACTGCACGTAGTCGCCAGGCGACCCTCCCTCGCGCGTGACGCGATCGGAGTCGATCGAGGACTGATTCCAGTCGACGTGAACGACGACGTTAGGCAATGATGCCGTACCGGCGAATGCAAGCGCTTCGGACACCCGTCCCGGTGTCAGACCTCCCTCTCCTTCGAGAATGTGGACCCATGGCGCACTATCGCCAAACCAGTCGAATGCCGCCAGGGCAAGGCCCAGCGTCGCCGCCAGCCCCACTCCGGAGGCGCCGGTGGCGAGCGGAACGAACGGTATGGCTGGCGTTGGATGGCCATCGAGGGCTTTCGAGCCAAACATCCGAAACAGCGGGGTGTCGTTCGTGGGATTCCTTCGAAAGCCGAGAAGGTCTTCGAGGCGAAGGTGGCGCCATTCATCGCGGAGGAGATGAGGTCGAGCGATGCGAAGGATCTCGGTGCGCAGGGCCCACATGGCGTAAAGGCCGAGGGCCTTGTGGCCTGCGGCATAGGAGAGAACATCGGCATCGCTGCGGTCCGGATCAGTGACGTCGTAGTCCATCGTCTCGAACAGGAGCATGGAAACCATGCGGCCCGACGAGATCGATCCGCCAGGGTGACCCGACATCGGCGCGTAGTTGTAGAGCATCGCGCAAAGCGTTCGGTAAGCGGCGTCGAGTTTTTCGAAGGCATCGATGTCGCGCGAGGAGAGCGGCGGTGGCGCGATGTGAGACGGATCGATTCGAGAGGCACGGTGTGACGCAAGCGCGGTGCTCATGACTTTCTCCTCATTCGGGAAGCATGGGTTCAATCCAGATGCTTCCCTTCGGCCACGAAACGTCGGAACCCGTCGGACGCATCGGTGGCTGAAGCAATGCGGCGGACCGCCTCCTCGAGATCTTCGAGGCTGGTGGCAATCGACAGTCGGAGATAGTGTTTGCCCTCGCTCCCGATCGTTCCAAACGATCTTCGATCGAGCGTGGCCACGCCATAGCCGAAGAGAAGGAAACGCTGAAAGAGCGTGGACGGAGAGGTCGTCTGCCGCACCGCCGCCGGAAGGCGATCCCAGGCCTCGATCGCTCCAACTCGGGCGCAGGCGCCGCCGATGTTCGGAAAGACGTAGAACGCACCTTTAGGCATCTGACAAGTGATGCCTGGAATCGCGTTCAGCCTTTGGACCACGACCGCGCGCCGGAGCGCGAACTCCGTGACCATCTGTGAGACTGACTTCTCACTCTCCGGTGACTCGATGGCCACCTTCGCGCCGAGCTGGTTATAGGCCGGCACGCACGAGAAGTAGTTGATATTGAGGTTTCTGAAGGCCTCCGCTTCCTCCGCGGTCGGGAGGATGGCCCAGCCCACACGCCCCCCGGTCCAGGCGTACGACTTCGAGACGCCGGAGACGATGATGGTCCTCTCCTCCATTCCCGGAACCGAAGCGATGGAGTGATGGCGTTCGCCGTCGAAGAGGATCTTCTCGTAGATCTCGTCGGAGAACACGCGGACGTCCGGCGGAGCCGTGCGCAGGATGACCTCTGCCAGCTCCTCGATCTGCTCGCGAGTGGCCACGCCGCCGGTCGGATTCGAGGGAAAGTTGAGATAGATCAGCCTGGTGCGAGCGGAAATCAGTGGAGCGAGATCGCCGGCGTTGCAGGTGAAGCCGCTTTCTTCGCCAAGATGCAGCGGCACCGGGACGGCGCCGACATAGCGGATGAACGACTCGTAGATCGGAAACCCGGGACTGGGATAGATGACTTCATCGCCTGGATCGCAATAGATCTGCTGGGCAAACCCGATGGGAGGCTTGGCACCGGGGAAGACGACCACTCGATCGGGAGTGATCGACAATCCGCGTGCCTCACCCATGCTCCGGGCCACAGCAACCCGAAGCGCCTCCAGGCCCTGCGGGTCGCAGTAGTGCGTCTGATCGAGATCGATCTGGCGCTTTACCTCATCGGCGATATGCGGTGCCAGGGGGAAGTCCGGCTCGCCGATGTTGCACTTGATCACCCGCAGGCCGCTGTTCTCGACGGCTCGAATCTGAGGAGTGATCTTGAAAGCATTCTCGGAGCCCATGAGCGAGACGCGGTGCGCGAATCGCGTGGTTGACGCTACGTCGTAAGGCATGTCGGGATTCTCCGGCCGGGAAGCGGCTGGACCGGTGTTCATGATCACAAGCAGATGTGATCTCATCGCCCAGGGGCCCGCCGGCCCTCGACATCACACCCCTGTGTGACATCCAACATAGCGCGCGGTTCATGGTCCCGCCAGGATTCGATCAGCACGCGGCAGATGCAACGTTCTCCCGCGCCGCCAGGGAGGACCGCGTGAGCTCAATCGTCGCCACTCATGGATTTCGCCTCACCGCTGTCGGGAAAGCGCTCGAGGAATTCGATTGTCCGGCGCTCGAACCGGGCGTCGATCAGGTTGTAGTTGAGGTGGCAGGGTGTGGGCTTTGCCACACCGACATCGGATTCGCCTACGACGGCGTCCCGACGCGGCATTCGCTTCCGCTCGTCCTCGGGCATGAGATCGCGGGCCGCGTCGTCGCCGCCGGTGACAAGGCCGGCGAATGGATCGGCCGCGCGGTGATTGTTCCGGCCGTCATTCCCTGCGGCGCTTGTGAGGCCTGCGCCGCTGGCAAGCCGGCCATCTGCAGGAAGCAATTCATGCCGGGCAATGATGGTGACGGCGGCTTCTCCACGCACGTCACGGTACCGGCGCGCGGCCTTTGCCCTGTGCCAGAGCCACTGCCGGACGGAATCACGTTGGAAATGCTCTCAGTGGTCGCGGATGCCGTGACCACGCCGTATGAAGCCATCACCCGCGCCGAGGTCTCCTCTCACGATCTCGTGGTCATCGTCGGCGTGGGCGGAATCGGAGGCTTCGGCGTTCAGATCGCCGCGGCGTTTGGCGCGACCGTCGTGGCCATCGACGTCGACGACGATCGCCTGGCGCTGGCAAAGCAGCATGGCGCGGCATTGGCGCTCAACGCCACCCAGCTCGACCTCAAGGCCATGAAGAGCTCGATCCGCGGTTTGTCGCGCGACACCGGCCGCGGCCGCGTGGGGCTGAAGATCTTCGAGATGTCCGGCACGGTGGCTGGACAACAAACGGCGTTCAGTCTTCTCGACTTTGGCGGCTATCTCGGCGTCGTCGGGTATACGACCGATCGCGTGGAGATCCGATTGTCGAACCTGATGGCGCTCGATGCCACGATGCGGGGCAACTGGGGATGCGCTCCCGACCATTATCCGGACGCGCTATCGCTCGTTCTCCAGGGGAAGGTCGCACTCGAGCCATCCATCGAACGGCATCCCTTATCCGAGTTGCCGGCTCTGTTTGAAGCGGTACAACAGCATCGCCTCCGTCGCCGCGCCATTGTGATGCCCGATGACGGCTATGCCCAATGGAGGACGTCATGAACAATCACAACCTCGTCGAGAACTTCGCGCCGCACCATATCGTGGTGCAGCGTCGTCCGGCGCTCGACCAGAAGGGATTGCCGGTCGCCGGTCTGCACAACGTCTGGATCACTTTCAACAACCCGAGTGAGATGAACAGCTACACCACGGGAATGATCAAGGAGATCATCCTGGCATTGCGGGCCGCTTCCAACGATCGCGCTGCTGTCGCTGTAGTGCTCACAGGTGCCGAGACGCAGGCCTTCTGCACGGGCGGAAACACGCGCGAGTATGCGGAGGTCTATGCCGGCAACCCCGGCGAATACCGCCAGTACATGCGGCTCTTCAATGACATGGTCACGTCGATTCTGCAGTGCGACAAGCCGGTCATATGCCGTGTCAACGGAATGCGCGTCGGGGGTGGCCAGGAGATCGGCATGGCCTGCGACTACTCGATCTCGAGCGATCTGGCCGTGTTCAGCCAGGCCGGTCCGAAGCACGGCTCGGCACCCGATGGTGGGACCACTGATTTTCTGCCACTCTTTGTCGGCATCGAGCACGCCATGATGAGCGCCACCCTCTGCCAGCCATGGAGCGCCCATCGCTTCTACTGGCTCGGTGGGTTGACGCAGATCGTTCCTGCTTTGCGTGTGGACGGAGCGTGGGTCGCCAATCCAATGGTGATCACCGATCGCACCATCGATGAGTTCGGCCGGATCGTGTTCGGTGATCCGAAGACAGGCCCGGCTCGCGACGAAGCGAAGCAGTTGATGGCGCGCGGCAAGGTCGATCTCACCCTTCTCGACGACGCCGTCGATGCCATGGCCACGAAACTGCTCCACACAATGCCTGATTGCCTGACCAAGACGATCGAGAGCATCCGCAAGCACAAGCTCGAGCACTGGGACCGGAATCGCGAGTCGAATCGCGCCTGGCTGTCGCTCAACATGATGACCGAGGCCAATGCCGGATTCCGCGCCTTCCACTATGGAACGAAGCAGCAGCGGGAGGTTGATTTCGTCCTGCTGCGGCAGCGCCTTGCTCAGGGAGCGGAGTGGAACGAGGAACTGATCGAAGCGATCGCGCCGTGGGTCAGGAAATCAGACCAGGTTCCGGTGTGAACGATGGACGCTGACCTCCAGACCCTCATCGCCCGCGCGCGCTGGCTATTCGACGACATCGACCTCGGCGCGGTGAAGGAGTGGAAGGCGCGCGCGCCGGGACGACGGGCCATCGGACACATGCCGATCTACGTGCCACGCGAGCTCATCCACGCCGCGGGCATGCTCCCTGTCGGCATCGTCGGCGGCGGCGACCGGCTCGAGATCATCCGCGGCGATGCCTACTTTCAGAGCTACATATGCCGCATCCCGCGCTCCACGATCGAGCTTGCGCTCTCGCACCGTCTCGATGTGCTCGACGG
>JADGNX010000039.1 GCA_017883265.1 Thermoanaerobaculia bacterium
GCCGTCGAATCACCGAGGTGGTCGACGAGGGATGCCGCCGGGGTCTCGGCGCGCGCACCGGGGGTCGCCGATGAGGGAGAGACAGAGGCGGACGTCGGAGCCGTGGCTGTTGTCGAGGCGCCAGGAGGTGCTGAAGCGCAGCCGCTGAGGAGGATGAGGAAGGGAACCACAACCCGTAGTCCGAGTCGCATAGGGAAATGCCGTCCTGATGAATCGGTTTGTTGTGAGAAACCGCAGTTGCAAAGAAAAGACCCCGGCCAGGATTGGCCGGGGTCCTGATTGATTCCTTGCTGTCCTGGTGTCAGCGGGTCCTGACGCATCCGCTGTTGGCGTTGGACCACTCGTATTGGTAGCCGAAACCGCCGGTGCCGATGAACGGGGAGGGAGTCCACGCGCACTTGTCGTCGGCTTCAGCGCCACGACGGTCGAACCACGCATTGCCGAGGGCGTCGGTAACGGCCTCCCGCGTCTCGTGGCAGACGAAATGTTCCTGATTCTGGGCAGTGGTCCAGCCGGTCACGCTGCAGCCGCTGCAGCCGGGCCAGGGCTCGATCGAGTACTTGACGTTCTTACCGGCGCCGTCGACATAGTTGCTGTGATAGGCACAATACGCGAGACTCGGGCCGCCGCAGGATGTGGCAGTTCCGTCCGAGGAGTAGGAGGTCTTCGGGAGGAAGACTTCGTAGATGGCGTTGTAGTCGACCCCGTGCGATGCCACGTACCGCTTGACTTCGGCTTGCACCGTCGCATCTGTCACGTTGGTCGGCGGGGTCGTCGTGTCGAACTGGTCAGGTTGATTGATGAGGCTGCCCTGAGCGATGTTGCCGAAGCCCGAGACCGGATCCTCGCCGAAATACTGGGTGATCGTGTTGTATTCAGGCGTCGTTCCGAACTGATTGCGGAAGGCCTGCAGCGTGGTCGCGTAGCCGTTGTCGGCGCCACCGGACGCAAAACTCGGTCCCCAGAAGATCTCTACGACGTTCGCGTTTCGGATCACAGTTCCGCCTGTGTGATTGATCAGATTCCCGCTCGCGACGGCGAAGCCGGCCTCGTTCGACGGGTGCGTGTGCCCCTCACCATGCTCGCCGGGGTTCAGCTCCGTTGGAGCCTGAGCGAACATCGATACTGCTAGTGCCATCGAGCAAACAAATATGAGAACTTTCTTCATGGAAAAGATCCTCTCCTTGTCTTCTACTGCGTTAACTCAGGGTTTCGAAAAACTGCCTACACCACACGGCCGGAGGGCTTGGGTGGCTACCGCTTGACTGGTTGCGCGTAACCATCCAAAAAAAGTTACATCACCATAACCATAAAGTCACATCGCAGCAACCATAATGTCACATCGCAATGTTCGCAAGGATTCACACGGACGGAAGCCCGGCGTCAGTACAGGATCTTGTCTGCCTGAAGGGGTGCGCCGTGAGAGAAATGCGGGCCGGCCCGGTGGGGACCGTCGGCGGTCATCGGACTCTCAGTCCTGCCACGACTCGATGTGCGCGAGAAGCTGATCGATCGAGATCAGTCGTTCCTCTCCGTTCCTGTTGCGGAAGACCGAGTGGTACCACCCCTTGACTGCGATCGGAGTGAGGATCTCGTCACCGAGCCTGAGGTGGCCGCCTGACGCGAGCTTGATGAACACGTTCTCGTAGGCGGAACGCGTGAGCCGTCTGGCAGGGAGCGTCGTGGCCGGGCGCCGGCGTTCCGAGGTGCGACGTCCCGCACTCGCAGCCGGGTCTTCCGGCTCCCGCCGGTCTGTCGCCTCTCCCCGCCAGGGAGGCTCGAGAGTCTCGTCCAGATCAGACTTGCGGCGTCGCCGCCTGGTGAGCGGAACGATCTCGTCGCTCTCGCCGGCGAGAAAGCGCACGCGTTCTTCTTCCCGCTCGGCGATGTAGCGCTGCATCGAAAGGGTGATGGGCGGCGGCTCGGCGGCGCCATCGTCCATCAGCGTGCGGAAATTCTTCAGCTCCGGAAGAATCGTGCCCCAGCGTGTCAGTCGTCCGATATCCTCGTAAGCCGGCGGCCGGTCACCCAGCTCGAGCATCGAGGGGGTCTGGCCCCGCAGGATTGAGAAGAGCAGACGGTAGCTGAACGGATCGGCCAGCTCCCGGATCGACTCGCGGAAATAGCTCGCCGTCTCCAGCGCCATCTGCCGGTACGACATCCGCGTCCCGCGCGTCGTCCGCCAGACCGGCGCGTTGATGTCGGTGACGAAAGGGCTGCGCGGGTAGTGAAAGTCCTTGAGCATCCAGCCCTTCCGAGTAGTGTGTCTTCCCGGCTCGACGCCGGCCGGCAGCGCCAGCGGCAGGTCGTCGAGGACGCTGAGGTTGTATGAGGGCCAGGTGATGACCTTGCGCACCACCCCGACGATCAACGCGGCGGTGGCCGCCATCAGGCCCGGATCGGGGATGAAGTCGAGGGTCAGCTCGATGCGCTCACGGCGTGGGCGGACTCCGAACGAGGTCGACCGGCGGTTCAGACCCGCGACAGTCACTGGAACCGGCAGGAGGTGGGCGAGCAGCAGCGCCAGCTTCTGAATCGTCCGGTTCCTGGTTCGTTCCTCGCGCGGCATCTCGAACGACACATTGAAATGGCAACTGAACCCTTCGAGCCGAACCCTCTTTCCGCTTCGTGCCTCCCACTTCGTCAGCTCGTCGCGCACGAAGCCGAGTTGCTCCCAGAGGCTCCGCGTGGCGCGGGCGGTGCATTGCGGCGCGAGCTCGATCACCGGAGTCACCACTTCGATGACTCCTCCGTCGAAGTAGACGGCGCCGCCGGTGGGAAGCTGCGACGACTTGTTGGTTCGCTTGAGCAGTGGCCTCTGGATGAAACCACTGGGCTGCTTCCACACCGCCTCCGGCTCGACCGGCTGACCGTCGAGGAAGACTTTGAATTCGGCCTCGATGCCGATGACCGGCATATCCAGCTCTGTGCGGTAGGGGAATCGCTCGTCGTACTGTGCGGGCATAGGGGAAGGGAAGAGAGCTCCAGCGGTGCGAAGGAGGAAGAGCAAGGTTCATTCCGCTGGCACGGCCCGTGGTCCGAGCCTTTCCTCAGTACATCATTGCCGACCCGGCTGTGACCTGGGTGCGAGTCAAAAGCCGGGCGCGGGCTCGGGCTCGGGCAAGCCGAGTCCCTCTCGATTCGATTTCGGCGCGATGCCTGCCGGGATCGGATCGGGCTACCATCGGCAGCGTGGCTGACCGTATCTCGCCCTTGCTCCCGGACAGCCGTGACGGTAGCGACGCCCCCTCGGTTGGTGATTCCGGGCGACGCCTTGCGGACCGACTCTTCGTCCTTTCGGCTTTCCTTCTCTTTGGCGCGACGGCGGCTGTCGTCTTCTGGCAGAACAGCCGCCTCACGATCCTGTGGGATCTCAGCTACATCCTTGAAAACGCGTCCCGCATGGCCGCCGGACAACGGCCCTATCGCGATTTCCCGTTCCCTTACGCGCCGCTGACCTTCCTCGCCCAGGCCTTGATCATCCGCCTCACCGGCCGCGTCGTCTGGCATCACGCGTTTTACGCAGCCGTCGCGGGAGGAGGCGCAACAGTGGCCGCGTTTGTCATGGCCCGCCGGCTCGTCCGCTTCGAGGGCAGGGGAGCGGTGGTCATCGCCGCTCTCCTCGCTGCTCCGCTCGCGGTCCTCGGCATCTACTCGATCGTCCCGCACCCCTTCTACGATCCGGACGCCTGCTTTGCCATTCTGGTCCTGCTCGTCTGCCTGACGGGATCCGAGCCGGCGCGCGAGGCGTGGCGCGCAATGACAGGAAGCGTGGCCCGCTCGGTCGCGCTCGGCGCCGCGATCGCCATCCCCCTGCTGATCAAACAAAACATCGGCCTGGCATTCGTGGTCAGTACAGCCGGTGCTCTATCGATCGTCTCACTGCAGAGTCGGTTCACGGCGGACGGCACGCAGGCTTTTCGGCGACAAGCCCATCCTCGCGCCGTACTGGCAGGTATCGCGCTCGGGATTGCGCTCGTCGCCGCTGTCATCACAGTCTGCTTCGGATTGTCCAATACCATCCGCTGGACGGTTCGGTTCGCGGCGGCGCGGAGACTGCCGCCGTTGAGTCAGCAACTCGACATCTACTCCTACCCTCAGGTCTGGATCTGGCTCTTCGCGTTCCTGGTCGGGGTGGCGATCGCGCGATTGCGCGGTCGCTTCGAATTCTGGCAGGGCCTCGGCGGAGCGCTGCTGATGAGCGCTCCGTGGCTCTATCTCGCAGCGCTCTACTTCACGACCGATGATCCCGACGAGTGGGAGATCGAGCTGCTGAATCTCTGGCCGTTTGTGATGCTGCTCGCAATGCTCGTCACCGTCCTGGCCATCCGTCGTCGCGGGTTGACGATGGAGTCGCTGCTCGCTCTGATCGTGGTGGCGACGATCCACGGGACCTTCCTCTCCCAGAGCACCTGGGGATCGACCTACGGCATCTGGCCACTGTTCGTTCTCTTGCTGGCTTTCGCTATCGGGGCCGCGGAGGTCCCGTTCCTGACCGCGATGATCGTGTCGTCCATCGTCGGGATGACGATGCTCGTCGTGGGCGCTGACTACATCGCTACAGGCCATCGACTGATCTACGCGAAGATCGCGGACGGCCCGCCGGTCCGTTCCACCATTCCGGCTCTGCGCGGGCTGACGATGCGCGGACGATGGCTGCCGGATTTCGAAGAGCTCCTGGCCTTCACCGCTCGCGAGGTTCCGCGGGACGACGCGATTCTCTCCATGCCGGGCGAAGATCTCTTCTACTTCACGACCGGGCGCGTTCCGCAGTTTCCGGTCCTCATGTTCGACAGGACGATCAACCCGTACTCGCCATCCGAGATCGCCACGCTGGCCGAGGAGCGAAAGGTCCGATGGATCATCGTGAAGAAGCATCTGCAGGTCAACGGTGACCCGATGCCGGAGCTGGGGCAGACGCTGGCGCTGTTGTCGCCCCGCTTTCGACTGGTGCGGCGCCTGGCCAACTACGACATCTACCGGCGAAATGCGCCGGCGCAGGGGAGATGACCTCCAGCGAGAATCAGCGGAATGGTCAGCTGGTCAGGCTTTCGGCGATGATTCTCAGTCCCGTCCTGCCCTATGCTTGCGATCCGCCAAGACCGATGAACGAGGAGACGAAATGCGAACGAGACTGATGATGCTCTTCCTGATCCTGATGACCGCGGCCTGCGCACAGAAGCCGCAACCGGCGGCTGCACCGGTGACGCGATCCGACCGGATGATGGCTCCGGCGCCCCCCGTCACCGTGGCCCGTCCGGTGACTGAAACGCTGCATGGCGTCACCATCACGGATCCGTAGCGATGGCTGGAGGAGCAGACCAGCCCCGAGACACGCCAGTGGATCAACGACGAGAACCGCTATACCGATGCCATGACAGCCAATCTTCCCGACCGTGCCGGCATCGAGAGGCGGCTGATGGATCTGCAGCAGACCACCGTCACGACGACGCCGATGGTTCGCTCCGGCCGCTACTTCTATACGAAGCGCGGCGTAGGACAGGACTTGTTCTCCATCTATATGCGTCAGGGTCTGGGCGGCCCCGAGCAGCTACTGATCGATCCGACGCCGATGAGCGCCAACCATTCGACGAGCGTCGGGATTCAGGATGTCACCTCCGACGGCCACATCCTGGCCTACGAGGTGCGCGAGGGGGGAGTGGACGAGACGACCATTCACTTCCTCGACGTCGATGCGCACCGCGACCTGTCCGACGTTCTCCCCAGAGCCCGCTATCAGGGGCTTTCAGTCCTTCCGAATCACAGCGACGTCTACTATGCGACGCATTCGTCGAGCGTCGGTCCGCGCGTCTTCCACCACGTCATCGGGATGACCGGAACCGACCCGCAGCTCTTCGGCGACGGCTATGCGCCGGACAAGATCATCGGAACCGGTGTATCCGAGGATGGACGCTATCTGGTCATCCAGGTCTTCTATGGCTCCGCGCCGAAAAAGACGGAGGTGTACGTCAAGGATCTTCGCGGGGACAATCCGATCCGCACCGTTGTGAACGACATCGAGGCCAAGTCGAGCGTCGACATTGCCGGCGACAGCCTGGTGATCACTACGAACTGGGATGCGCCCAATTCGCGCGTCATGGTCGTGAGCGCCGCCGATCCAGGCCGCCCGAACTGGCGGGAGATTGTTCCGGAGAACAAGGGGGCGGCCATTCAGGGTGTGACGGCCGTGGCCGGCTCGGTCTTCGTCCGCTATCTCGACAACGTCCGCTCGCGCATCGATCGCTTCTCTCTCGATGGCGCGCACGGCCCCTCCATCGCCTTCGACGAGATCGGCAGCCTCGGCGATCTGAACGGTCAGTGGAGCGGCAACGAGGCGTTCTTCACCTACGGGTCGTTCGCCGTTCCGAGCACCATCTACCGTATCGATACCGCCACAGGGGAGCGATCGATCTTTGCTCGGCAGGAGGCTCCGGTCGACTCGTCGCAGTTCGAGGTCAAGCAGGTTTCCTACGCTTCGAAGGATGGCACGACCATTCCGATGTTCCTTCTCTACAAGAAAGGCCTCAATCTCAACGGCGCCAATCCGACGCTGCTGACCGGATATGGCGGCTTCTCCCTCAGCCAGCTCCCGCGCTTCTCGGCGTCGGCGGTGGTCTGGGCCGAGCATGGCGGCGTGTACGCCCTCCCGAATCTGCGCGGCGGGGGAGAGTTCGGCGAGGCCTGGCACCAGGCCGGGATGCAGGCGAAGAAACAGAACGTCTTCGACGACTTCATCGGCGCGGCCGAATACCTCGTCCGAAGCGGCTACACCAATCCTTCGAAGCTGGCTATCCGCGGCGGTAGTAACGGGGGCCTGCTGGTGACCGCGGCCCTGACCCAGCGGCCCGACCTCTTCAAGGCGGTGATCGTCAGCTTTCCGCTGGTCGACATGCTGCGCTATCAGAAGTTTCTGGTCGGCAGCTTCTGGGTGCCGGAATACGGATCGGCGGACGATCCTGCGCAGTTCAGGACGATCTACGCTTATTCGCCTTACCAGCACGTAGTCAAAGGGACGAAGTATCCAGCCACTCTATTCATTACCGGAGATGCCGACACCCGCGTGGCTCCGCTGCACGCCCGGAAGATGGCGGCGCTGATGCAGGCCTCGACCGGCTCGACCAATCCGGTCCTCATCCGTTACCACACCAGCTCCGGCCACTCCGGCGGCGAGCCGCTCAGCGAGGCGGTGAAAAACGAGAGCGAAATCCTCGGGTTCCTGATGGCGGAGATGGGAGCGCGATAATCGAATGATAGGGAGCGCGGGTCCGTCGATTCGCGCTCCCTCCGCACGTTCTCACCGGTTCACTTTCACTCTTCACACTTCACTCTTCTTATCGCTCATGCCTGAGTTTCCCGACATCACGGTCTATATCGAGGCGCTCGAGCGGCGGATCGGCGGTAAGAAACTGGCCGCGCTCCGCATCGGAAGCCCGTTCGTCCTGCGGACCGTGTTACCGGCCGCCTCGGAGCTGGCAGGGAAGCGTGTGGTCGGGTTGCGGCGGGTCGGCAAGCGAATCGTCATCGAGCTGGAAGAGTCGCTCTTCATCGTTATCCATCTGATGATCGCGGGCCGCCTCAAGTGGTCCGCAAGTGGAGCGGCGGCCGCCTCGGCCGCCAACCGCCCGGCGTCGAGCCGGGCGGCGTCCTCGTCCCGACTTACGGGGAAGGCCGGTCTGGCGGCGCTCGACTTCGAGAACGGCACTCTCCTGATGACCGAGGCCGGGAGTAAGCGACGAGCTTCGATCCACCTGCTGCGGGGGGAGGAGGCGGTACGAGCCATCGATCCCGGAGGTCTCGAGCTCTTCGGCGCCACGCTTGATCAATTCCGTGAAGCCCTGACGCGGGAGCGGCACACCATCAAGAGGACTCTCACCGATCCGCACGTCTTCAGCGGGATCGGCAACGCGTATTCAGACGAGATCCTCCATCGCGCGCGGCTCTCGCCGGTGCAAATGACCACGAACCTCTCGCCGGATGAGATCGAGAGGCTCTGGCATGTCACGCTCGAAACGCTCACCGATTGGACCGACCGGCTGCGGCGTGAAACGGGCCAGGGCTTCCCGGCAAAGGTCACCGCCTTCCGTCCGGACATGGCCGTCCACGGCAAGTTCGGCCAGCCGTGCCCCGACTGCGGCTCTGCCGTTCAGAGAATCGTCTACGCAGACAACGAGACGAATTACTGCGCGCGCTGCCAGACGGGCGGAAAGCTCCTGGCGGATCGGGCCCTCTCGCGCCTCTTGAAAGGGGACTGGCCGAAGTCGATCGACGACATCGAATAGTGGCGAATTCGCCCGCCGAGTCTGTGCTACGGGGAGCGACGTAGCACAGACACTTCTGTCTGTGTTGTTTCTGCGTTGCAGGCGGGTGAACGAGCACAGATTGGCGGCGGGCGCTTCGCCCGCCGACGCACAGACAGAAGTGTCTGTGCTACAGCGGCGGCCCCGCGCACCCTCTTGCAAGAGATGACTGGCTCCTGCGCTATATTCGCTTGCATGTCGAATCCCTTTCCTCTCGAGCTGACAGGAGATGAGATGCGCCGGATGGTCGGCTTGGCCATGGATCGGATCGTCGAGCACATCGAGTCACTTCCGCAGCAGCCGGCGGCCGATATCGAAGGCTCGCTCGAGCTGGCCAGAAGTTTGATCGAGGCCGATCCGCCGGAGAGCGGCGCTCCGTTCGAGCAGCTGCTCGATCCGCTCTTCCGAGAGTGGATACCGAAGTCGTTCAACACAGCCGGTCCCGGCTATCTCGCCTACATCCCGGGCGGAGGGATCTTTCATACTGCTGTGGCCGATCTGATCGCCGATGCCGTGAACCGCTACGTCGGCGTCTTTGCTGCGGCGCCGGCTCTGGTCCAGCTCGAGTCCAACGTCATCCGCTGGTTCTGCCGTTTCGTCGGCTATCCGGCGGGGGCGGGAGGCGTGCTCACCACCGGCGGTTCCATGGCAAATTTCACCGCCCTGGTCACAGCGCGCAACGAGAAGCTCGGCGACGATTTCCGTGGCGGCATTCTGTACGCCTCGGATCAAGTGCATCACTCCGTGCAGAAGGCGGCCAGCCTGGCCGGCTTTCCGCACAGCAATGTCCGGGAGATCCCGACTGACGACCGCCTGTGCATGCGGCTCGACGGGCTCGAGGAGTCGATCGCCCGCGATCGAGCAGGCGGTCTCGAGCCATTCATGATCGTCGGCAGCGCGGGGACGACCAACACAGGGGCCGTCGACGATCTGCGCGGCATCGCCGCGATCGCCCGGCGGCACTCGATCTGGTTTCACGTCGACGCTGCCTACGGTGGCTTCTTCATTCTGACCGAGCGCGGGCGAGCCGTGATGCGCGGAATCGAAGAAGCCGACTCGATCACCCTCGACCCGCACAAGGCACTGTTTATCCCTTACGGAACGGGGTCGCTCCTGGTGCGAGACGCCGCCGCACTGCAGCGCGCCCACTCGTTGCACGCGGTCTATCTCCCGCAGATGCAGGAGGAGGCGGGGCTCGTCGACTTCTGCGAGATCTCGCCCGAGCTCTCGCGGAGTTTTCGGGGCATTCGGGTCTGGCTGCCGCTCAAGATGGCCGGCGTCGATGCATTTCGCCGCCAACTCGACGAGAAGCTGGACCTCACCCTCTGGGCCACCGAACAATTGCGCCTCATTCCGGGAGTGGAGATCGTGGCCGAGCCGCAGCTCTCGATCGTCGGCTTCCGTTTCGTACGCCAGGGATTGAATAGCGACGAGTTGAATCGGATCAACGAACGGATCCTCGCGCGCATCAATGACCGCAAACGGGTCATGGTCACGTCGACCGTCGTGAGAGGCAGATACGTGATCCGGATCTGCGTCGTTTCATTTCGCACGCATGCGGATCGAATGGCAATGGCCATCGAAGATATCCGCGCCGCAATCGCCGAGGCCTGAGACAGTCCGAGGTCAGGACGGATTGAGGTCCACCTGCTCGTCTTTGCGGCCGAGACGCATCATTCCCTTGTACGCCGAGACGGCGGCGAGGCCGAAGACGGCATGCTGGACCAGGGGGGCGATCACCTGTTGGGACGAATGCTCGGTGACCGGCGGCATGAGGTCGGTCGCCGGCAGCCAGCCGAGGTAGCCGATGCCCCAGACCGCGAGCCCGAGTAGCGTCCCGTCGACGAGAAGCCACCCGCCGTTCCCCCGCAGCGCGCCGTAGAGAGCACCTGCGCTGATGCCGTATCCGAGGTGAAGGCTCTTCGCTGCCACCGCTTCCGCTTTTTCCGAGATTCGATCGCGAGCCGACTCGGGCAGGAGCGATTCCGCTTTGTCAACCATGAACTCGCCCGGATCCTTCCTGATGGGAGGCTTTGAATCGGGAAAGCTCTTCGCCGTCTGTTTCATCAGAGCCTGAAGCACGAAGGTCGCTGCGGCGCCGGAGGCAGCGCCGAGGAGAATGCGAAGGGGCATCGATCGTCTGCTCATGCTATGGAGGCAATTCACAACACAGGCCAGAGAGACGGCGGTTCGTCATTCCTGAATCCCGTGTCGCTCCGGCGTGGGGCGCGGTCCCGTGTCAATCCAGTCACGGCTCCGAAACGCTGAACCATAATGGGATTCTCGATGAGCGACGACGCGCAGTACCGTGGCTGGATCCGCCCTGGTCCGAGGGTGACGGGTGGGGTTTCGGTGGAGGCGGGTGAGACGCTCGATTTCCTTTGCGGACATTTCAAGATCTTTCAGTATGCGAAGGGGCATCGCTACTCGACGGACGATGTGCTCACGGCCTGGTACGGAACGAGTTGGGCGCCGAGGGTCGAGCGGGCGGCGGATCTCGGATCGGGGATCGGCTCGGTGGCCCTCATCGCCGCATGGCGCCTTCCGGGAGCGGCGCTGGTTACGGTCGAAGCCCAGGAGATTTCGATCCGGCTGGCTGAGAAGAGCGTTCGCTACAACGATCTCGGATCGCGGTTTACGCTCCATCGCGGCGATCTGCGCGACCCGGCGATCCTGGCACGCGAGCTGCCGTTCGACCTGGTCCTCGGCTCCCCTCCTTATTTTCCACCTGGAACCTCCACCCTCGCCGATCACGATCAGGCCGTCCCGGCGCGAACGGAAGTTCGTGGTGCGGTGTCTGATTACGCTGTGGCGGCGGCTCGGATTCTCGCGCCCGGCGGCCTTTTCGCCTTCGTCTTTCCTACGGCTCAACGCGCGCGCGCCGAGTCGGCTCTCGGGGCCGCGGGGCTGCTGCTGCTCAGACTGCGCGACGTCGTATTCAAAGAGGGTGAGCCGCCGATGATCACGCTCTTCTCCGCAGTCAGGAAGTACGATCTTCCGGTCAGCTTTCATGGCCGGATCGATGGGAAGCCGGTCGTCGAGCCGCCGCTGATCGTCCGGACGGCCAGAGGCGCAGTTCACCCGGAGTACGCTACGATTCGTCTCAGTTTCGGCTTTCCACCCGGCGACATGGCAGCGAATGAAGGAGCCTTGAAATGCGATTGATCGATCCGATTCTGCAGGAGCTCGAGCGCGAGTCGAAATCCACCGTCAAGCTGTTCGAGCGGTTGCCGGACGGGCAACTCGACTGGCGTCCCCATCCAAAGTCGAAGAGCCTCGGCGATCTGGCCTGGCATCTGGCCACCATTCCGAAGAGGATCGCGACGATGCTGCAGGCGGCATCGTTCGACGTGAGCGGGGCACGTCCTGCCGCGCGACCAGACTCGGGCGCCGCGATCATCGATGCGTTTCGATCGAATCTGGACGAGACGAAGACGATGCTCTCGGCCATGGATGACGACGCACTGCGCGAGAGATTCACAATGATCCGGGAGGGCAGGGAAATCATTGCGATGCCGAAGATCGGTTTCATCCGTACAGTCATGCTGAACCACTCGTACCATCATCGCGGCCAGCTCACGGTCTATCTGAGGCTGCTCGGCGTTCCGCTCCCTCCGGTCTACGGCAATACGGCCGATGAGAGCATCTGAGGAGTCGACATCCTTCCGCGACGACCGGATCGCCCTTTACATACCACTAGCATCATCAGGTCGACCATAGGCGGAGCAGGCGATGACGCCAACGGACGCGACAAGTTCTGCCGTCGATTTTCCATTGTCAACTGTCCATTGCCTCCCGGCAGCTTTCTTGCTTTCGTTCTTCTCGAACGGGTGGGACTGATGAGTGACGAGGGGAGAGCCACGGCAGGGGCGGCGGAGGAGAACGAGCGGAAGAATCGCGCCCTGGTCGTCGATGATGACGTCTCGATAAGGCTGATGCTGGATAAGGTCCTGCGTCGTGAAAACTTCGACGTCGACATCGCCAGGGATGGCATCGAGGCTCTGGAGAAGATCAGGTCGGGCCAGTACGACGTCATCTTTCTCGACCTCATGATGCCGCGCGTGGACGGGATCGGTGTGCTCCGCTACCTCAAGAGCAACCTGCCCGATACGCTCAGAAGCGTCATCATCATGACCGCCTTCAACAACGTGAGCGGCTCGGATGTCGACGAGGCGGCGATGACGATCCCCAAGCCCTTCGACATTCATTCGCTGGTCGAGCACGCCCGCGAGGTGATGGCAACGGCGCGCGAAGAGCCGGCTCCGGCGACTCCGATCGAATGACGGGGAAAAATTAAAGGCCCGAGGTTCTTAGTCCCTCGAGGCCCGTTCTCGATCCGTTGACAGCCACTAAGAGGCATCCGAATCGACTTCGCCCCTCGATCCCTTGCATCTCGAGGCGCATTGCAACCCGTTAACATCTGCAAGGAGCGTCCGGGTTGCCCGCATCGCGATCCATCGCATCACGAAGCGTTCCGCTGGCTCGTTGACATCCGCAATGGGGCATCCGAGGGAGCGGAAACCCAATCTGCGTCCGCGCCCGAGGTTCGTCAAGGGCCGGATGAATCTTCCCCAGGACTGTCATTGAGCACCACGGCGGTCCGGTCCCGTCGGGCTATCCGGCGGAAATTGCTGGCCTGGGGCTTGACACCCGCGCGCCAGGAACATAACCCTCGCTCCCGGCGAATCCGTTTATGGTGTAGGCAGGCCGCACGAGGAGCTCTCGATGCACCCATGGCACGATGTGGATCTGGGGGAGGACGTCCCGAGACTCATTCCGGTAGTCATTGAGGTTCCCCAGGGGTCGAAGACCAAGTACGAACTGGACAAGAAGAGCGGCCTGGTCCGGGTTGATCGCATTCTATTCAGTTCGGTTCACTACCCGGCGAACTACGGCTTCATCCCGCAGAGCTACTGCGAGGATCACGATCCGCTCGATGTGCTCGTCCTGGGACAGGATCCCGTGGCCCCCCTGACGATCATGGTAGCCAAGCCGATCGGAGTCATGAAAATGAAGGATCAGGGGGAAGCGGACGACAAGATCATCGCCGTCCACGCCAACGATCCGGAATACGTCCACTACAACTCCATCTACGAGCTGCCGCCGCACCGGATGTTGGAGGTGAGCCGCTTCTTCCAGGATTACAAGTTGCTGGAGAATAAGGCCGTGGTCGTGGAAAAGTTTCTCGATCGCGATGAAGCGCTCAAGGTCATCGAGGAGGCCATCGCGCTCTACGCCGCTCATCGCGACCGCCTGCGCGCCGGCCAGAGGATCTAAAAGAGGGAAGGGGAAGAGTGAAAATACCCTCACATCCCTTCACTTGCACCCCTTCGTCAGAGGAAATCCGCCACCTCTGGAACATCGACGGGCGTCCTGCGGTTCCCTCCACGCACGCCCTCTTTGCAGTCCTTAGCAGCCCCTGGTCCGGCGAGTCTGACCGGACGTCCGCGAGAAGTGACCCCCCACATCGCTTGTCACCCATCGCATCTCGCTTGTAAGATACGCGCCCCGGCCCGGTCGCATAGACCGAGCAAGCCATCTCAGGAAAGGTTACCCATCCGCATGACTCAATCGAAAGATAACGCCGAGGCGAATAGCTTCGCTGAAGCGTTCGAAGCCAGCTTGAACTTCAAGACTCCCGAGCAGGGAGAAATGCTCCACGGGACGATCGTCTCGATCTCCGGCGAGGACGCGTTCATTTCCTACGGCGGTCCGTCCGAAGCGGTGATGAGCGCCTCCGAGCTCGATGGGAAGGAGCTCGGCGATGCGATCGAGGCCACGGTGGTCAGCACCACCCCGTTCATCCGCATCTCGCGCAAGCTGGCTAAAGGGAAAGCGTCGCTCGACCTGCTTCGCCAGATGTATGAGAACCGCCTGCCGGTGGAAGGGAAGGTCACCGGACGGAACAAGGGTGGCTTCGACGTCAGCATCAGCGGGCTTCGCGCCTTCTGTCCTCTCTCTCAGATCGCCCTCGGGAAGATCGACAATCCCGATGCCTTCGTGAATCAGAGCTACGATTTCCGTGTGACCGAGCTTTCGGACGACGGCCGCCGCATCGTCGTCTCCCGCGCCGCCATGATGAAGGAAGAGGCCCAGGCCAAGGCCCATGAGACGCGCAAGGCCATCACTCCCGGCGCCGAGCTGACCGGAACGGTGAAGACGCTTACACCGTTCGGCGCCTTTGTCGATCTCGGCGGCGTCGACGGCCTCTTGCATGTCTCGGAGATGAGCCGCCGGCGCGTGAACGACCCGAAGGAGATCGTACAGGTCGGCCAGCAGGTCAATGTGAAGGTCATCAAGGTCGAGAACGACGGCAAGCGGATCTCGCTCTCGATGAAGGATCAGGAGCCTGATCCCTGGGCCGACGTCGCCGAGCGTTTTCCGGTCGGCGCGCAATTCACAGGCCGCGTGGTTCGCACCACCGAATTCGGACTCTTCGTCGAAGTCGAGCCCGGCCTCGACGGCCTCGTTCACCTCTCCCAGCTTCCGGTCGGCGTCAAGGCCGGCGACCCTTCCATCGCTATCGGCAGCACTGTCAGCGGCTGGATCCGCGAGGTCGATCCGCAGAAGAAGCGGTTGTCGCTGGCGATGCGGGAAGTCGCTGTGGGCGACCCGTGGGAAAACATCCAGGCGAAATATCCGGTCGGCAAAGTGGTGGAAGGACTCGTGGAACGCGGTGGCGCCCCCGGAATCTTCGTGGCCATCGAGCCGGGACTGACCGGGCTGATCCCGATCTCCGAGATCTCCGCAGCTCCGGGCGCCGACCCGGCCAAGGCTCATGCTCCGGGCGAGAAGTTGATGGTCCGGGTCATGAACGTCGACGCCCAGCGCAAACGAATCTCGCTCTCGCATGAGGGAGCCAAATCGGCTGCCGAGCGCGACCAGTATCTGAAGTATGAGGAAGAGAAGCCGGATGGCTCCGAAGGGGAGAGCGCCATGGCCCTGGCATTCCGCCGGGCCATGGAGAAGAAGTAACGGCTGGCGTTCGAAGATCGAATCTGGGATAGCGGCCCGGCAGCGATGCCGGGCCGTTGCATTTGGCGAGTCAGAGCTCCTTGACAGAACGGCAGGCACCGTTTTGGCGTTACCATCTGACAGGGAGCCCACATGCCGAAAGCCCTCTTCTACGCCGGTACCGTCTTCACACTCTTTCTGGCCCTGACCAGTGCCGCCGAATCTGCGCGTCAATTGCAGAATGGCTCGGTCGGCTTTCTGGCCTTTCGCGGCGCCTCCATTCCACACCCCACCCCAGCCGTCTGGACTCTCGTGGCTGCCGGGCTCATTGCGGTGACCGTGGGCTCGATCCTCCTCCGGATGGCTTCGCTCCTCGCCGCACGCAATCTCTTCGCGGCCATCGCCGCTCTCGCTGCGATCACGTCGACCTTGACGACCGCGCTGGCGCTCGTCGCTCTCGAGTTCCGCATGGCTCTCGTTCATGCGCCCTCACTTTTGCAACCTCTTGCCGAGCTTCATCTGGTGGGCTATCTCCTCCTCGGCGCGCTCTTCTCGATTGCCCTCATGACCCTTCACCCGTACTTCCGCATTCAGGCCAGCCGTGTGCTCGCCATCCTCGTCTTCGTTCCTCTTCCGCTCGTTCTTTCGGTCTCTTTCCAGGAGGCTTTCATCGGGACCTCGAGCGCGCCGCTCCCCGCGGCCTCTCCAGCCTTGTTCATCTTCTTCGCCGTGACGGCCGTGCTGTTCTTCGCCGTCTCCGTGCACTGTATCCGTCATCGACACCTGTTCATCGAAGCCACCAACCTCCGCGAGCTCCTCGATCCCCGCGTCGATCCACGTCTGTCTCCGGCTGGAAGGCGGGTCCGCCTGAACGGCGATGTGGCATTCGACTCGTAAGCGCGGCGACCCCGAGAGGCGCGGGACCGCCCTCGTGGAGCGGCGGTCGCTTCGGCCGCCGGGGGGCGGGAATGATGTGGCGTTGATGACTGATGTTCGCGGCCGAGAATGATTGCCCAAGCCATACGGAAGGCTCCGGCCGCGTGCGCTGTTATCATGCGCCGAAGCAGATTGAGCCGTTCCACAAGGAGCCAACAATGAGTCAGTTCCCTTACCAATCACAGCCTGCATACATTGAGGGCCGCACCGCGGAGAGCTCGATCCGGGAGCGCGCCTTCATCCGATCGGTCTACGGTTGGATGTCAGGCGGTCTTCTTCTCACCACTCTGGCCGCGCTCTGGGTTGTCAGTTCCGTCAACATGCAACAGCTCGTACTGGCCAATCCGGTCGTCCGGATCGGGCTCATGGTCGCCGAGATCGGAATCGTTCTATTCCTGTCGTTTCGCCTGACGCGAATGAGTCCCGCAGCTGCGGCCTCCGCCTTCCTGGTCTACTCGCTTCTGAACGGGCTGACTCTGAGCGTCATCTTTTTCGTCTACCAGAGCGCTGACATCTACAAGGCCTTCGGAACCGCGGCCGGCATGTTTGCGGTCATGAGCGTCTACGGGACGGTCACGAAGAAGGACCTGACCTCCTGGGGATCTTTCTTCATGATGGGTCTCTTCGGCATCATCATCTGTTCAGTCGTCAACATGTTCATGCATTCCACCGCTCTTGCCTGGGTCATCAGTCTCGTCGGCGTCTTCGTCTTTCTCGGACTGACCGCATACGACACGCAGAAGCTGAAGGTCATGGCCACCGCCACGGGACCGATGCAGGAGAACTTCGCGGTAATGGGTGCTTTGGCGCTCTACCTCGACTTCATCAACCTCTTCCTCTTCATGCTCCGCATCTTCGGTGGCAATCGCCGAAGCTGACCTGTAACTTCTGTCTGTGCTGGCTGTAAACCCGAGAGAGCTCGATTGAGAAAGGCGGCCCCGCGAGGCCGCCTTTTCTGTCGTTTGGCCACGGGTCAGGCCGCGTGTTGAAGGGGTGAAGGGCGAAGAGTGAAGTGGGCGGTGAATATGCGAGGGAATGTGATTTGCACACCGTTGGATCGACTGGAATTTACAACAGGACACTCAGGTTTTTAAGGTCATACAAGTTGACACGGCTTGACTCACATTGATCGTAAGCCATAGAAGGAGAACCAATTATGTCCAGAATTATCGGCATTGACCTCGGTACGACGAATTCGGTCGTAGCCATCATGGAAGGGAACGAACCGAAAGTCATCGTGAACGCCGAGGGCAGCCGGATCACTCCGTCGGTCGTCGGCTTTACCAAGAACGGGGAGCGCCTCGTCGGTCAGGTCGCCAAGCGCCAGGCCGTGACCAACCCGGAAAACACCGTCTTCTCAATCAAGCGATTCATGGGCCGGCGCCTGCAGGAAGTGAACGAAGAGATGACGATGGTGCCGTACAAGGTCGAGAAGGCCCCGAACGGCGACGCCCGCGTCAACATCAGTGGGAAGATGTACTCACCCCCCGAGGTCTCGGCGATGATCCTGCAGAAGCTCAAGCAGGCTGCGGAAGATTATCTCGGTGAGAAGGTCGACCGCGCGGTCATCACCGTCCCCGCCTACTTCAACGACAGCCAGCGCCAGGCTACCAAGGATGCGGGCGAGATCGCCGGCCTCAAGGTCGAGCGTCTGGTCAACGAGCCGACGGCGGCAGCTCTGGCCTACGGCCTGGACAAGAAGAAGGATGAGACGATCGCCGTCTACGACTTCGGCGGCGGAACGTTCGACATCTCCATCCTCGAGGTCGGCGAAGGAGTGGTCGAGGTCAAGTCGACCAACGGCGACACACACCTCGGTGGCGACAACATCGATCAGAAGGTGATCGACTGGATCATCGAAGAGTTCCGGAAGGATCAGGGCATCGACCTCTCGAAGGACAAGATGGCCCTGCAGCGGCTCAAAGAAGCAGCCGAGAAGGCCAAGATCGAGCTTTCATCGACCATGTCGACCGACATCAATCTTCCCTTCATCACCGCAGATGCGTCCGGCCCCAAGCATCTCAATATGCAGCTCAGCCGCGCCAAGTTCGAGCAGCTGGTCGGCGACATCCTGCAGAAGACCATGGGTCCTCTCAAACAGGCTCTGGCCGATGCCGGCGTCGATCCGAAGAAGATCGATGAAGTGGTGCTGGTCGGCGGTTCCACCCGTATCCCCATGGTTCAGAAGCTGGTCCAGGATTTCTTCGGTGGGAAGGAGCCGCACAAAGGAGTCAACCCGGATGAAGTCGTCGCCATTGGAGCAGCCATTCAGGGCGGCGTCCTCGCCGGCGATGTGAAGGACCTCCTCCTCCTCGACGTCACTCCGCTCTCCCTCGGCATCGAGACACTCGGCGGCGTCATGACCAGGCTCATCGAGCGCAACACGACCATCCCGACGCGCAAGAGCGAGACCTTCTCCACCGCCGCCGACAACCAGACTTCGGTCGAGATCAAGGTCCTGCAGGGTGAGCGCGAGATGGCCGCAGGGAACAAGCCGCTCGGCGTGTTCCACCTGGTCGGTATTCCGCCGGCGCCTCGAGGACTTCCGCAGGTCGAGGTGACCTTCGACATCG
>JADGNX010000194.1 GCA_017883265.1 Thermoanaerobaculia bacterium
ACGTGGTAGTCCCACAGCGTCATCTTCCCGGCGTCGTCGACGGCGGAGTTGATTTTCACCACCGCGGCGGGGCCGAAGGTGTCGAAGAAAAACTCCTCGCCGCGCGTCCACATCATCATCACCGGCTTGCCGGTAATCTGCGCCAGCCTGGCCGCCTCGACGCCCTGCTCGGTGGGACTCTTCCCGCCGAACCCGCCGCCGACAAACGGCGTGATGACGCGCACGCTCTTCTCCTCCAGGCCCAGCACCTGCGCAATGCGGGTGCGCGCGCCGAACGGGCTCTGGGTCGACGCCCACACTGTCATCTTCCCGTCCTTCCACTCCGCGAGCGCGGTGTGCGGCTCCATCGGCGCGTGCGCCAGGTAACCGGTGCGGAACGTCGACTGGATGACATGGCCGCTCGCGGCGGCGCTCGTGACGTCTCCGTGCGACGTGCTCACGTCGCCCTCGCCCCCGTGCTTCACGAAGTAGTCGCCGACCGTCTCGGTGTCGAAGGCGGCCGCGGGCCGATCCCACTGGGCCTTGATGAGCGCCAGCGCCTGGCCGGCGCGCTCGGGATCGGCGGCCAGAACAGCAACGAGGTCGTCCTTCTCCACGACCGTCACACCGGGCATCTCTTTGGCCTTCGACGTGTCGAGCGACTTGCGCGTCGCGCCGTGCGCCGGCGGGCGGAGAATGCGCGCATAGAGCATGCCTGGGAGCCGGATGTCGCCGGCGTACTTCGTGCGGCCGGTGACCTTGTCGTGGCCGTCCATCCGCTTCGCCGGCTTTCCGATGACCTTGAATTCCTTGACCGTGCGCAGCACGGCCTTCTCTCCGACCAGCCGCGTGATCTGTTTGCCCTTCGTCAGCTCGCCGTACGTGACTTTCTGCGACCCGTTGGAGACCACGCCGTTCTCGACGACGAGCTTCTCGCGCGGCGTTCCGAGCTTCTCCGAGGCCAGCTTCATCATCACCGTGCGCGCCTCGGCTGCTGCCGCGCGCACCGCCGGGCCGAACATCCGCGTCGACTGCGACCCCCACGTGCCGGCGTCCCACGGGCACAGATCGGTGTCGCCCATGACCATGGTGATCGAGTCGAGCGAGACGCCGAGCTCCTCGGCCGCCATCTGCGCGAGCGAGGTGTGCACGCCCTGCCCCATCTCGATTTTTCCGGAGAAGAGCGTCACGCGCCCGTTCTCGTCGATGTGCAGATAGGCGTTGAGATCCTCGGGGTAGCCTCGGCGCTGCTGCTGTCCGAACAGCTCCGACGGCTTCGAGGTGATCAGCACCACGATCCCGCCGCCGAGGAGCTTGCAGAAGTCGCGTCGATCGATCCCGCTGGTCATGCCGGACGTAACGAGCGAATCGGCCGGGTGCGGCGCGCGCCATTGCGATCTCACCGGGCACCTCCAATCTTCGACGCGTCTTCAATGGCGGCGATGATCCGCTGGTGCGCCCCGCAGCGGCAGAGGTTCGCGTTCATCTCGTCGACGATGGCGCCGCGGGAGGGGTGCGGCTGCTTCTGAAGCAGGGCCCATGCGTTCATCAGCATTCCGGAGGTGCAGTAGCCGCACTGGAAACCACCGTGCTCGATGAAGGCCTGCTGCAGCGGGTGCAGACTCCCGTCGTGCTCGAGCCCTTCGACGGTCAGCACGCTCTTGTTCTCGACGGCGGCGAGCGAGGTCTGGCACGACCGGACGGCAGTACCATCGACCGTGACCGTGCATGCGCCGCACACCCCCTCACCGCAGCCGTACTTGGTGCCGGTGAGGTCGAGATCGGTTCGCAGGACCCAGAGCAGCATGCGCCCGTCGTCGGTGTCGAGGGCCGCGGGGCGGCCATTGAGGTTGAACCGGATGCTCTTCTTCACGGGAGGCCTCCTTGGAACGAAATGGATCGGCGTATCGTAGCGCACGAGCCGCGAGACGTCGATGTGAGCTTGCCGCTGCAGAGATCAAGCATCGATCGACCGCCATTCGATCAATCAATTGTTGAGAACAGAAGCTCCGTCCCCAATTCCAACTCCCAACTCCCGCTCGTCTCTCCACACATCCCAATATCGCTTCACGCGCTGGCGCCAGCGCTCCGGCCTCTCGGCAAGCAGACGCCGTCCATCGCCCATGGCCTTCCGCTCCAGCTCGGTGAGGCGTCCGCGCACGACGGCGCGAAGCCATTGCAGCTCCTGATCGTCCCCGAATCGCTGCGGCTCGTCGTCGAGCAGTTGCCGGAAGAGAGTCAGATCGTGATGCTCGCCGAGAGCCCTGGCCACATCGTTCGCGGCATCGTGATTGACCTTCATGATCGCCGGCCAGATATTCCGCAGCAGCTCGAGGTGATAGGCGTGGTCCTTCACTCTCTTCCGCCATTCGTGAAAATGCTCAGGAGCCGGGTTCTCGACGCAATCCCCCAGCGCACGACGCCCGGCGCGATACGTCGCGACGAGGCCGTCGCCGATCGTGGAAAAGCGATCGTCGAGCTCCGGCCAGCCTGCGATGCGATCGCGCGCAACGGGAAGTTGCTGCAGCGTATTGGCAATCGTCGCCTGGAGGCCGCGGCTCGCTTCCCGGTGCCTGGCACCCAGGACTCGCAGTGCCCGGCGGATCACGCGCCTGGAAATCTCGTTCCCATCATGCGACAACCTGCCAACGGCGCTGATCACAACTCGCGCGTCACGGACGCGCGACAGTTCTCTGCCGGCGTCGCGATACCACTCGTTTTCGGTCTCGAACTGACTGCCGAGCCCGGGCCGAATCAGGCGAAGAACAGCCCGGATCTCCTTGAAACGCTTCCGCACGCCGTGCACACGCTCGTCAGGAGGTGTCGTCTCGTCCCGCAGATGACCTTCAGCCCGGTCGATCTCCTCGCTGATCAGCCGGCGAACGGCGTCGTTGAGAGATTCACCCGCTCGAATCGCATATTCCATTGAGTCCCCTGCCACCCCGTCCTGGCTGTGCCTGATGCACCGGGTTCCTGTGGTTCTCTGTTCACCGCGCTTTCGCCAACAACCCTGCCTCCGCCGCGGCGGCGAGAAACCGATCGACGCCCTCCTGCGGGATGGGACCGTAAATCGCCGACAGCGCGTCGCCGATCTCGCTTGTGGTTCGCGAGCCGTTGGCCAGGTTCAGCGCTTCGTAGGCGTAGTCGCCTCCTTCGCCTCGCAAGCCTTCGAAAGTGAGGAGAGCAAGCTTGCCGACACGCTCGCCGCCGAGGTGCGCTTCGAGATAGTCGTAGCCGAAGGCGTCGAGTGAGCCGCGGATCGCGGCGTTGCGGCGGTAGACCAGGCCTGATGGTGGCGCCTGGGCGGACTGAGCGCGAAGCAGGGCCCGGAGCGTCATCATGAATTCGGCGGCCTCGGATCGTGCAGCGGGTGTCGGCGTGAAAAAGCGTCCCATCGATTCGAACATCTGCGCTTCGTACGCGAGCTGGAACCTCAGCCGGTTCGACCCCTCTGCCGCCGAGAGGTCACGGCTCTGCGCGCGTGCCTCGGCGGCGCGCCGCAACGCGGCCTCCTCGATCAGGCTCACGATTGCCGCTGCGTCGGCGGCGGTCGTATTCGCCAGCACCAGGCCGCTCGCCGCGGCGATGAAACCGGCGCGTTTCAGCTTGGTCGGATCGATCTTAGCGGCGGTGTCGGCGTTCGTGTGGATGAAGCGATCGGGCCAGTCGTTGAGATAGATCGCCGGGATGCCCCATGAGCTCGCGCTGTAGACCTCGTGGTCGCTGCCAAGGGTCAGCGGGACCATCGCCGCACGCAGCGCGTCGCGTCCGCCTTCCGGCGCGACGAGCGGCCACTTCGCGGTCCCCGTCATGGCGTACTGCGACGATTGCTCGTCGACGAAGGCGCCGATCGCGGCGGCGATGTCGTAGGCGAACGACGGCAGACTGGCCGGGCCACGCGTGACGTGAAAGATGGTCTTCGTCTCCGGACCCCCTCCGACCATGTCGAGATGGATGGCAGCCTTGATGCGCGAGGCAAGCTCCGGTTTGCCGTTCAGCAGGGCCATCGTTCCTTCGATCTCCGGGGGCCAGACGAAGCGGATGGTGCGGCGCGGCGGCGGGATGCGCTTTTCGTCGATCAGCTTGCGCAGCGTTCGCGCCACCTCCAGGATCGTGGCGCAACCGCTGGCGTTGTCGTTCGCGCCGGGACGTGGATGATCGAGATGGCAACTGTAGACGATCTCTTCGTCGCGCAGCTGAAGATCCGATCCCGGGATGGTGGCCGTGGCGATGTCGTAGGAGCCGGGGTGTTGTCCCGCTTTGACCATGGCGTGGAGGCGGATGCTCTCGCCTTTCGCCAGCCGCGTCCGGAGAGCGCGCGCGTCGCCGAGGGAGATCATGAAGGCGAAGGTGGGGGAGGAAGAGAAGGTCTCCAGGTGACCCCAGCGGACCAGCGTCTCGTCCTGCTTCCACCACGCAGTGCGCTGATTGGCGGCGTAGCTGACGATGCCGGCGGCGCCGAACTTCTCGACCGCCAGGCGCTGCACGGCGCCGGCCTGCGATGCGGCCAGGACGATCTTCCCCTTCACATCCTTGCCGGTGTAATCGCTCTCGCTCGATCCGTCGCCGGCGTCGATGAGATCGGCCATGACGTCGGCAGTGGCGCTGTCT
Organism: Thermoanaerobaculia bacterium; assembly: GCA_017883265.1. GTDB lineage: Bacteria > Acidobacteriota > Thermoanaerobaculia > Gp7-AA8 > Gp7-AA8 > JADGNX01. The sequence continues at coordinate 4,591 of JADGNX010000194.1, forward strand.
TCGGCCAGCGTGATCGGGGCGGCCTCCCAACTGGCCAGGCGCGCCGCCGGATTCCCGCTGCCGTCGAGCTCCCACAGTTCTGCAAAGTCCGCATCCCAGGCGGGACGGGATCGCTGAGTGCCATAGAAGATCGTTCCATCGGCGGGGAATTGCTCGATGTGCGCATCGGTGTAGCCATAGCGCTTCAGCTCGGAGACGACCTGGTCGGCGGCGCGACGGAAGTCGCGCGAGCCGCGCATGCGATGCAGTCGCGAGAAGCTTTCCAGATTCCGCTTTGCGGATTCCCCTGACAGCTCGCTCGCGAGCGCCGTCACCTGGCTGTCGGGTAGCAGCGGAAGCGCGCCGGCAACGAGCGGGGCAGAGAGGGTGAGACCGAGGAGGGCAGTCGCGAATCGCATGGCGCAGAGTGTACGCCGTGGGTGTCAGCCTGTAGCGCAGACGCCGAAGTCTGAGGTTGGGTAGGCCTTAGTATTTCTGGCCGCAATCGGGACAGAACTTCGGACTGCCTTCAGCCTCGTGGCCGCACTGTCCGCACTTCTTCTTCGGGTTGAGGGAGCCGCCGCACTCCATGCAGAATTTGCCTCCCTGCGTCTTCGCGCCGCAGGAGGGGCAGACCGCGCCGGAGACCTGCGCGATGTCGCGCGCTTTGGTCCAGTCGACCTCGCGGGCTTTCGTCTGGACCTGCTCCCGAGCGGCCTCTGCCTGCGCAGCGGCCATCTCCTCATCGAGATCGGGGGCGCAGGTTTCGCAGAGCCCGGCCTTCTTGTTCCAGCAGATCGGCTCACAGACCCAGTTGCCGCAGCGCGAACACTGCTTGAAGATCGGGGAGATCTCCTCCACCGCTTCCTTCAGGGCGCTGTCATGAGCGCCGCCGCCGACGGCGCGCTGAACCTCGTACGTGCTGTTGGCCACGCTCCCGAAGACCCCGCCGAACAGACTGCCCGCCACCCGCGCGGCCGATCCCAGCATGCCCATCGTCGAGGCCTTGAAACTCGACATGTAGCCGTTGTGGCACTTCTCGCAATAAAACTTGAACTGATAACCGCGGTCGGTCGAGAGGTCGTCGTAGTTTCCGGTGAATCGGATGGCAACCATCGGTTCTCCTCACTTCAGATCAGGACGCTGGAACGGATGGGGCATCTTACCGCACCGGGTCGACGGACCACGCGAGGTGACCTGGGCGTCGAATCACGTGCCAGGGTGATTCCGGGCCAGAGTTGTCAGGGATGGCAAAGACTCATCAGGTGGCTCGTGAGGTGCCCACACGAGCGCGGGGAATGTCGAGGCTGTTAGAAAACATAGGGGATCATGCGCTTCGTGACCCTCGCGTATTCACGGTAGGCGGGATAGATCTCCGCGACGAGCCGTTCCTCGCACAGCATCCGAACGAGCGCACCGGCGAAGAGAAGCGCGCCACACAAAGCTGCCCTCAGCGACCAGTGCGCCACCGCTCCTGCCCAGCCGAAGAGGCAGGCGGCGGTGTAGATCGGATGACGAATGAAGTGATAGGGGCCGGTCGTGACGAGACCGCCCGCAGTGGGATCCGCACCCGCATGCATACTGCGCAGCCCGAACGTAACCCGCGCCCAGGCCATGAGAGCGACAGCGGCACACTGAACCGCAATGACGATGGGCGAAGCTGAAAAGAGAGAGTCGTTCAGCAGAAGCCCCACCAGTGCCAGAACCATGAGTAGCAGTGCCGTAAGTGACAAGATCCGCAGCATTCGCGAGAGCCTACCTCGTTTTCGTGAAGGACGGCCGACGCTACCTTCCGTGACGCCGGCGTCGAAAGCCGCAAACCAACTCGGCTACACCCTCGTCAACCCCGCATGAGCCCGCGCCCCCGACTCACTCCTTGACCCACGTCTGCAGAATGCGCATGTAGTTCGCGCGCGAGAAGACATTCGGATTCGGTGAGCGGAGGATGTTCATGCAGCCGCGCATCGACTCGACCGATTCGTACTCATGCTCGGCCATCCAGCCCTGCATCCCGACGCGCATCTCACGAAGTCGCTGCGGCCCCGAGCGCAGAACGCCGGCCACCACCTGCACGACCGAGGCTCCGCACATCACCGCCTTGATGGCGTCTGTGGCCGTGTGAGCTCCGCCGGTCACCGCGAGCTGCGTCTTGCTCAGCAGCCCGGA
>JADGNX010000195.1 GCA_017883265.1 Thermoanaerobaculia bacterium
CCCTGGAAAAAGGCGTCCAAGGAGAACAAGGACATCGAACAGGCCGAGAAGATCCTCGACGAGGACCACTTCGGTCTCGACAAGGTCAAGGAACGCATCCTCGAGTTCCTGGCCGTCCGGCAGCTGGTCAAGGGCCCGAAAGGGACCATCCTCTGCTTCGTCGGCCCTCCAGGAGTCGGGAAAACGTCCCTGGCAAAGTCGATCGCCCGTGCCACCGGGCGCAAATTCGTCCGCCTCTCCCTCGGCGGAGTCCGCGATGAGGCCGAGATTCGCGGTCATCGCCGCACCTATATCGGAGCATTTCCCGGCCAGATCATCCAGCGGATGAAGAAGGCCGGCACCGTGAATCCGGTCTTCCTCCTCGACGAGGTCGACAAGATGTCGATGGACTTCCGCGGCGATCCGTCGGCCGCGCTTCTCGAGGTGCTCGATCCCGAGCAGAACAATGCCTTCGTCGATCACTATCTCGATGTCGAATACGACCTCTCCAAGGTCATGTTCATCGCCACGGCGAACGTGACGCACACCATCCCTGCTCCCCTCAAGGACCGCATGGAGATCATCCAGCTCTCGGGCTACACCCATCTCGAGAAGCTGGCCATCGGCCGCGGCTTCCTGGTCGACAAGCAGCGCCGCGAACAGGGTCTGGAAGAAGCGAAGGTGCGTTTCGAGGACAGCGCAATCGAAGAGCTGATCGCCTCGTACACACGCGAGGCCGGAGTTCGGAATCTCGAGCGCGAGATCGGCTCGATCTGCCGCAAGGTGGCCCGCAGCGTGGTCAAGCTGGGATCGGACTACGAGACTGTCATCGACCGTCAGCGCGTACGCGATCTCCTCGGAAAGCCGAAGTTCCGCTCGCAACAGATCCACGACAAGAGCGAGATCGGCCTGGCCACCGGTCTGGCCTGGACGGAAGTAGGAGGCGAGATCCTCTCGACCGAGGTCGCTCTCTCCCGCGGAAAAGGAACTCTGACCCTCACCGGTAAGCTCGGCGACGTCATGCAGGAATCAGCGCGTGCGGCGCTCTCATATGTGCGCTCGCGCGCCGAGCTCTTCGGCCTGGACGCCGACTTTCACGACAAGCTCGACATTCACATCCACGTCCCCGAAGGTGCCATTCCCAAAGATGGCCCTTCGGCCGGAATCACCATGGCCACGGCTCTTCTCTCCGCCGTGACGAAGATTCCTGTCCATCGCGACATGGCCATGACCGGCGAGATCACCCTCCGCGGCAAGGTCCTGCCGGTCGGCGGCGTAAAGGACAAGATCCTGGCCGCGTCGCGTGTCGGCATCACTCGCATCATTCTTCCGATGGACAATGAGCGGGACCTCGAGGAAATCCCGGCAGAGGTCCGCGAACGGATGGAGTTCCACCTGGTTGAGTCGATGGACGAAGTCGTGAGTGTTGCACTCGACGGCACGATCGTTCCGCTGGAGGCAAAACAGAAACTTCCCGAGCCGGCGAAGACGATCGGAGGCGACGAGCCGATTACTCATTGACAGGCAGGCCCCCCCTCTGCTCGACTGAGTGCGTTACCAGACCGTCATCCAGCGTTATCCCCCGGCCTCGGGACGGGGCCGGCAGTTGCCCGCGCCCCGAACCTTCCCCCCAGCTGGATATGCGAGAATATCCGCAGCCGCTGTCTAGTTAGCTTCTTCTGATCACCGCACGAGAACGTAGTTTCTATCAGCGTCTCGCCCTTTGAAGAGCCGGCTTCTGACTGCCGCCGGCACATCCAGCTCGATCGTCAGATCCCTGATCCGGTAACCGCCGGATCACACAATCAACTTGCACATCCAGAGTGTTACGTTCTATCGCGCGGCATACAAGCCGGAGGACTTTCCGAAGGATCAGCGACCGCAGTTCGCGATGGTCGGCCGGTCCAACGTCGGGAAGTCGACCCTGCTCAATGCCGTGGTCAAGCGGAAAGCGGTTGCCCGCGTGAGCCAGACACCTGGCAAGACGCAGGCGGTGCAGTTTTACCTTGTGAACGAGCGGTTCTACATCGTCGATCTCCCCGGCTACGGCTTCGCCAAAGTGCCGCGCGAGATCGCGCGCTCCTGGGGGGATCTGGTCCGTGCCTACCTCGAGGAATCGGATGCCTTGCGCCTCATTTTCCTCCTGCTCGACGTCCGGCGCTTGCCTTCTGCCGAGGACCTCGAGATGCGCGACTGGGTCGACGCGGCCGGCATTGAGAAGGCTATTGTCCTGACCAAGAGTGACAAATTGTCAAAGAACGAGTTGATCAAACAGCGGAAGGAGATCGCCCGTTCGTACCAGCGCGACGCGGACGATCTCATCCCGTTCTCCATCGTCACCAAGAGCGGGATCGAGCAGATCCGGCGCGAGATCACCTCACGAATCTAAATTGAATCACACCATCCGGCTCACGCCGGCTCCAGGGGAACATGATGGAACAGGAAGAACAGGAAGCGACAGAGACGAGCGAATCCGAAACCGAGAGTGCCGAGGTGGCAGGATCGCCCAAGCCTGAGAAGGCCACAATCCGGCGTGGTCGCAAGGCTGCAGCGGACCGGGCGCTGCGATCCGCCACCAGGGTTGCGCCGGACCTGGAGACGGTGGAGGAGCCTCCTGCCGTGGCGGCGGCTCCCGAGCCGGACAGTCCCCCTGAGCAGGCCCTGCCGCAGCCGACCACCGCCGCCGCCCCCGATGGCGAGGCCGCGGAGGGTGCGCCGCCCTCGGAGGACGTCGACGATCGACTGCAGCAGACCGAGCGCAACCGCACCGGCCGCAAGCCGGAGAGCGAGCGGACTCTGGCGGCGGCCGAAACCCTGGACATCCGGCTCCTCAAGGATATGAAGCTTCCGGACCTGAGCCGCACGGCCAAAGAGCTGGGCGTCGAGAATGCCACCGGCATGCGGAAGCAGGATCTGATCTTCTCCATCCTGCAGGCGCAGACCGAGAAGAGCGGATTGATCTTTTCGGAGGGCGTCCTGGAATGCCTTCCCGACGGTTTCGGCTTCCTGCGCGCCCCCGAGTACAACTACCTTCCGGGGCCGGATGACATCTATGTCTCCCCCTCCCAGATCCGCCGGTTCGACCTGCGCACCGGAGATACTGTCTCCGGGCAGGTTCGTCCGCCGAAGGAAGGGGAGCGTTACTTCGCCCTGATCAAGGTCGAGGCGGTCAACTTCGAGCATCCCGATGTGGCGCGCGAGAAGGTCATGTTCGACAACCTCACGCCTCTCTATCCCCAGGAGCGTATCCGCCTCGAAGTGCCGACGAACATGTCGGCACGCGTGCTGGATCTCGTCGCCCCGATCGGCAAAGGGCAGCGCGGTCTCATCGTCGCTCCGCCCCGCACAGGCAAGACCATGTTGCTGCAGGCCATCGCCAACTCCATCACGGCCAACCATCCCGAGGTCACGCTCATCGTTCTGCTGATCGACGAGCGCCCCGAAGAAGTCACCGACATGCAGCGGTCGGTCAAGGGAGAGGTCATCTCCTCGACCTTCGACGAGCCTGCCTCGCGTCACGTGCAGGTGGCGGAGATGGTCATCGAGAAAGCCAAGAGACTCGTCGAGCACAAGCGCGATGTGGTCATCGTGCTCGACTCCATCACCCGCCTGGCCCGTGCCTACAACACCGTGGTGCCGCCGTCGGGCAAGGTCCTGTCGGGCGGTGTCGACTCCAACGCTTTGCAGCGCCCGAAGCGTTTCTTCGGTGCGGCGCGTAACATCGAGGAGGGTGGCTCGCTGACCATCATCGCCACGGCCCTCATCGACACCGGCTCGCGCATGGACGACGTCATCTTCGAGGAGTTCAAGGGAACCGGCAACATGGAGGTTCACCTCGACCGCAAGCTGATGGAGAAGCGGGTCTTTCCGGCCATCGACATCAATAAGTCGGGCACCCGTAAGGAAGAGCTCCTCCTGCCGGCCAACGAGCTCAATCGCATCTGGGTCCTGCGGAAAGTCTTCAGCCCGCTCTCGACCGTGGAATCGATGGAGCTCCTCATCGAGAAGCTCGACAAGACCAGGACGAACACCGACTTCCTGAACGCCATGTCGTCGATGTAGGCTGCGAGGTGTATCGATGTCACTGATGTCCACATTGACGGCCGAGCTGGACCAGATGTCCGCGGCGGGCACCCTCAAGCGCGAGATGCGCATGACCAGCGCCCAGGGGGCCCTGGTCCAGATCGAGGGGAAGGGCGAGGTCATCATGCTGACCTCGAACAACTACCTCGGCCTGGCGAACCACCCGGCGATCGTCGCAGCCGCCGAGCGCGGGGAGCGCGATTACGGATACGGTCTGGCTTCGGTGCGCTTCATCTGCGGCACGCAGAACATCCACAAGGAGCTGGAGTCGCGCCTTTCGAACTTCTTCGGCACGGAGGACACGATTCTCTACGGCTCCTGCTGGAACGCCAACGAGGGGCTCTTCCAGACCGTTCTGACCGAGGACGATATCGTCATCTCCGATGAGCTGAATCACGCCTCGATCATCGACGGAGTCCGCCTGGCCAAATGCCGCAAGGCGCGTTACCGCAACCGGGACATGACCGATCTCCAGCGGCTGCTGGTGGAGAATGCTTCTGCCCGCAACAAGATGATCGTGACCGACGGCGTTTTCTCGATGGAGGGATCGCTGGCTCCTCTTCCCGAGCTCGTGGCGCTGGCCCGCGAACACGACGCGTTCCTGGTCGTCGATGATTCGCACGGCAGTGGCGTCCTCGGCGCCACAGGCCGCGGCACGGCGGAAGAGACCGGGACCTGGGGGCAGATCGGCGCCTACACTTCGACCCTCGGCAAGGCCCTTGGCGGATCACACGGCGGCTTTACCACGGGCCCGAAATCGCTGGTCGAATACCTGCGCCAGAAGTCGCGTCCCTATCTCTTCTCCAACACCCTTCCTCCGGCAGTCGTCCTCGGATCGATCGCCGCGCTCGACCTGGTCGAAAGGGACGATGTTCTGATCCGGCGCCTGCGTGACAACACGCGCTACTTCCGGAAGAAGATCTCGAGCATGGGAGTGACTGTGCGGGAGGGGATCCACCCGATCGTTCCGATCATCGTAGGCGACACGGCCAAGGCCATCAGCATGTCGAAGGAACTGCTGGATCGCGGCGTCTGCGTCTCAGGATTTGGCTTCCCGGTCGTGCCGCAGGGGCAGGCCCGGCTCCGCTGCCAGATCAGCGCGGCGCACACCCGCGAACAACTCGACCGCGCCATCACGGCCATCGTGGAGGTCGCCGAGCGGAACGGTGTGAGAGCTGCGAGCTGAGGCGGACCTGTAACACAGACACTTCTGTCTGTGCGTCTCTTCGAGCTCTACGTCGTGGCCGCTCCCACCAGCTCCGTCTCCTCATTGAGTATCGGATAGCGGCCGGTGAAGCAGGCGGTGCAGTAGAGGCGCTCCGGGTTCTCGCCGGGATTGCGCACTGCTTCCAGCATCCCTTCGGCCGAAAGATAGCCGAGGGTGTCGGCTTCGATGAACTCACGAATGGTCTCGATCGACGCGTTGCTCGCAATCAGCTCTTTCCGCCGCGGCGTGTCGATCCCGTAGTAACACGGTCCGGTCGTCGGAGGGGATGAGATGCGCATGTGCACCTCACGCGCTCCGAAATTCTTCAGCATCCGGACGATCTTCTTCGACGTGGTGCCGCGCACGATCGAGTCGTCGATGAGCACGATGCGCTTGCCGGCCACGATGTCGCGGACAGGATTCAGCTTCACCTTCACCCCGAAATGGCGGATCGACTGCTTCGGCTCGATGAAGGTCCGGCCGACGTAGTGATTGCGGACCAGACCGAACTCGAACGGAATGCCCGATTGCTGAGCGTAACCCACCGCGGCAAAGACGCCGGAGTCGGGAACCGGAATGACGATGTCGGCATCGGCCGGATGTTCGCGGGCCAGCCTGGCCCCGAAGCGCTTGCGCGTCTCGGCTACGTTGTTGCCGAAGATGATCGAGTCAGGCCTGGCGAAGTAGACATGCTCGAAGATGCAGCGCGCCTCGCGCGGGGAGGGGAACTGATGGAGGACGCGGAAGGCGTTGCTCCCGGGATTCAAGGGATCAGCTTCCAGCACGACGACTTCGCCAGCGCGGACTTCCCGCAGCAGATCGGCGTCGATCAGGTCGAAGGCACAGGTTTCCGAAGAAACAGCGAGCGAACCGTCGATGCGGCCGAGCACGAGGGGACGGAAGCCGTACGGATCGCGGGCCGCGTAGATCTTGCCGCTGGTCATGATGGCCAGCGAGTAAGCCCCCTTGACCTGCGACAAGGCCTCGATCACCGCTCCGTCGAGATTGGCGGCGCGAGAACGCGCGATGAGATGCACGATGACCTCGGTGTCCGACATGCTGTTGAAGATTGCCCCCTGCGCCTCGAGCTCACGCCGCAGCTCGTTGCCGTTGACCAGGTTGCCGTTGTGCGCCACCGCAATGGCCCCTTTGTTCGTCGAGGCCACGAGCGGCTGGGCGTTGCAGAGCATTGAGCCGCCGGCGGTCGAGTAACGCACATGCCCTATGGCCGTGTCGCCCGGCAGGCGAGCCAGACGGTCGAGCGTGAAGATCTCGGCGACGTAGCCCATCTCCTTTTCCATGTGGATCTGCGGAGTTCCCGAGACGATGAAGCGCTCCCCGGTGCCGGTAGTCGCTCCAGCCATCCCGATGTTGCCGTCGGAGAGGGTCTGCGCGCGCGACACGGAGGCGATCCCAGCGCTCTCCTGACCGCGATGCTGAAGAGCATAGAGGCCGAGGTAGACG
>JADGNX010000196.1 GCA_017883265.1 Thermoanaerobaculia bacterium
CGAAGATGACCGCGCTCGACTCCGCCTCGGCCAGAGTGCGACCTCCGTTCTCGCGCACCTTGCGGATCGCTCCCGCACCGTCGTCACCCATCCCGGTCATCACCACCGCGATGAGCGCCGGGCCGCAGGCGTCGCTGGCGGTGGAGAAGAGGTGATCGACCGACGGCGCGTAGAGGTCCTCGAGAAGTGCGTCGTACGTGGCCACTCGAAGCCTGTCACCCGATCGGACAACTTCGGTTTGACACCCGCCCGGGGCGACGTAGGCGAAGCCGGGCTGAAGCGTCTCCCCGTCTTGTGCCTCCTTCACCGTGTATGGCGTCAGCTTGTTCACCCGCTCGGCGAATAACCGCGTGAAGATCGCGGGCATATGCTGCGCGATCACCAAGGGTATGGGCAACAGTGGCAGAGTCTCCAGGAGAAACTGAATGGCCGGCGGGCCGCCGGTCGAACAACCGATGACGACCAGCTCGATGCCCACGACGGCGCGACCGGACTCTTCGATCGCAGGCGGCGCCTCCTCCTGCCGGGCCAGTCGCGCGCTCACGTTCTCGATGCGGATCTGGCGGCATTGACGGACACTGGCTATGAGATCGGTCCCGATCTGTTCGAGTTGCGCCGAGATCCTCCCTCCCGGCTTGGCTACAAAGTCGACGGCCCCCAGTTCCAGAGCCTTGAAGACGCTGCGGTCGCTCGAGCGTGAGGAGACGGCGATGACCGGGGTCGGCAGCGTGACCATGAGCCAGCGCAGGAAGGCGAAGCCGTCCATCACCGGCATCTCCAGATCGAGGGTGATGACATCGGGCCGGTGCTTCATGACCTGCCTGATGGCATCCTCACCGTTGACGGCAGTGGCCACCACGCGGATGTCGCGCGCCGAATCCAGCAGCTTCGAGATGGTGACCCGGTTGTACGCAGAATCATCGACCACCATCACCTTGATCATGGTCAGGATCTCGGAAGGTGGCTGCGGCCGGTCGCTCACTTCTGATACACCATGTCGTGCCTGAGGTGGCGCAGCTTGAACTGGGTTGAGAGCGACACCAGCGATTCGGAATGTCCGAGTAGAAGATAGCCGCCATCGACCAGCCGGCTGTAGAAGTTGCCGATGACCGATTTCTTCGATTTCTCGTCGAAATAGATGATGACGTTGCGGCAGAAAATCAGATCGAGATAGCCCAGCAGAGAGACGCGGGCCTGGTCATAGAGATTCAGACGGCCGAACGAGACCCGGTTGCGGATCGAATCGTTGATACGCCATGAGCCATCGGGCTGACGGGTGAAGTACTTCTGCTGGAGATCGATGGCGGTGGCCCGGAAGGCGCTGTCGCGATACACGCCGCGACGGGCACGCGTCAGTACCTGCTGATTGATATCGCTGGCGAAGATCTCGAACGCCGCTTTCTCGAAGTATCCCGCCTCTTCCAGGAGCATGGCGATGGTATAGGCCTCTTCTCCCGAGGAGCATCCGGCCGACCAGATGCGGACCTTCCGGAGGGCCTTGCGCAGAAGGATGTCCGGGACGATCTCTTCGGTGAAGGCCTGAAGCTGAGCGGGTTCGCGAAAAAAATAGGTCTCGTTCGTGGTGACCAGGTCGTAGATCTGATCGAACTCCGCCTCGGCTCGTGGATCGTACTGAAGGAAGTAGAAGTATTTCTGGAACGAGTCGAAGTTGAGCTCGCGGGCCCGGGGCGAAAGCCGTTTCTGCAGCAGGTACTTCGAGGTATCGGCAAAGAACATCCCTGTGCGCCTGTAAATCTCGTCGCGCAGCTGGCGGAATACATCGTCAGGCAGGTCGAGATGATGGTTTGCAGAGAAGATGAACGGGGTCACGGCAGATCCCGCCGCTTCATGGCATGAAGAATGGCCGCGATGACCACTTCGCCTCTGCTGTCCGCGGTGCGCCAGGCTTCTTCCAGCAGCTGTCGATAGATGGCCTTGTGCTTGATGAAAATGTCTGAGACTTCGTCGAGGATGGCCGGATTCTCGAGCGCCTTGAGCAGCACGGGGAACGACGACCGATCGGGCATTTTCTCGATGGCCTGCACCGCGGCCTGCTGCACGTAAACGTCGGGATCCTCCAGCACGATCTGCTGCAGCGGCTCGAGAGCGCGGATGTCGCCACGCATGCCGAGAGAAGCGGCTGCCGCGGCGCGGATTCTCCAGTCGCCGTCGGTCATGGCCCCCAGCGTACGAACCAGAGCGTCGTCGCCTGCGGCTCGCGAAAGCGCCAGCACCGCGGCGCGCCGGATCTCGAGGTCGGGATCGTCGAGGCAGCGGTAGAGCCGCTCGCGCACCGAGGCATCGCCGCACCGGCTGAGGGCCTCGATGGCGGCGATGCGCACCGGAGGTGGATCGTGGTCCAGGTGCTGCAACAACGGCTCGACCGCCCTGGGATCGCGGTATTCGCCAAGAGCCTGCGCCGCGGCGGCCCGGATCCACACCTCGCCATCCTCCAACGAGCTGATGAGCGGCTCGATCCCGTTGGATGGGCGCAGCTTCAGGATGGCGTTGATGGCCGCCAGCCGCACTGCTGCCGATTCGTCGGCCAGCGAGAGAACGAGCTGATCGGCGAAACGCTCTTCGCTGAAGCGCCCCATCAGAAATACGGCTCTCTGACGTATGGTCGGATCGCTGTTTTTCGAGGCCAGCAGGAGCTCGTCCGGAAATCCCTCTCCCTGAATGTTCACGAAAAGCGAGAGCGAGTTCAGGCGCGCCGGCACCGACGCGGAGCCCAGAAGCCGGCGGATCCTGGTCAGGACATCGTTCTTACACTCGGGAAATGCGCCGACCAGTGCCGTGACCGAGTTGACGGCGGCCTGCTGCGCGGCGACATCGTCGTCATCGAGGCGTGCCAGGAGATAGTCGATGGACCTCGGGTCGAGGAGCTGCCCCAGCGCTTCGATGGCCATGCGCCGGATGGCCGGATTGTCGTGATCGAGGAAATGCAGAATCGTGGTCGTCGATTCGGCCCCGCCGATGGCATTGATGATGCGAAGGAGGAGCGCGATGACGTCGTCTTCTTCGGCCGCTCGAAGCTTCTCCAGGATGGCCTCGCAGCCTGCAGCGCCGAAATCGATGAGGCCCTGCGCCGCCTCCTCGGCCGTATCGGGCTCCTCGAGGTATCGCAGCAGAAGCGGCACGGCGCGCGGATCGCGGGACCAGCCGAGAAATCTGAGGATGAACTGCCTGACTTCGCGCTTCGGAGTCGAACGGAGATGCTCGATCAACGGATCGATCTTGGATGGAGGAAAGGACTCCCGAAACTTCCGCTGGATCAGTTCCGCTTCGTTGGCTTTGACGATCTTCGGCTTGTCCGCGTCAGCGATTCGGATCAGGGACCGCAGAGCCGTAAGATTCAGTTTCGGCTCCTCCTGAATGATCTTCATCAGAAAGCCGATGGTCCCCACGTCGGCGATTTTCCCGACCGCCTCGAGGATCGGTTTGCGAAGCGATTTCTCCTCATACAGCGGGAGGATGGCCGGCAGTGCGCTGCGATCTCCGATCTCCCCGACCGCTTCGATGACGTGGAACCTGAGCCAGAGATCGTCCTGCCGGAGCAGAGGCAGCAGCCGCCCGAGAGCGGCGGCATCCCGGTAATGGCCGATCGACGTGACGACAGCCGAGGCCACGTTGACGTCGCTCTCCGAACCGACCAGATCGAGCAGCGTGGCAAACCCGATGCTGTTGCGCAGATCGCCGAGCAGGTGGACCAGAGAGAGCCGGACATCGACATCCTTCTCCTCGTCGAGATGATCGACGATCGCATCGATGGACCGATCGCCGATGCGGATGAGGGCCTCGGTCGCCGAATTTCGCTTCCCGGCGTTGTCGGAATCGGAGAGGGCCCGGATCAGACCCTGGACGACTTCCTGCCTGGCATCCCGGATCAACCCCTCGACGATGGTCTTGCGTACCCGCCAGTCACGGTCGCCGAGAAGTTCGAAGACCAGAGGAAAGTCACGCTCCTCGAACGTCGTAGCCACGCTCTGTGCGGCTCTCTGCCGCACGTCCGCGTCGGTCGACCGCGCCTGCGCGGTCACTTGCTCGTCGACTGGCATCTCAGGCTCAGGCCGTGGAAGTTCGCCCGAGCTCCTCCCGCTTCATCAGCACGAACTGCCGGAGCGTCTCATTGAATATCTCACTGTTCTGGCGCACCCGCATCTCCACCCGGGAGTCGAAATACTGGCGCCCTTCGCTGATCTCCCGCTCGAGCAGGTCGAAGAACGAGCCGTCGCGGATCCCCTGCTCGACCTTGGCCGTGTTGTAGATGATGATGTCGGAAAGGATGAGACGCGCCAGGCGCCGGGCGTCTTCGTGCTCCAGGGTCTCGGTCGGGTGCTCGACAGTCGGGCTGACTTCGGGAAAGAGCTTGCGGATGATCTGGCGAAACTCCTTCTCCGGGATCTGCTCTTCGATGTACTCGTCGGCACCATACAGATTCGTTGGATTGGCGCGGAAACGGTTGGCCCGGAACAGCGCACCGATCAGGACCACGCGCGTCGACTTCAGCTGTGGGTCGTTCTTGATGTCCTCCGAGAGGTCGACCCCCAGACGATTGCCCTTGAGATAGACATTCACGATGACCAGCGCGGCGGACGTCCGGCCCACGAATTCCAGGGCCGGCTCGCCCGTGTCGAAGAGAGTGACCTTGAATCCGAGCTTCTGAAGCTGCGCTCCCAGAAACGCGCGGAACGGCCGAGGCTCGTCGACGATGACGGCCTCCCGCTGTTTCACAGCCGGGCGCGGCGGAGGCGTCACCTCGGTCGATGGTGCCGGGCGCAGCGTGAGCTGTTGACGGCAGACCGGACAGGCCACTCTCACCGGACCCGCCAACGGCAGATCGATGACGGCGCGGAAGACGGCGGAGCACTTCTTACAGGTGATTTCCATGACAGCTAGGCGGATAGTACCTTGTCGATGTCGAGAAGGATCGTCAGAGCCGAATCCTGCCGGAACACCCCCATGATGTAGTCGTGATACTCGGCCCCTTCGACTGACGGAGTGAACTCCAGAGCGTGCGGGCTGAACGACACCACCCGCAGCACGCGGTCGACCGTGAATGCCGCGGTCTCACCATGGCGGGCCACGACGATCATCCTGGCGTCGGCTGTAAGAGGAAGGCCGGGGTGGTTGAGGCGGCGGCCGAGATCGACGACAGTCACAATGGTTCCGCGAAGCGAGATGATCCCGAGAACGCCTGGCTCTGCGTTGGGGACGCGGGTCGGCGTGCGCGGCGGTACGATCTCCACGATCTGTTCGATGTCGATGGCATAGATCTCGCCGGCCACCAGAAAGGTCAGGAGCTCGAGCTCCACCTCTTTTTGTTCTGAGGCTTCGTCGGCGTCGGGCTCGACGTCCCCTCCCCGGCCGACGCGATCCTTGAAGGCCTCGAGCTTTGCCACGGCATCGGCGGTCGTTCGCAATGCAGCCGGCAGATCGTCGCGCTGCCCCTCTCGATTAGCGCCATCGCTTTGGCCCTCGACCGAGGATGAGGGCTGCCCCGCCGGGATCGGAAGAGCCGGCTTCGCGGAGGAGCCCTGGGGTGGGAGGATGGCGGCGGGCAAGTCGGGAGCCGGCGCCTGCCCGGTCTCGCCTGCCGCTGCGTTCTCTCCCGATTCGCCGGCCAGGTCCTTCGCCAGCTTCGCTTTGGCCTTCCGGCGGATTTTCACCAGATCAACCACGCGCTGAGCCCTCGCCGGCAATGATACGGTGGTCGCGCGCCGCTGCCGTGATCCGGGCTCCATCGACGATCGCCGCGTCGTCTCCGAAGGCATCGAGGAGCGCAGTCGTAGCCACGGTGTTGATCAGCCGCGGAATTCCGCCGGTCACCCGGTGCAGTTCCTCGATGGCCGACCGGTCGAACGGATTCGTCATCCCGCCGGCCACGCCGATGCGGTGCTCGACGTAGGCCCGGGTCTCCTCCGGAGGAAGCGGACCCAGGGTGTATTGCATCCCGATCCGCTGCCGGAGGGCGGCGTAGGGCAGGCGCTGGAGACGGCGTTCCAGTTCGGGCTGCCCGATGAGGATGACCGAGAGGAGGTTCTGGTCGTCGAGCTGGAAATTTGTCAGCAGGCGGATCTCATCGAAGGTCTCCTTGTGCGGGATGAGCTGGGCCTCGTCGATCATCAGAAGAGGCTCGCGCTTCTGTTCATACAGCTCGTAGAGAGCCGTGTGGATCTGATCCAGCAGGTCATTGCGAAAATGCTTCGGCTGGATACCCAGACCGACGGCCACGGCCCGAAGCAGTTGCGACGGCGTGAACCGCGGGTTGATCAGGAGGACGACCGGCCGGCTCTCGCCGATGCGGTCGATCAGGGCGCGCGAGAGCGTGGTCTTGCCCGAACCGATGTCGCCGGTCAGAAGAGCCAGCTCCTTTTCCTCGACCGCGTACTCCAGCCGCGCCAGCGCCTCCCGGTGCTGGGGACTCTCATACAAATACGCCGGGTTCGGCGTCTTGCCGAACGGGCGATCCCTGAAGCCGAAGAAGTCGCGAAACATGTCCGAAAGAGGGAAAGGGAAGCGGTTTGGATTCCTGCAGCTGAAGTCTGAGGATCCCTCTCAGAGTCTAAACGACAAAGGCCGGTCTCGGGTGCGGGCGCGGGCGCGGGTGGTTCATTCAGTGAGGCCTCGGATCTGATGAGTTTCGTGAGCATCTGTGCGATGCGTTCGAGAGGAGCTTTAAGTCTTTCCCGGGCCCCGCGCCCGA
>JADGNX010000197.1 GCA_017883265.1 Thermoanaerobaculia bacterium
TGGGCGGCGTCGGGGGCGGCGCTCATGGGGATGCGTCCCATCGCCGAAATGCAATTCATCGACTTCATCTCCTGCGGCTTCGACATTCTGACGAACTTCACGGCCACCTCCCGTTACCGCGTCGGTAGCGGCTGTCCCATCGTCGTGCGAGGTCCGGCAGGAGGAGGCGTACACGGCGGTCCGTTTCACTCGCTCAATCCGGAATCGATCTTCATGAACCGTCCGGGACTCAAGATCGTCGCTCCGGCGACCGCCCGCGACGCCAAGGGATTGCTCAAGGCCGCCATCCGCGACGACGATCCCGTGCTCTACATCGAGCACAAGTTTCTCTATCGCCGCATCAAGGAAGTATTGCCGAACGATGACTACGTGACGCCGATCGGCAAGGCCGCGGTGCGCCGCGAAGGGAACGACCTCACGATCATCACCTGGGGGGCCATGGTCTATGTTGCGGAAGATGCCGCGCGCGACCTGGAGAAAGACGGCGTCGGCGTGGAGATCATCGACCTCCGATCCCTCTTTCCGTTCGATGAAGAGGCCATCCTGAGCTCCGTCGCAAAAACCAATCGGGCCATCATTCTCCACGAAGCACCGCTCACCGGTGGCTTCGGCGGAGAGCTGGCAGCACGGATCGCGGAAAAGGCCTTCGACTATCTCGACGCTCCGATCAAGCGCGTAGCCTCGCTCGACACCCCGTCGCCCTTCTCGCCGCCGCTGGAAGCGTTTTATCTTCCCGACAAGAACAAAGTGCTGGCCGCCGCGCGAGAGCTGCTGGCGTATTGAGAAGGTTCAGTGGAGTGGCGCCCGCTCTCGGGCGCCGGGGCGCCGCGGAGAATGGTGTTCAGGGAATCTGACACGGCGGGCGAAGCGCCCGCCGCTCCACTTCATCTGCTCGTGGAACGTCATTGCACCGGCGGAAGCCCCATCGCGGCCCGCCATTCCACGAGAATGGCGCGCCATCGTTCCGCCCGGTCGCCGTCCGGATTCATCTGTCCGTTCGGCAGCAGATACGCGAGCTCTTCCGGATGATGTTCGGCTGCCCATCTCTTGAACTCCGGCATTCGGTTCGATCGCTCCCTGGCACCCGGAATGCTCTCGAGCAGCACTTCTTTGATACGGCCTCTCTCGTCGAGCGTCCAGGTCAGGCGGTATGGCTTGCCGATCCAGTCGAGCAGGTGGTAGAGATCATTCGTCTCATGGACCACGCCCGTGACGTCGTGACCATGAACCTCCCACTCACTGACCATCGTCCTGCCGTGGAAGTAGCGGTCCCAGTGGTCCCACCGACCACCGCCGAATCCAAGAGGGTCACCTGGCCCAGTCTTCCGGTCGAACCACATCCGGGCATCGGGAGCGAGGCAGGCGCGCGCGGCCACGGCGTCGCCGGCGGCACTGGCCGCGCGAAAGCGCTGGACGGTCCGGATTGCCCGGTGAGACGCGCATCCCGCCCCAAGAGTGGCAATCGAAGCAATGACGAGAAAAGCCGACGTAGCCCGCATGCGATCCTCCAGCCGGTTTCATGGAACATGAGATGCTCCTGTAGCCCGGCGGTAAGCAGACATCCCATCCCGCGATCCGGAGTTTCGACGCAGCCACAACCGATATAGTTGCCCGCGCTCATGATTTGCATTACAAAGCGAAGCCCGGCCTCTGTTCCCTGCCGCGCCGACCTGGTTTTGCGCGATCCAGACCCGGGAACGAGGCCCTGAATCCCCAGCATCCGCATTGCGAAAAGGACAGAGATCAAATGGCTACAGACGTCGTCATGCCCCAGATGGGTGAGTCAATCGCCGAAGGAACGGTCATCAAATGGATCAAGAAGGTCGGTGACAAGGTTGGCCGCGATGAGCCGCTCCTGGAGATCTCCACCGATAAAGTCGATGCCGAGATTCCCTCCCCTGTTGCCGGTGTTCTCTCCGAGATCCTGGTCCAGGAAGGAGAGACGGTCGCCGTGAACTCCGTCGTGGCCCGTCTGACGGCGGAAGGAGAAGCTGCCGCTCCTTCACTGCCATCCGCAGCGCCAGCGGCCGCGCCCGAGCCGAAAATCGCTGCAAAGCCGGAACCTCCCGGGCCCGCGCCGCAACAGGCCCCGAACACCACGGCGGCGAACGAGATATCGCAGGAAGCGACCGGCGTCAGCGGGCCGGCGGTGCCGAAGCAGCCAGCTGCCCCAACGACGGCGAGGCCCTCCCAGAGCCAACCGGCCCCCATCGAACAGAACGTCACATCTCTCGACGAGCGGCGGCGGACCAAATCATCGCCTCTGGTTCGAAAGATCGCCAAAGAGAACGAGGTCGACATCTCTCAACTGCAGGGCTCCGGCGTCTCCGGACGCGTCACCAAGAAGGACATTCTCCAGTATCTCGAGCAGCCGTCCACTCCCGAGACATCGACAGCTCCGACGCCCGCGGGGAAACCGCCGGCACCTTCCGAGCGCCCTGCCGCCATGTCGTTCGCTTCCGGAGAGAGCGTCCGGATCGAGCCCCTCTCGGTGATGCGCAAGAGGATCGCCCATCACATGGTCCTCTCCAAGCAGACCTCGGCCCATGTGACCACCGTGTTCGAGGTCGATTTCACGCTCATCGACCGGCTGCGCAAGCGCTTCAAGGAAGAGTTCGCCGAGCGCGGAGTCAAGCTCACATACCTGCCGTTCGTGGTTCAGGCGGTGATCACGGCCCTGCGCGAGTATCCGGTGCTCAACGCTTCCATGGATGAGAGCAACATCATCTATCACCGCGATCTCAACATCGGCATCGCCGTGGCCCTCGAGTGGGGTCTCATCGTTCCGGTTCTCAAGAACGCCGACGAGAAGAACATCCTCGGCCTGGCTCGCTCGATCAACGACCTGGGAGAGCGCGCACGGACGAAGAAACTGAGCCCGGATGACGTGCAGGGAGGGACGTTCACCATCACCAACCCCGGCATCTATGGAGGCCTCTTCGGAACGCCGATCATCAATCAGCCCCAGGTCGCCATCCTCGGCGTCGGCGGGGTCAAGAAACGGCCCGTAGTCGTCACCAACGATGAGGGCGATTCAATCGCCATCCGCTCGATCTGCATCCTCGCGCTGACTTTCGACCACCGTCTCATCGACGGCTCCGTGGCCGACCAGTTCATGGCCCGGATCCGCGAGGTGATCGAAGAGGGGCAGTTCACGCTCTAGCACGGGCAACGAGATGTGGAAACCAGAAACCGGAAACCAGAAACCAGAAGAAGGCCTTTCTGGTTTCTGGTTTCTGGTTTCTGGTTTCTGGTTTCTGGTTTCTGGTTTCGAAATGCGACTCACATGCAGCACATTCTCCATGTTCAAGAGCCTAGCCCCGGCAAAGAGGGAATGCGCTCTCCCCGGAATCCGCTATACGAGGAAGAATGCGGACCTGTCAGGTGCGGCGCCTCGGCGTCGTCACGTATGAAAATGGAATGCGAATGCAGCAGAAACTGGTCGAAATGCGTCAGCGCGACGCGCTCGACGATCAGCTCCTGCTTCTCGAACACTCCCCCGTGATCACGCTTGGACGCGGTGGCGACGTCGCCAATCTCCTCGTCACCCCCGAGGCGCTTCGCGCCGCAGGAATCCGCTTCTTCGAAGCCACCCGGGGCGGAGACATCACTTATCACGGCCCCGGCCAGGTGGTCGCCTATCCAATCCTCCATCTGGGCGAAGGGGCTCGCGATATCCGTAAGTACGTGACGAAGCTGGAGGAAGTGCTGATCCGGACCGTCGCCGACTTCGGGATCACTGCGACCCGCGAAGAGGGGAAGCGCGGTATCTGGGTCGGCAACGACAAGATCGCTGCCATCGGCGTACGAATCGCGCGCTGGGTCACCTCGCACGGTGTCGCGCTCAACGTGAACACCAACCTCGACCCCTTTCGCTTCATCACCCCCTGCGGGCTGGCCGGCAGCGGAGTGACCTCGATGGCCCGTCAGATCGGACGCGAGGTGGAGTTGCACGAGGTGGAGACGGTGCTCCTCGGGCATTTCGCCTCGGTCTTTCGGCGCACGATGGTTCCGGTCGATGCCACCATCCGCGTAGTCAAGATCGTCGTGCACGATGGCGAGCGGGTCCTCCTTTTCCACCGCCGGCCGGAGCGAGGCAATTTCTGGCAGCCGATCAGCGGCTCGATCGAATCGGGCGAAGCATCGCTGGCCGCGGCCCGTCGCGAGCTTGCCGAAGAGACAGGACTCAGCGCGGAGCCGGAGGAACTGGGGCTGGAGCAATCGTTTCTGATCGAGTCGCAGTTTCTCGAGGCCAAGTACCCGGCTCCGATCTTTGCAGACGAGATCGGCTACAGCGCCCGAATCGATTCGCGCCTTCCGATCCGTATTGACCGCGAGGAGCACGACGACCACGCGTGGTTTACCTTCGCCGAGGCATATGAAAAGATCCGATGGAGCGATGATCGCGAGGCCCTCGAACGGGTGGAAGCAATCCTTTCGAGCGAGAGAGAGGCGGCATTGCCATGAATAAGCGAGCAGGCATCCGCCCGGATTGGCTCCGGATCCGGGTGCCGGGAAACCTCCAGCAGCTTCCGGTCAGCCGGTTGATGAACGATCTCGCACTCAACACGGTCTGTCAGGAAGCGCGCTGTCCCAACATCTTCGAATGCTGGAACGCTGGAACAGCGACGTTCATGATCCTCGGCGAGATCTGCACCCGGCGTTGTACGTTTTGCGCGGTCGGGAAAGGAGTGCCCCTTCTTCCGGATGCCGGCGAGCCGGATCGTGTGGCCGAGGCTGTGGAGCGCATGGGCATACGGCACGCCGTCATCACCACGGTCAACCGCGATGACCTCCCCGATGGGGGCGCAGTGCACTTCGCTCGCACCATCGCCGCGGTTCGGGAGCGGAGCGGAGCAGCGGTCGAAGTCCTGATTTCCGATCTCGAAGGGAAGCGCGAGCCGCTCCGGGTGATCCTCCGGGCCGCCCCGGAGGTGCTTGCGCATAACATCGAGACCGTCCCGCGCCTCTATTCTCAGGTCCGGCCGGTGGCGAAGTACGGGCGATCGCTGGACATCCTGCGTTGGGCGGGAGAAGAGCGGGCGCCCTCGATGCTGACCAAGTCGAGCATCATGCTGGGGCTCGGTGAGACGGAAGCGGAGGTCCTTTCCGTGGCCCGCGATCTGCGCGATGCCGGTGTGGACATCTTCACCATGGGGCAGTACCTGGCTCCGAGCGAACGAAACCATCCCGTGCGGCGGTATTACACCCCGGCGGAGTTCGAGGCACTTGGCGATGAGGCTCGCGCGCTGGGGTTCCATCACGTCGAATCGGCGCCGCTGGTGCGAAGTTCCTATATGGCACACCGTGCCGTACAATCCGGCGGCCAGGCCGCCAGGGCCACAGCCGCAGAGCCTTCGGATGCCTCGACTCACGTTCATCGATGAAGCCACATCCGCGGATTTCTCCGCCGGAAAGACGGTACTGCAGTGCGCCATCGAGATGAAGATCGCCCTGAGCCACGTCTGTGGTGGCGACGGCGCCTGCGGCACGTGCCGCATCGAGATCGTGGAAGGATGGGATCAGCTCAGCCCGCCGACACCCGATGAGACTTACAAGGAGCTCGAGGCGCCGTACCGCCTGAGCTGCCAGGCAAAACTGCTGGGCGACCTCGTGGCAAAAGTGGCTAAAATCGAATGATGTAGCACAGACACTTCTGTCTGTGCTGTCTGTGCGGCTACACTCTGAAGCGCGCACAGACGCTCGCGGAAAATCGGAAACGGGAGTAACGATGACCTCCACAGAAGCAACTTCCACACGCATCACCGACCAGCAGCTCGGTCTGATTTTTCAGTACACGATGGAGGCCTACAAGACCTTCCAGAAGCTGGCTGAGATCCTGCCCAACCCGATGACGATGATGATGTTCAAGCACTTCGCCGTCGATGAGCGCGAGGCCCGCGATCTGCTGGAGGTCAAGTACCTCTCACTCGGCGCGTCGCGCGTCCGCGTGACCCTCGGCGGCGATCTTCTCTTCCAGGACATGCTCGAGGGCGACCTCTCCTACCGCGAGATGACCGAATTCCTCATCGCCCGCGAACGGACCATGGAGCGGAAGCTCGCCGAGCTGACGCGGAGCGCCGCCCCGGCCGACCGCAACATCCTCATCTACCTCGGCGCCGCAAAGCGCGCTCACATCGTCATGCTGGAGCGCGAGCTCGAGCTGATCCGCATCTATCCCGACTGGTACAAGCGCGAAGACGCGGAATCGGTCATAGTCCATGGCGTCACGTAGACCTACCCAAACAGATTTGAAATCTGGGAGTCAAGAACCGGGCGTGGACTCGGGCCAAGGCCCGGGAAGACGACCGGACGCGCTGGAATCTGCGACCTGGAACCGCCGTTGGCTCCTGACGATGACACCGCGAATCTCGGTCAGCGACGATGCCGCGCTCCATTTGCGCGAGGAGCTCCATGGTCAGCTACTGCGGATCGCCTTCACTACCGGGTGCGGCGGCAGCGGCTACCGTCTGAGTCTGGCGTCGGAACCGATGGACGGAGACCATCTGATCGCCATCGGCGACATTCGTCTGGCTCTCGACGACATGTCCGCCAGCCGTCTCGACGGCGCTGTGATCGCCTGGGACCTCGAAGAGGACGGCTTCACGCTCGACCATCCTGACGCCGTGACCGCGGTCTGGTGCGGGTAAATCAATCCAATCTACCCGTCACTATTGCAGTTCACTCTTGATGCCGGG
>JADGNX010000198.1 GCA_017883265.1 Thermoanaerobaculia bacterium
CTCGACGATGCTCGACCGTCGCAACCAGTTGTAGAACCAGGATGAGGCCTGGATCTCATCCGAGCCTTCCTCGACTCGAAATTTCTCGGACCAGACGACGACTGGCCGCCAAAGCACCTGATCGAGGACAACGATCATCATGACCATCGCGAAGATGGCCCACAGCATCGCGCTCACATTGCCTCTGGCGACTGCAACGCTCATGTAGGAGCCGATGCCGGGAAGGCGAAAGTCTTTGTCGCCCAGCACGAAAGACTCGGTGATCATGAGGAAGAACCAGCCGCCGGCCATGCTCATCATGCTGTTCCATACCAGGCCGATGGTGGAGAACGGCAGCTCCAGCCACTTCAGCCGCTGCCACCAGTCGAAGCGGTAAATCGTCGCGGCCTCGATCTGATCCTTCGGGATCGAGCGCAACGAGTGGTAGAAGCTGAACGTCATGTTCCACGCCTGGCCGGTGAAGATCATGAGCACGGAGGCAAGCTCGAGACCGACGTTGCTTCCCGGGAAGAGCGACACCAGCGCGAGAACCACTCCGGGCATGAAGCCAAGCACCGGAATGCTCTGAAGGATATCGAGCAGCGGAACGAGGACGCGCTCGGCGACGGGATCCTTTGCCGCCCAGAAGCCGTAGCTCAGGGTGAAGAGAAGCGAGAGGACGTACGCGATGAGGCCGCGTGTGAGCGAATAGAAGGTGTACCTCGGAAGAGCGGAAAGGGCCAGATCGATGTGCACAGCCGGTCGAAGCGTCCGCCACTCACCGGCAAGAGAAGCCAGACCGAGCACGACGCCGGTGGTACCGACCAGGAGTACCAGGTCAACCCACCCGGTCCGGCGGAAGCGCGCGAGAAAGGCAGTCGCTTCGCCCCAGGCTTCTTTGCGGCCACGCATCGTTTTTTCGGTCCTGTATCCATCGCGCTCTGCACGTTCGGGAACACCTTCATCGTACCATTCGCACCAGGATGAGTTTCCTTCGCTTGCAGTAGCCTTCTCTGCTGTGAAAAACACAAATGCCGTTCAAGATCTCTGCTGACGACCGCACGATGCCGACATTCATCTATGGAACGGCGTGGAAAGAAGATGAGACCGAGCGTCTGGTTCGACTCGCTCTGGAAGCAGGCTTCCGAGGAATCGACACGGCGAACCAGAGGCGGCATTACTGCGAGGCAGGAGTGGGGACCGCGATCGCCGGCGCGGTCGCCGATGGCATCGTCCGGCGCGACGAGCTCTTTCTGCAGACGAAGTTCACGTATGCCGACGGCCAGGACCATCGCCTGCCTTATGAGAAGTCGGCCCCGGTGGCGATGCAGGTCAGGCAATCGCTGGCCAGCTCGCTGGAGCACCTCCAGGTCAAACGGATCGACTCCTACGTACTCCACGGCCCATCCCGGCGCCGCGGCCTCGGCGCGATCGACCTCGAGGCCTGGCAGGCCATGGAGGAATTGCAGCGTGGCGGCAGCACCGATCATCTCGGCATCAGCAATGTCGCACTCGACCAGCTCGCGGAGCTGTGGGAGCGCGCCACCGTTCGCCCGGCGTTCGTTCAAAACCGCTGCTTCGCCGCAACCGGGTGGGACCGGCACGTCCGCGCCTTCTGCCGCGAGCGCGGCATCATCTATCAGGGCTTCTCGCTTCTCACGGCGAACGTCAACGAGCTGCGGCACTCTGCGTTCAGCAGCATCGTGGAACGAACGAACAAGACTCCCGCTCAGGTCGTGTTCCGGTTTGCGTTGCAGGCCGGCATGGTCCCGCTGACCGGGACGACCGATCCGGATCACATGCGCGAGGACCTCGACATCGAGGGCTTCGAGCTCTCCGACAAAGACGTGCAGGTGATCGAGAACATCGCTGCCACGGAGTGAGTGGGGCTTCTCTACCAAGGATGCCTCGATGTGGCTCAGATCCCCTGCCGTTGACTGCAGCCTGTTGGTGGGCTATGGTCTCCGGAAATCCACCATTATCTCTGAACCACGAACCTCCTGGAGCCCAGGCGCTCTCCCGCTCGCTCGTGACGAACGCCCTTCCGAATCGCCAACGGGCACAGCGAAGCGCGGGTTCATTGTTTCGCAGACTCGGCCCTCTTGCGCCACGCGGCAGCGCCGCCCGGGTCGTCGAGCTGCTCGAGCGTGCGTGCGATGAACAGATAGGTCCGCCGGTTCGGGCTGCTGCGGGCCAGCAGGTCGAGAATCGCCTGCTCCTCGTCCCGTTTCCCCTCCAGTGCGTACACCAGCGCAAGATTCGCGTACGGCTGTTTGCTTTGCGGATAGGCCGCGATCTCACTCTTGAATGCCTCGATGGCCTCGTTGTAGCGATTCATCCGCGCAAGGATGTCGCCGCGCGTGAACTCCAGCCCTTCGATCGACCCGAGGTGCTTCTCCTGCGCTTCAGTCGAGATCTGGTCGACCAGAGCGAGCGCGGGCTGCAGCTTGTTCTGTTGCGTCATCGTCTGCGCCAGGACGGCGCCAGCAGCCGAGTGAGCGTACTCGTCGTTCATGGCGATGCGCGCCTCGGCCTCCGCGGTGACGTAATCCTTGCGAGCGAGCGCAATCCGCGCCAGGAGCGTGTGCGCGCCGCCCGGGTTTGTCCTGATCCCCAGCCTGGCATGGGCGGCG
Organism: Thermoanaerobaculia bacterium; assembly: GCA_017883265.1. Taxonomy (GTDB): domain Bacteria; phylum Acidobacteriota; class Thermoanaerobaculia; order Gp7-AA8; family Gp7-AA8; genus JADGNX01. The sequence goes on from JADGNX010000198.1 coordinate 2,613, forward strand.
GCCTCGTCGTACTTTTCCAGCTTGAGGAGAACCGATCCGAGCGACAGTCCGAACTCGCCGGCGAGATCCGGACTGATCTGAATCGCCTTCCGGTACGCGTCGGCCGCCTCTTCATAGTGACCGGTGCTCTCCAGCGCAAGCGCCAGCTGGTTCCATGCGTCGGACAACCGGGGATTCTTGGCGAGGATCGATCTCAGTCCGGCGATGCCCCCGGCGTACTGACCCTCGCTGACCAGACGCATGGCTGCCATCATGTCGGCCACTTCTCCGATGCGATCTTTCGGATCCGGCAGCGGTCCGCTGCTCGCCGGCGCCGAAGAGCCGAGATAACCCAAAGCCGCGAGTTTGGCCGCTTCCTCGGGATTGATATGCGTCGGAAGCTCGACATCCCTCCCATACGCATCGAGATCCTGCTTCATACTCGCTTGTACGCGGCGGTGATCGAGCAGAACGTTGGTGGCCTCCCCCGGATCGTGAATGACGTCGTAAAGCTCAGGCTTTGGCGCCTGGATGAAGTGGTAATCCTGGCCTGTCAGTGAACGCAACTCGCTCCATCCGAGGTGAATGCGCGGATAGAGAGTCTCGCTGTAGATGCGGCGTGCCGGCGCTCCGGCCCTGTGCGCAAGGAGCGACGTACCGCTCAGACCAGCGGGAGCCTTCGCTTCCGTCAACTCGAGCAGCGTTGGCATGATGTCGACGAGGCCGACCGGGTTGCCGACCGTCTCCCCGGCGCGCTCGCTCCCCGGCAATTTCACGACGAGCGGAACGTGAAGAGACTCGCGATAGAGAAAGATGCCGTGCTCGGGCTCGCCGTGCTGGTAAAGACCTTCGCCGTGATCGGACATGAAGACGATGATCGCCTGGTCGTAAGCGCCATGCTGCTTGAGATAGGCGATGAAATCCCCAACGATCTGGTCGGCTGTAGCGATCTCGCCGTCATACGGATTTGCGTACCGCGATTTGAAAGGCTCGAGCGGCTCGTAGGGCGAATGCGGCTCGAAGAGATGGAGGAAGAAAAAGAACGGCTTGCCGCTGTGCGCCCCGATCCACGCCTCGGCCGCCTGAGCTGTGGACGCTCCTGGCCGTTGAAGCGCGCCGACTGCCGTGCCTCCTTTGAAGGGAAGCAGATCATCATAAGAGTCGAAGGAACGCGCCAGCCCGGAATTGCCGCGCAGAACGTAAGACGATACCGCCGCACCCGTCGCGTAACCGATGCCTTTCAGCACCAGCGGAAGAGTGGGAACACCGGGGTCGAGCTTGTACCCGATGTTGTTGCGGACGCCGTTGGCAGGTGGGATGCGGCCGGTCAGCACCGTCACGTGAGAGGGAAACGTGAGCGGGACGTGGGAGTACGCGCTGGTAAAAAGGATTCCGTCGTGCCGGAGGGCATCGAGGTTGGGGGTGTCGACGTTCTTGTAGCCGAACATCGGGAGGTGGTCGGCGCGCAGCGTGTCGATGGAGATCAGGATTATCGGGACACGACCCGCCCGCGCAGTGGTCTCGCTCCGGCGGCACGACGAGGCGCCCAACACGACGAGAGAGATGAATGCAGCGACGCTGGCGCGATTCATAATGGTCGTTCTCGGAACATCGGGCTGTGCATCAGCGGGGCCACGGAGCAGGGTTGGGGGACTTCGCATTCATGGTCCCGGCTGAGCGCGCCGCACCCACCGCTCCGCCGCGGCAGCGTAACCGAAGTGCCGGAGCGTCATCACGGCAAATTGGTCATTCGATTCGGAGGGAATTCTGCTCACCATCTGCCCCAGCACCGATTCGGCCTCGTCAGGCTGCCGCTGCAGGAGGTAGATCGCTGCCAGTTGGCCGTACGCATCGCGCTTCGTCGGGGCGGCGGCAATCTCATCGCGCAAGGCAGCGATAGCCTCCGGAATTCGCTCCAGACAGACCAGGGCATCGGCACGGCGAGCTCCGAGTCCGGAGGGCCGCGGGCCATCGGACAACCCGCCCAGCACTTCGAGGGCCTGCGAGCAGCGCTTCTGTTTGATCAGGGCCTGGGCAAGCGCAAGCATCGCCGGAGCGCGGTAATGAGGATCAGCCGCGGCGGCACGAGCGTCGCGCTCGGCCGAAAGCGGGTCGCTCGCGGCGAGATCGATCTGCGCAAGGAGCAGATGTGCGCCACCGGAGTTGGACTTGATGGCCAGTTCGGCATGGCTCCGCGCCTCGGCGTACATGCGGAGGTTCAGGTAGGTCGTTCCGAGACCAATCGACACCTGTTCGGTGAGTGCAGGGTCGCGGGCCAGAACGCTGCGATAGACCGTTATTGCCTCAGTAAAGTGGCCCGCAGACTCATAGGCCCTGGCCAGGCGCAGAGCTGCGTCGGTGAAGAGCGGATTCTTCTCGAGAATCTGCCGTAGAGCAACGATGGCCCGCTCGTAGTCGCCCCCGTTCATCAGCTCGGACGTGCGCTCGTACGCGTTGAATTCGGAGATCCGATCCTTCGGGTCGGGAAGTTGGCCGGCCGGCGCCGTGGTCGGCTGCGTCAGGTAGCCAAGGCTGGCCAGCTTGGAGCGCTCTTCGGCTGAGACCGTGGAGGGTGGAGTGAGATTGCGATCATACCCGTCAATCTCCCGCCGCAACGCCGCACCCACACGTCGCTGATCGCCGAGGACATTGACCTTTTCCGCGGGATCCTTCCGCAAATCGTACAGTTCGGCGCGAGGAGCCTCGATGTATTGATGCTCTTCGTTGGTGAGCGAGCGGAGGTCCGCCCATCCGAGATGCAGACGCGCGTACATCGATTCCGAAAAGATGCTCCGTCCCTGTTGCGACGGCGGGCCGAAAAGCGGCTTGCCGCTGACCCCCGGCGGAGTGGCCAGCCCGGTAAGGGCTGTAAGAGTGGGAAGGATGTCCACCAGCCCCACGGGCGCATCGATCGAGCCTCCGGCTCCGTCGCTGTGTGGCAGCTTGATGATCAGCGGGACATGAATGGCCTCACGGTAGACGAAGATGCCATGCTCGTTCTCCCCGTGATCGCCGAGACCTTCTCCGTGATCGCTCATGAGCACGATGATGGCCCGGTCATAGATTTTCTTCCGGACCAGCGTGTCGACGAACTCGCCTACCAGGCTATCCGCATACTCAATCTCTCCATCGTAGAGCGTGGGCGCCGAGGAACGGTAGGGCTCCGGCGGCGTGTAGGGAGCGTGCGGTTCATAGAGATGGAGGAAAAAGAAGAACGGCTTGCTCCCATGTTGCTCGAGCCAATCCCTGGCAACCGCAACCGTTTCGGCGCCGCGCCGCTGAATCTCACCGAGTGGTGCTCCAGGCTCGAATGGCAGGCGATCCTCGTACCAGGCGAAGAGCCGTCCGAGACCGGTTTCTCCGCGCAATACGTAGGCCGACACCGCGGCTCCGGTGGCGTAGCCTTGCTTCGCGAAGAGCTGCGGAAGGGCGGCACCTTCCGTCGGGCTCACTGCATAGCCGAGATTGTCGCGTACTCCGGTCTGTGCCGGGAGCTTACCGGTAAGCAGCGTGACGTGGGACGGCAGGGTCAGCGGACAGGCCGAGTAGGCGTTGCGAAACAGCACTCCATCGCGACGGAGGCGGTCGATGTTCGGCGTGCGTATCCCCTGAAAGCCCCACGCCGGTAGATGATCCGCGCGAAGGGTGTCGATCGAGATCAGAAGGATCGGCGATCCCGCATACGATCCGGCCTGCACCAACTTCCGCTCATGGCCGCGGCATCCCAGGACCAGCAGCGCGGCGAGCACCGTAGCCCGCCACCGCGGAGAGCTGCACGAAGTCACGGCAGAAGAAAGCCGGCGCACGAAGAACAAATTTCGTGACTCCTCAAAGAAAAAAAGAGCCCCGGCGCGATGCCGGGGCTCGGATTACTGCAACGATGGAACCGGAGCTAGAACCGGGCGCCGAACGAGAAGCGGTAAGTACGCGGCAGCTGGAAGTCACCGCCGGTGGTGGCATTGGTCGGATTGACCGGCTGGCCAAAGGAAGGGCCCTTGACCCAGTTCACACCCTCGACCGGCGTATCGGTGAAGGGATTGAACGCATAGCACCGCGTACC
>JADGNX010000199.1 GCA_017883265.1 Thermoanaerobaculia bacterium
CGGATTTCGGAGGAGTGGCGATCTGACCAAACACCGGGCCGGCGGAAAGGGCCAGGATTGTGGCGAGAAGCCAGCGCGCAGCGCGATGCGTCATTTCGGTCCGGATTGCTCTTCCCGGCTAAGATACTTCAGGGCCAGCTTCGTTGCAAAAGCGGGAGCTTCCTGCTGGGTGATCTGGCCGAACCAGACCGCTTCGCGGGTCCGCTCGAGAGCCCGGGCCACGTGAGGCCCCGGGGGGACCTGAAGATCGTTGCCCTTCACCGGCAAGCTGAATTCACGGAACGATCGGAAGCGCACGATCTCCTCGGCGATGCCCGAGCGATCGGCGGCCATGACGGCGAGCGCCTCCTTCGACTGCGCTTTGAAAATGCGGAAGCGAAGGGCCTCCGAGCCGGCCTGCTCCAGATCGCGCTCGACCGCCGGCAGATCGCGGGCGATCTGAAGAACACTGCGAAGTCGCTTGTGAGAGAACCCCGTCCCTTCGAGCATCGTGGCATCGCCCTCCGTGCCTGCCAGCAGAAGTCCGGTGAAAAGGGCGTACCGGTCGATCGTTTCGTCGCGTTGCGCCTCGTCGAGGGAGCGCTCGAGACGCCGCTCGAGGCTGGTGTGATCCCTCGCCGCTCCGACCAGCAGGTCGAGGGCACCGTTGCGGCGAAGCTCCGTGAGGATGGCAGGCGCTTTCGGCTCGTCGATGGCCAGGAAGAGCTCCCGCCACAGCCGCTCGCGCGACACCGTGCTGAGCGCGCCATCGTCGATTGCTTCGTGCATCAGCCTGGCGCTGTTCTCGTCGAGCGAGAATCCGAGACGGCAGGCCAGCCGCACGGCGCGAAAAATTCGGGTTGGATCGTCGGCGAAACTGCCGGCGTGCAATACGCGGATTACACGCGAATGAAGGTCGGCAACGCCTCCGGTCGGATCGTGCAGCGTCTCGTCCGCGAGATCGAGAGCGATGGCGTTGATCGAGAAGTCTCTCCGCACCAGATCGTCACGCAGTTTGCCGGCCGTGACTGTCGGCAGGGCTCCCGGCTTCCGATAACGCTCCCTGCGGGCTGTGGCGATGTCGAACTCAGGCAATCCGTCAGCGAGGACCTTGTAGGTGAGGAATTGAGGAAACGAGCGCACTCTCCCTTCCACCGCTTTGGCCAGAGACCGCGCGAAAGTCGAGCCCCCCTCCTCGAGGGTGAGATCGATGTCGATGGCCAGGCGGCCGAGCAGCAGATCGCGAACCGGACCTCCGACGAGGTAAGGGCGGATTCCTTTCTCCTGGGCTACGGAGCGAGCGATCTCGATCGCGCGGCGCGGTGCGGGAGCGAGTGTCGACAGCATTTCCTTTGTCATGGTGGCCTTAGTTCGCGATAAACCGCGGCCAGAGCCTCGGCGCGGCGCGCCGGACTGAACCGCGGCTGAAGCTCCCGTGCAGCCGCGAGACGCCCTGCGATCGTCTCCGGCTTGAACAGGGCGGTCAGTATCGCATGAGTCAACTCGTTCGGGTCGCCGGGTGGAACCAGGACGGCCGCTCGTCCCTCATCCGTGCGGAAGCGGTTGACTGCTGTTCGTGAGGCGATTACAGGCAGGCCGGCGACCAGGGCCTCCGCCGTGTAGCCATCGGCATCGCCATCATCCGCTGCTGGATCAACCCAGATATCTACAGCGGCTAGATCTTCCGGAGCGGGCGCCTCATCGAGCAGGTGCCACGAGACGTCCTCGCGGAACCGGTGGATACGCGTCAACGTGAGCTCGAGCATCCGGCGGATGCCGGGGCGATGCGGCCCGACGGATCCGACGATCCATTCACCGTCGTGGCCACGGCGGGCAGGCGGATGTAGGAATTCGTCATCGACCGGTTCGGAGATCGCGCCGGGTCCGGCCGGCGGCATCGCTCTGGACGCCACGCGCTTGCCGGACCGCCAGAACGGCAGGCTGGTGGCGAATTCGCTGGCAGCGACGAACGGAACGTCGAGCCGCCGGGCGATGGCCGGCGGCAGCGCGCTTCCGTAGATGTGTGCCACGTCACACTGCGCAGCGTGCAGCCTGCGCAATAGTCCTTTTGCCGTGATTGACTCGAAATTGGAACGAATGGGATCGACGGCGACCTGGATGATGTCGTGAGTAGAGGCCAATGCTGCTGCATCGAGTCGCTGGCACTTCTGTTCGTAGAGGTTTAGATCGATAAGAAGCACTTGCGCGAGGCGCATAGATCGTCATCCTAATGCACCGCTGCGCAGGCAGTCGCAAACCGAATGAGGCCGGCGGGGCCAAATGGCCTAAAATGCACAAGATGCTGACTGAGACAGTCACGGTCTGCTCGCGGAATGGCGATTTGATGACGGCTCTTCGCGCGTCATGCCCGCAGGTGCGCTTCACGGACGATCCGGACGAGTCAGCCTGCGTCGTAATTCTCGATGACGATTCGGCTCGCGGGGTTCGCGTCGCGGCCGATAGCACGGTCCGGATCATCCTGACCGCCGGCCGTGATTCCGGTGCCGGACAGAGCCCGGGGGAGTTGCACGTAGACCGCGCCGAATTCCTGTCCAGTCCCGGAGCGATCCTTCGCGCAGCGATATCGTGGGCCCAGGCTGCCGGCCGCGCTGCCGGGCTGGAGAATGAGCTCGAGTATCTCGGACAGTTTCAGGAACTGACCACCATGACCAACGCGGCCAAGGTCTGGGAGAAGATCACCCTGACCATTCTCGGCCTGCTCCAACTCTCTCGCGGAACGCTTCTTCTGCACGATCCAGAGCTCGAACGGTTCGCTGCGACCTTTTCAAACGATCAGGATTTTGCTGAGAGCGGCGATTTTCTTCCGGGCGTCCCCGCTCCGCTGCTGCAGAGCGCCATCGGCTCTGCGGAGGGATTCGCACTGGAGAAGCCGGCCAGCGGGGAAGGGCTGATGGTCATGCCGCTGCAGGTCGGCGACGATCTGATCGGTGTGGTGCGGATCCCCCTCGCGCCGGACGACATGGTGACGCCGCGGATGACCAGTGCGGTGTCGAAGTACCTGGCCATGGTGGGCCGGGTTCTCGGAAACATCTACAACCTCACACGCAGCAGAGATCTTGCCCTGCGTGACGATCTGACCAAAGCATTCAACCGCCGGTTCTTCGAGAGCTATCTGGACGAGGAGATCGAGCGGGCCCGGCGATATGGAACGATCGTGAGCATCATCTTTCTCGATCTCGACGACCTCAAGTCGGTCAACCTGAGCTACGGTCATCTCGTCGGATCGAGGACCCTCCAGGAAGTCGCCAAGCGAGTGCTGGGCGCGGTCCGCGGCATCGATAAGGTCGTCCGTTTCGGCGGGGATGAGTTCTGCATCATCCTGCCCCAGACCGACCACCATCAGGCCGTAGCTGTGGCGGCCCGCGTCCGGAAGGCCATCAATGCCGCTCCCTTCCATCTGGAGAGCGATGTCGAGGTAACGGTCACCGGCAGCTTCGGCATCGCCAGCTTCCCGACGCATGCGCTGAACAAGGACGATCTCATTCGTCAGGCCGACGCGGCGATGTATCAGGTCAAGAGCACGACCAAGAACGCCGTCGGCATCGCCGCCTCCTCGCCCGATGCGAAAGCGGTCTGAGCGTTGTAAGGGCATCCGGATCTGCATGAGCGACGATCTCAGCATTCAGGGGACCCTGGAGGAAATGACGGTTCCCGACCTCTTCCGCTCGCTCATCCGGAGTGGGGAGACCGCTGTTGTCTCGCTGGTATCGCCACAGCGCCGCGACGACATCTACTTTCTCGACGGCCGGATCGGATATGCGTCGAGCTCGGATCCTGACCTCGCCCTCGGTGAGATTCTCCTCCGCAGCGGCGACATCGACCTGCGCCAGTACAGCGACGCCATGGAGAAGCTGGTCAGCTCGAAGCGGATCGGCTCGGTGCTCTGCGACCTCGGTTACCTCAAGCCGGACGGGCTCATCCGGGCGGTGGAGCATCAGGCCCAGCAGATCATTCATGACGCCATCGGCTGCCGCTCCGGCCGGTACACCATCGATTTCACGTCGTCGTTTCCATCGGATGTGATCACGCTGCCGCTCAATACGGAACGCCTCGTGCTCGACGGCATCCGGCGACTGCAGAACTGGTCGCTCATCGCGCGCGGGATCGGGAAGCCGGAGAGGCTGCTGGCCCACGTGCCTCATGCGGAATCGCGGGTCTACAGCCTCTCGCTCGACGAGAACGAGAGCTACCTTTTCTCCCTCTTCAGCGAGCCGATCACGATCAACGCGGCGTGCGAGCGGAGCTACCTGTCGAACTTCGACACCTGCCGGATCGTGTGGGGACTCTTCGCAGCCAATCTGTTAGAGGACGCGGAGAGGAAGGAGATGGGTGCGCGCCGGGCAGCAGTGGAGTCGGAGATGCAGCTCGAAGAAACGGTCGAGCTCTACAACTCGGCATTCCAGCGCATCTTCGCCCTGGTCATGCAGAAGATCGGCGATCATACCTACGATTTCATCGACCGCGTGGTGCTGCATCTCTCGCCGGAGGTCTTGCCGTATTTGAGCGGAGTGAACCTGTTGAACGAAGGGCGGGTCGATTTCGACCAGTTCCTGAACAACCTCATCTCGTCGGGCTCCGCCGATCGGGCGCATATCGTCAACGACGTGCTCAACGAGCTGCTGTACGGATGGATTTTCGAGATCCGCACGGAGTTCGGGGCGGCGACGGAGAAAGAGGTCATCGGGATGATCGACAACCTTCGCCACAATGGATAATGGAGAATTGATAATGGAGAATTGATCATTGATAATTGACCGTGCCGGTGGTGGTGTTGCTTCTCACTGTCAATTGTCCAATGATCAGTTGTTCATTGCCTCCATCCATGCGTTCCCTCTCTCTTGAGGCGCTCCTGCTTCTCACACTTGCCGCTTCGGCCTGCTCCACGGCCGGACCGCCCACCGTCCCGAACGAAAGGGAATGGGCTCTTCTCACGGCCGACTACCAGTGGGTGGAGACGCTGCGCAAGTCAGCGCCGATCCTTCCCGCGACGGCCACGAGGAAAGAGCAGATCGAAGTTCTCCTGGAGATCGACAAGAAGGTCGAGCCGGCTCTGGTGAGCTTCCTGGACAAGGTTCGGGAGTACTACGACCGCACTGGCGATCCACGCGCTGCGAAGCTCTACGCGGACGAGAAGGTGGCCATCGCCGACCAGTATGCGAACGTGCTCTCGCGCTACGATCGAGCCATCGATCTCTACAACGCCGCATTGGCCGTCGATCCGTCGAACGCCGCTGCCCGTCAGCACCTGGATGACGCCCGGGCACGACGTTTCGTGTCGATGAACGCATTCGCCAACGTCAGGACCGGGATGAAGGAGCAGGAGGTCCGCGATCTGGTGGGGCTCCCGCGGGAGGACTGGATCCGGCAGGTCGTGCAGAACAACCGGGTCTATTCCGTCTGGATTTATCCGAAGCAGGATGGGGGGGCCTCGGCCATCTACTTTGACAATGGCCTCGTCTACCATACAAACTGGAACGCTGCAGCTCCGGCCCCGGCCGCAGCTGCAGGACGTTGATCGAGTAGTCCGGGGGCAAACAGGGGCGGGAGGGTGTGCATGTCTCACGAACAGGTTCTCACCGAAGAAGGTTCGCATTACGAAGTCTCTCTGACAGCCGGCCAGGCGTTCGTTGCCTTCGTGCTGCTGCTGTTGTCGCTGGCCGCATCGTTCGCTTTCGGCCTGCTCATCGGCAAAGGACAGGGCGATGACCGGATGATCGCCCACCGGGATGCGGCCGTGGTCAACGAGGCCGCCACGACCGCCGGCCCGCGGTCGTCGGCCGAGCTCGCACCGCCGGCCGGTCATGACGGCAGTTCGCACCCGGCGAGCGGAGCGGCGCGGGCGACGCAGATTCAGGAATCGTCCGATCCGTCTCCGCTGGAGATCGCCACGCAGCAGACGACTTCAGCTTCGAACGACGGAACGGGTCACAGGCCGAAGCGGATGAGTGAGCCGGCCCGAATCGCGGCCCCCGATGATTTTCAGGCCACGGCCGTCCAATCGCCTGTCGAGCACCCGGCCGCAAGACTCCCGGGCGCGGCCAAGCCGGCTGCGGTCGCGGACGCGCAGGCCAGTTTGGCCACGGCGGTCCCTGCCGTGCCGTACTACGCTCAGCTGATGTCGACCTCAGACCAGAAGGCGGCCGAAGGGCTCGCAGCGAAGCTGATCGACAACGGTTTCACCGGCGCCTATGTCGAGCGAGGCACCGGGCCGAAGGGAGAGACATTCCGCGTCCGCATCAAATTTTCCTCGGAAGGCTCTGCACGCGCGGCAGTCGATGGTCTCAAGCCCTTCTCGAAGGAGATCTGGGTAACGAAACAGCCGTAAGATTCTGCAGCCGAAGTCTGAGGATTCCTCTCTGGAGAGTCTAGCCACAAAAGCCTGGCGCGGGCTGGGGCGCGGGCCCGGGGTGGTTCATTCAGTGGAGCGAAAGAGACCAGCCTGCCGAACAGCTTCGTCAATGGTGCCCACATCGGTCCTCTCCGATCGTTTCTTTCCAGGCAGAAAGATGATCGTGCGGAGGACCGAGAGATATTCAATCCCGCCAATCCTCTTCAAGTTTCCCGCACGGCGTCCGCGAATCTTTCCCGGGCCCGCGCCCGGTTTTTGATTCCCCAATTTCAGTTC
>JADGNX010000040.1 GCA_017883265.1 Thermoanaerobaculia bacterium
CGACCGCAATCATCAGAGCGGGACGAAGTATGGCGATCTCCCGATCCAGATGCGCCCCGCAGCGGGAGATTTCGTCGGCGTCTGGAACGCGATCGCCGCCGCTCTTGTCCTTTCCGGGGAAGCAGCGAATTACGGCTCCTATGTGAACCCGGCGACGAAAGTCCTCCTCAGTCGCGCCGATCTCGGCGAACCATTGGAAAAGACGTTTGCCGGCGGTATAGGCAAACGGCTTCCTATCGATGAGCTCGTGCGGACCGGGTGCCTGGCCGACCAGGATGACGCGGGCGTCCCGCACATAGCCGGTCACCGACTGGCCTTCGACGTTCGGGCAGAGAGCGCAGGCGCGGAGCTGTTGAAAATGCTGATCGAAAGGATCCGACGCCGCAGGGACGGGGGACTTGCTCGCGCGCGATCTCACGGCTGGGAAAACGCAGGTTTCAAACCATTATTCTCCGCAGGCGCAATTGACTGTCTCTCTCCGGCTCCGTACCATCGCTCATCGTGAAGCGTCTCCTCCCGCTCCTGCTTCTCGCTCTTCCCACGTCGCTTCTCGCCTGGACCCCGATGGCCGATGCGCGCATCGCATCCAAGGGCGCTCAGCTCGCCCCGCCCGATCTCAAGATCGTGCTCGACAAGTACGCCGCGGACTACCGTCGCGGCCTGACGCTGGCCGAGCAGAACGAAGGGGCAGCACACGAATACTTCGTCCTCTCCCGGAGCGGACAGCTGCGCGAGCAGATCGAGCGCGAGACCGCGGGGGCCATCGCCGATCTTCGCTCGCGAGGGCCGCTCAGCGAGGTCGTCGAAAAGCTGGGGGTGCTGTCGCATCTGGTGGCCGACGCAAACAACCCTCTCCACGTGGCGAATGACGATGCCCGGCTCGATTCCTCGTACCGCGGCGACTTCGATCTCTATTTCGAGTCGCGAATGAAGCAGTTTCCGACTGTCTTCTACGGTCTCGACAGCGACTTTCACCTCGGGCCGTATCTGGATCGCACGTTTGCCCGTGGCGTTCGCCTGTACCCGCTGATCGGCGAGGAGTACTTCCGCTTCGGCGAGCACCGCAGCAGCGCCGACTTCGACGATCGCTCGACGGCTTTCGGAGTGGCTTCAGTCGCCTACTCGCACGCCGTCACCGACCTCGTCAACCTCTACTACTACATCTGGCGCGAGGCCGGCGGCGACGTCCGCTCCGCCGCGGCCATGAAGAGCGGCAATCTGGTCGTGAATGGCGACTAGTGCAATGCGCCGGGCCATCCTGTCGGTCTCCGACAAGAGTGGCATCGTCGACCTGGCGAGGGCACTCTCCGAGGCGGGGCTCGAGATCCTGTCGACAGGCGGGACGGCGAAACACCTGTCAGACGCCGGCATCGCGGTAACGCCGATCTCGACCTGGTCGGGAGCTCCGGAGATCCTCGGCGGACGCGTCAAGACGCTGACGCCGAAGGTCTTCGGGGCCATTCTCCACGACCGCGACAACGCTGCCCACCTCGCCGACTGCGAGCGTCAGGGGATTCCCCCCGTCGATCTCGTGGTCGTCAACCTCTATCCGTTCGAGAGCACCGTCGCCCGGGGTGGGGTAACCATTCCCGAGGCCATCGAACAGATCGATGTGGGAGGTCCATCGATGCTGCGGGCCGCGGCGAAGAATCACCGGCACGTCCTGCCGTTATGCGATCCCACCCTCTACGCGCCCTTCCTCGAGCAGTTGGCGAAGGGGACCATCACGGACGACTTCCGCCTCCGCTGCGCGACCGAAGTGTTCCGCCTGACGTCGAAGTACGACGCCGCCATCGCCGCGTTCCTCGAGAGGAGCGCAGGCGCGGACGATCAGCCTGGTGTGGCGGCGGGGTTCCCGCAGGAGCTCACACTCCGCCTCGAAAAGTTTCAGGACCTGCGCTACGGCGAGAATCCACAGCAGACCGCGGCGTTCTACAAGATGAGCGGCGCCGGCGCCCCGTTCGAGCAGTTACACGGGAAGGAGCTCTCTTACAACAATCTGCTCGATCTCGACGCGGCGCTGAAGCTCGCTGCCGCATTCGCGGAGCCGGCGGCCGCCGTTATCAAGCACACCAATCCATGCGGCGTGGGACGCGACGAGACGGCCGTTGCCGCGTTGCGGCTGGCCATCGACGCCGACCCCCTGTCGGCATTCGGGGGAATCGTGGCCCTGAATCGCGAAGTCGATGACCCGTGCGCGGCGTTGATGGCGCCGATGTTCCTCGAGGTCATCGTCGCCCCCTCATTCTCCGATGGAGCGGTTGCGGTGCTGGGAAGGAAGAAGAATCTCCGCCTGGTGCGTGCGCTCCCGACCCAGCCGTCGATCGAACTGCGGTCGGCCGCAGGCGGTGTTCTGGCGCAGTCCGTCGATCAGGTGGGATCTCCCTCCGAGTGGAGAGTGGTATCGAAACGAGCCCCGACGGATGAAGAGATGCGCGGCCTCCGGTTTGCCTGGATGGTCTGCGCACACGTGAAGTCCAACGCCATCGTGCTCACTACGGAGCGGCAGTCCATCGGCATCGGCGCAGGGCAGATGAGCCGGGTCGATGCAGCGCGCGTGGCGATCATGAAGGCGCTGATTCCAACTTCAGGAACACTGGCGGCCTCAGACGCCTTCTTTCCCTTCCGCGACGGCCTCGACATTCTTGCGGATGCGGGTGTCCGCGGCGTGATCCAGCCTGGTGGGTCGGTTCGCGACGCCGAGGTCATCGCCGCGGCCAACGAGCATGGACTGGCCATGGTGTTCACGGGACGGCGTCACTTCCGGCACTGAGGCCTTCGTTGCATGGCTGCCTCCGCCCACCGGCGGGCGCAGCCCGGAACGACAATCGAAGGCGAAGCCCGGGATTCGGCTACTATTCATGCCGATGTCTGACGCCGCGAAGATCCGGATGATCGTAACCGACGTGGACGGCGTGCTCACGGATGGCCGAATCATCTATGCCGGATCGGATCGCGAGATCAAAGAGTTCAACGTGCGTGACGGGCTGGCATTCAGGCTGGCCCAGCGCGCGGGAATCTCGGTGGCAGTCGTCTCCAGCCGTAGCTCCAGCGCTCTGGAGCGCCGCTGCCTCGAGCTCGGCGTGAGCGATCTGCGGCAGGGAGCATCGAGCAAGGCTGAGGAGGTCAGGCGCCTGATGTCGGCGCATGGACTGGCGGCGGAAGAGATCTGTTACCTGGGCGACGATCTACCCGATCTCGCGCCGATGATGGAGGCCGGGATCTCCTGCGCGCCAGCGGACGCGGCGCCGGAGGTGCTGGCCCGGGCTACGTGGAAGCTCACAGCGAGAGGTGGCCGCGGCGCCCTTCGCGAGGTGGTCGAGCGGCTCCTGCGCGAGCGCCGGCAATGGGACGCCGTCGTGCGGGAGTTCGAGAGTGGGAAGCCGCAGCCTCAGTCTATTTAGGGACCGCCTTCTCTTCCGCCTGCTGCGTCTCCTCAGCGGGGCCGGCAGACGGATTCCGCTGCGCCTGGGCCGGGCTCTCGGACGCCGGCTGGGAGCCGTCGCATGGCTCGTGGTTCGACGCGAACGGCTCAAGGCGCTGCGCAACGTGGCCATCGCCTTCCCCGATCTCGATGAAGCCACCCGCAGCCGCATCATTCGCGGGATGTTTCGTCACCTCGGCGAGACCCTCTTCGAGGTTCTCTGGCTTCCGAACCTCGACCGGGCCGCGCTCGGCAGAACGACCGAGCTGGAGGGTATCGATCAGATCGAGCGCGCGCTGAGCGCCGGCCGCGGCCTCATCGTCTTCACCGCGCACTGCGGCAACTGGGAGTGGCTGGCCGCTACAGTGGCCCTCTGCGGCTACCGCGTCACCGCGCTGCAGCGAGAGCGCGACGACCGCGGCCTCAACGACTTCATCGTCGGTCTGCGGAGCCAGAGCGGCGTCGAGACGATCGACCGGGGCTCGGCGAGTTCGGGGCGCGACATGCTTCGCGCTCTTCGCAGCGGCGGAATCCTGGCCTTTCTGATCGACCAGAACATCCGGGGGGAGACGGAGAAGGTCACGTTTTTCGGGCAGCCCGCTCTGACCCCGACCGGTCCGGCCAGGCTGGCAATCCGCGCCGGCGTGCCGGTAATCGCCGGCTTCATCGAGCGTCGCGCCGGGCGTCTGCACACTCACTTCAGCGAGGCCATCCAGACCAGCCGCGATGACGACCCTCTGGCTCTCACACAGCTCATGACCGATGCCATCGAGCAGCAGATACGGCGCGCTCCCGAGCAATGGGTCTGGATGCATGACCGCTGGCGCGAGCGGAAAAAAGATTAGTTTAGATTCTTCCAGCCGAAGTCTGAGTGTTTGGGTGTGTTAGCAGGATGCGTCGGTCAGATCACGATCGTCTCGTGAATCGGCTTCCCTTTTCGGAACCGTTCGATCGAGAGTGGAGTGCAATCCAGAGTGCGGTACGCGCCGAACTGGACGAGCTCGGAGATGGCCAGGCCAGCGGCCGGCGCCTCCATCGCTCCATGACCCGAGAAGCCGGTGGCGAAGAAGAGGTTGTGCGCGCTCGGATGCTCCCCCAGAACCGCATTGTGATCGATGGCATTGGTGTCATAGAGGCCGCCCCACATCGAGATGAGCCGGCAGCGCTCCATCCCCGGGACGCGCTCCTGAAGGTAGTAGTTGATCTGCTCCTCGTAGTATTGCGCGTCGGGCGTGATATCGAAGCCTGGCTCCGTATCGGGATCGGCCCGGCCGATGAGGAGATTGGGACCTTCCGGTCTGAAGTAGATCCCATGATCGACGATCGTCAGCGGGATGCGCTCGAAGCCTTCGATCGGCGGCAGGTTCGTGATGTAGAGCATCCGCTTGATCGGCACGACCGGAGGGAGGTCGTTCCCCGTCAGCCCCGACTGCTCGAGCAACCTGTTGGTCCAGGCGCCGGCCGCCACGAAGACCTTTTCGCTTTCGATGACGGTGCCGTCCGAGAGCTCCACGCCGCGGCATTCCCCCTGCTCCAGCCGGAGCCGCCTGACCTCGGTGTTGAGACGCAGCTCGGCGCGGCCGGAGAGGCCTTCCATGCCGCGCTCGAAGTAACCCTGTGCGGCTGCGGATGGATCGAAGCTGCCACAGTCCGGGCCGAATACACCGCCGACGATCGGGCGCATCTTGAGGACCTCATTGACCTCGGGATCGATGTGATCGATGCCGGTCCGCAGTCCGGGGACTTTCTCCTCGACCTGGCGCGCATCCAGAAACTCGATGCGCACTCCGTTCTCCGCCCACTTCTGACCAAACTCCCGGGCGCTCTCGAAATTTTCTTCGTACTGGCAGAAGAGGTAGCCGCGCTGGTCGAAGCCGATCGGAAAGCCAAGCTCCTCTCGAAAGTTCTTGAGTCGCTCGATCGAGTACCCGGTCAGCTTCATGTTGATCGGAGTGGTCCAGATGTTCCGGAAGCCGCCGGCAGAGAGAGCGGTCGATCCCTTTGAGAGGGCGTCCTCCCGCTCCAGGATCAGGACGCGGCCCTTGAATCCGCTCTTCGAGAGATGGTACAGAGCGCTGCCACCGATGATGCCGCCACCGATGATGATGAGGTCGTACTGACGCATGGCGGAGTTTCTTCTCCTGTCGATCGCCTGGTCTCGCTCTCCGGTAGAGAGGGATGGTGCCAGCTCCTGTCCGTCGAGCGCCGCAGAGGTTACACCCTCAGAGAAGCAAAGCAGAAAGCAGAAAGCTGAAGAATCTATTTATCTGCTTCACCCTTCACCTTCACTCTTTCATTCATGCCCGGGCGATGGTCAGTGCGCAGATGGTCGCGGCCCGCTGCCGCCGCAGCGCCCTGGCGCAGGCCCGCAGAGTCTCTCCCGTCGTGGCGATGTCGTCGACCAGGAGTAGAGAAAGCCCGGCAGCAGCGCGTGAAGCCGCGAATGCGCCACGAACGTTGCCAGCCCGAGCCGACCGCGGAAGCGTCGACTGAGGCTCGCGATCTACGAGTCTGGTCATGAGGTCGGCTCGAAACGGCACGCCGATCCGGCGGGAGAGACCGCGTGCCAGAAGCTCGGACTGGTTGTATCCACGCCGTCGCAGCTTCGAGGCGTGCATCGGGACCGCGATGACCGCGTCGAAGGAATCGTCGTGCCGGTAGACGAGCTCAACCAGCAGCTCAGATAGCTCGTCGCTCAGAAAATCGTGACGTTCGAACTTGTAGGCGTGTAGAACCCGCTCGAGCGGACCACGGTAATGCCCCCAGGAGTCGGCCCAGTCGAGCCTCGTCGGCCGCTTCTGGCAGGACAGGCAACGATGGCCATGGAGATCGCCGCTCCATGGCATGGCACAGGTACGGCACTTCGCATCCGCGATCCGCGGCAGAGCGGCCCAGCAGCGGGAGCAACACGAAGCCCGCCGCTCCCGCCACGGCAGTTCCGTGCCGCAGGCGACGCATGGACTGGGCAGAACGATTTTCGCCGCCTCGCGTCCAAGGAACGATAAGGTTGCTGCCAGCACCGGGCCGTCATTGTACAAGGAAGAATCATTGATGATCAGCAGATTGAATCACTGCAATGCTTTGCTTATAGTGCGGCGGATGAAAAGAACCCTCCTGCTCGTCGCCTTCGCCTCCCTGACCACCGCTCCGTTGATGGCTCAGAGCTCGGCCTTCGGCCTCCTGATCGGCGGCGCACAACAGCTGCACAGCGGCGTCGACTTCAAATTCAGCAACTCAGTCCGCGAGGCCTTCTATGAGACCTCCCTGGAGCCCGATACGCTGTTGCGCATCAAAATCGGCGAGATCCAGGCCCCCGTCACGCTTCGCGACGACTCGGTCGCGGCCCCGGCCACCATCTCCGGAACCGGCAAGATCGATCATGCCGACTTCCTCGTCGACTACCGTTTTTCGGAGGTTTTCGGATCGACGGGCCTTTTCGCCGGGCCGGGCTATTACCGCCAGCGCCTGAATGGGCAGGAAGAATCCAACTACGGTCTGTCGGCCGGCGTGAACGGCGCATTCCCCATGACCCGCCGCTATGCGCTGGTGCTGGAGGCGACCTACCACTGGATCAACTTCCACGACCGTGCCCGCTACCTCACGGCCACCGGCGGCGTGAAGATCAGGTTCCCCTAAAAAAGAGTGAAGGGTGAAAAACACAGCGACCTCTCACCTTTGGCCTATTCTTCTTTCACTCTTCCTTAAATCTGGCCGCTGGCGGGCGGGTAGTCGTCGGAGCGGACCAGGATCTCGCGAGGCTTGGAGCCCTGCGAGGGCCCGACCACGCCGTTGGCTTCCATGATCTCGATCAGACGCGCGGCGCGTGAGTAACCGAGCTTGAGCCGGCGCTGGAGGTACGAGGCGGAAGCCTGGCCCGTGCTCAGGACGACGCGGACCGCGTCGTCGTACTTGGGGTCCTCGAGGTATTCGATCCCGTCCACGCCGCTCTTCTCTTCGGCCGTTTTGGTGATCTCCTCGATGAACTGAGGCAGGCCCTGATTCTTCTTTACGAATTCGACGATCTTGTTGATCTCTCCTTCGGACAGATACGCGCCGTGGATTCGCTTGACACGAGCCGTTCCCGGCGGCAGGAAGAGCATGTCGCCGTTGCCCAGCAGCTTCTCCGCTCCCTGCGCGTCGAGAATCGTACGGGAGTCGATCTTCGAAGCGACCTGATAGGAGATGCGCGACGGGAAGTTGGCCTTGATGACCCCGGTGATCACATCAACCGAGGGTCTCTGGGTGGCGATGATGAGGTGGATACCTACGGCGCGGGCCTTCTGCGCCAGGCGGGTGACGGAGTCTTCGACATCTTTCGAGGCCACCATCATCAGATCGGCGAACTCGTCGATGATTACGACGATGTACTGCAGCGGCTCGGGCATCGGTGAATCGTCTTCCGGCGAGAGCTTTCGCGCTCTGCGGTGAACTTCGGGATCCTTGAGCTGGGCGTTGTACTGATCGATGTTCCGGACGCCGCATTCGGCAAGCGTGCGATACCGGTTCTCCATCTCCTGAACTGTCCAGATCAGAGCGTTCGACGCCAGCTTCGGATCGGTAACGATCGGATGGAGAAGATGCGGGATGTCCTCGTAGATCTTCATCTCCACCATCTTCGGATCGATCATCAGCATGCGTAGCTGCTTCGGCGTGGCCTTGTAGAGCAGCGACACGATCATGGAGTTCAGCCCGACGGACTTTCCGGCCCCGGTCGCACCGGCCACCAGCAGATGCGGCATCCTCCCGAGATCGGTGATGACGGCCTCGCCGTGAATGTCCTTGCCCAGCGCCAGAGTGAGCGACGAGGGCGATTGGGCGAAGGCCTCGGTATCGATGATGTCGCGCAGGGTGATGATCTCTCGCTTCTTGTTCGGCACCTCGATGCCGACCGTCGAGGAGCCGGAGATGCGCTCGATACGGATCGACTCCGCCTTCAGCGACAAAGCCAGGTCGTCGCCGAGATTGACCACCCTCGCGTACTTCACGCCGGCCGATGGCTTGAACTCGAACGTCGTGACCACCGGTCCGGGATGGTATGCGGTGATCTCCCCTTCCACGGCGAACTCCCGGCACCGATCTTCGATCATCCGGCCGGTCTCGAGAAACTTCTTATGCAACTCGTCGCTGATGGTGTCCTGTTTGGGACCGGCGGTCAGAAGCTCCATCGGAGGGAGGCTCTCTCCGAAGCTGACGCGCTCTTTCCTCGACGATCTGATCTCGCCACGTCCCGTCTTCGGCTGAGGTCGCGACATCGCCGGCGGCGTCCGGCTCAGGGGAAGCGCATCGTCGATTTCCACGGGGAGAAATGAAGCATCAGGCACCCGTTTCGGGGTCCTCTTCGGCGGCATCGGAATCTCGTCGTCGATCTCCGGCATGAACGCCGGCGCGGACGCGTAGAGCGAGAATGGATCCGATCCTTCCGACCTGGCCAGAACCTCGGCAGACTTACGTAGCTCCGCTTTCGTCACTTTGCGGATCTGAAAGCGCCCGGTACCCTGCACCTCCCGAACGCTCAGGGCCGGCCGGATCTGTGGATCGGGAATCGGCTCGTTGGGAACCAGCCGCAGCAGACCCTCATCCTTCGGATCGACCTTCTCCAGATGCCTGCGGACAAGGCTGGTCTTCATCTTCTCCTTTCGACGGCGCTCGCTGAATCGGGCCCACTGCAGCGAGAACAACCGCCCCGATCCGACCACGCGCCCATGAATGCCGAGGAAGATCGCGGCCAGACTGATGCGGGTTGCCAGGAGGAAGCCGATGAGGATCAGGGTGCAGAAGACGACGCCGGCGCCGATGCCGTTGAGGTTGGAAGATGCGGCAGCGCCGAGCTCGTGACCGAGGTAGCCGCCGGACGGGATCAGCGCGCCGCGAAACCAGATTTTACCGACGGTCAGGTCGAAGAGAGGCGGCAGCGAGAGCGCCAGGATTACCAGGCCGAGCAGCTTCGTGTGCACGTACTCGAGCTCTTTTCCCCAGAAGCGATTCCAGCCGATCAGGAGCAGAGCGGTCGGGAAGAGCAGACTGGCAAAGCCGAGGAAGTTGACGAAGACCCAGGCGATGGTCGCGCCGTAGTAGCCGATGGCATTGGCGATGGTGGTGTTGGTGGAGGTAAAAAACGCGGAGGAATCGGCGGGATGGTACGTCAGAAGTGCCGCGGCGAGCATCACGGCAGCGGCCAGCACGATCGTACCGATCAGCTCTCCACCACGGCGGCTCTTCAGAAACGGCAGCAGCCCTGTCTCCCCCAACACGTTCCCCCGACAGGAGATAGTAGCAGAAGCCGTGCCCCGGGGGTAAACGGCAACTCAGGGCGGATGAGAAGAGGGTCCCGCGGCACGTCTCAGGCGGATGCGCCATGCGAGATAAATCAGGATGGCGGCATTGAGAACGAGAATGATCGCCCTCGGGGCTGTTGCCCGGTGAACGAGCTCGTATCCCTCGAACGGGATGAAGGAAGCGGTGGCGATCACAGTCATCCATTCTGCCCATGCCCGGCCGAGAATGAGACCCGTCCCCTCGACGATGAAGAGAGCCGCATAGCTGAACGCGGCGATCGCCACGATCAGCGCGTGACGCTCATCCATGCCGGTGACGGCCCCGATCAGATGCTGAAGCCATGAATGATTGCCGGCGTAAGGAAAGGTCGTGAGCCACTGGCGCATCCTCTGAGCCGTATCAGGCCGCATCAAGCCGAGCGCAGACCCTCCCGCCGCAAGGAGCAGAAGAGCCTTGAAGAGCCGGAAGAGTCCGATCAGAAAAACGATCGAGCCGCGGTCGCGCCTCGGATTAGCGGCCGTCATTTCGGAAAGAGGTCAGTTCGGGCGGTGGGGGGCCGAGCAATCCGGGGGCAATGGGATAGAAGACGGCTCCGTCGAACGCCCATCGAACGGATCAATCGGCCCTCGCGTCGTCTTTCTGCAACCGAACACCGGTGGGCGCCGCGGCAGGCCGGACGTCGTAGTCGAGTTGCGCGAGTCCGCTCGGCCACGAGCGTGATCCACGGAGCTCGAGCGGCACCTCGTGGCTGCCCCGAAACAGCGGAATGCCCTCGCCGAGAATGACCGGATGCACCGACACGGTGATCCGATCGACGAGCTTCTCGACCAGAAATGTGTCGATCAGTTCCGAACCACCGACCAGCCAGATGTCCTTGCCTCGCGTCAGGCGGAGTGTCTCGATCAACTCTCTGGGGGCCGCTGTGGTGTATTCGACGTCCGGCGCCGGCGAGGCCGGCCGGGAGCGGGAAAATACGTAGTTCTTTCGCCCGCGGTAGGAGGGCTGTCCGAAGCTGCTCATGACATCGTGTGTTTTCCGGCCGATGAGGACCGTATCGATCGAACGGAAGAACTCCGCCATGCCGTAGTCGCCGTCGCGGAAGAGCCAGTCGACCGACCCATCCCTGCGGGCGATGAATCCGTCGAGACTGGTGGCGATAAAAAGAATGACCTTGCGAGTCGCACCTGTCATGGCCCGCGTCATGATTCGGCCTGCAGGAGCGAGTCGAGAATGGCGTGGGAGCGGCGGCGATAGAAATACCAGACCAGGGCTGCCGAGATCGGAACGAAGGAAAAGACGACGAGCATGCCTGCCACCCCGCGGATGCCCGGGGTGATGCCGAGATGAATCTGCAGATCGAGCGCCACGACCTCGAGATCATTCATCAGCGCTCCACCCTTGCCTTCGCGGTACCAGTCGAGAAACCCGGCGTCGTTGCGGAGGCGGATCGCGAACAGGAAGGCATTGATCTGCACGAAGAACGCGACGAACGCGCCCAGCGGCCGCTCCAACTCCGGAATGCGCCAGCCGACGTTCGCCAGCGCCTGGTAGAACATGACCCCGGCCAGGATGAATTCGAAAGCGTGCCCGGCACTGGCGATGGCGATCTCGCGGCGCCACTCCTTCGTTACCAGGATGAGCCACACCAGACCGACTACGGAGATGACGACGAGCGATCGCCGATTGTGGCGGAAGAGCCACACGGCGTATCCGATCGCTGCAGCGATGAGAACGGCCAGCACCGGTTGGAATTGTCCCTGGTGTGTGAATCCGCCTCCATAGACGAAGTCGAATGCTGGAATCGACGGACAAGCCAGCAGCCACCCGACGACCGCATGTCCGAGCTCGTGGAAAAGGGTGACCAGAAGCAAAAAGACCATGCGGGTGAATGGAATGGCGTAGACCACGACCGCCGCGACCAGGCCGAGGCCCATGATCGTCACCTCGCCTCGCCCCACCCGGCCGTCGGTCACGACCTCGCCGAGACCCTCACTGGGCGCCGCGATCACGGCCTCGGGATCGTAGATGTCCGGAAGAACCTGGTGGCGCGCGCCAGCGCGGGAACCGTCGCCGCCAGGAGCGGGATTGATGGGGTTGCGAGGAACGTCGCGATCGGCTGTCCGATGGATCGGAGGTTCGCCACCTTCATGCCACCGCCCGAATACGATACCGCAGCGCGGGCACTCGACGGCCGTCGCGGAATGCTCAAAGCCACACTTGGGACACGGGATGAGCACGGGCCATTGTAGCGGAGCGGCGGCGACGGCAGAGACGGTGTAGCACAGACACTTCTGTCTGTGCTACAGGCTCCACTGGATCGTCGAGGACGCGGAAGGCGGCTCACCGCACTCGCGGGAAGTGGCGCAGCGCGAATCGAAGCTCTTCGCCATACATCGTCCGAGGTCTCAGCGCGCCGGATTCGTCCATCTCCCCCGTCCCGAACTCCTGCGAGCGGTCATCGTAAAAGACGACCTCGGTTCCGGAGCGGGCCACGATAAAAATGGGCGATTCGCCGCCTTCAGCGCTTTGCGCGCTCTCCATTTTGATCCGATGCTTCTTCCAGACCGGACGGGTCAGGTCGTCGATTCGAGCGATCTGTTCATCGAGGAAGACTCTCATCTCCGTTTCTGAAATCGGTTGTCGCACTTGGGTCCTCACCTCGATTCGATTTTCGCCCACGGATCGTAGCGCACTTCGGAGATGACTCGGCTGGTGACGAAGTGGAGGGGGCGGGCTCTCTCGTGCGCGCGCGCCGGGACCGCAGCCACCCGCCCCTCGGCGGCCGAGGCGGCCGCCGCTCCACTGGCCGAAGCGGGCAGCCGGTGCACGAAAGCGCGAAGGCAGCACTCAAATGGTCTCCCATCTCCATAGTTTCCATGTCCATATCCCCCAGGCGATGGCCCAGAGGACGCACACGGACGCCGTAGCGATCGTGGCTGTCGCCGCTCCGAAGCGATCGGACAGGATGCCGGCAGCCAGGCTGGAGATGCTCATCGTGAGTGTGACGAACCCGTAGTCGGCGGCGAAGATCCGACCGCGCACCCGGTCCGGAACCTCCTTCTGCAACCCGAAGGTCGATGTCAGCCACTGCGCTCCGCCGCCCAGATGCGCGACACAAACGGCTATGGCCCCGATCCAGAGGCCGTGCGACAGCGCCAGACCCATGTAGCCCAGCCCGAATACCAGAGTGGCCAGGGAGATCAACCGGTATTGCAGATCGCTGTTGCCGGTGACCCCGCGGATCAAGAATGGACCAGTCAGCGCGCCGATGCCGCGAGCGGCGAAGAGCACGCCGATTCCGAAGGCGCCGGAGTGAAACACCTCCTTGCCGAAAACGCTCAACATGGCCACGACGCCGGCGCCCATGCCGTAGCCCCCCTTTGATGTCAGCAGAGCGAGCACCCGCGGATGTTTTCGCGCGTAGCGAGCGGTCTCCCGAATCGCTTCACCCAGTGGCGGATGCTGGTGATCGGCGGCTCGCCTTTCCGAGAAGCGGGCTCGGATTCTCCAGAGCAGGAACGCCGAACCGAGGAAGCTGAATGCATCGACCACAAAGGACGTGTCGCGGCCGAAACGCATGGTCACGACCCCTCCGATGGCCGCTCCGACCGCCAGCATCGTTCCCCACGTCGCCCCCATCAGCACGTTCGCTCGGCCGAGATCCTCGGGGGCCACGACATTGGGCAGCGCAGCCTGGGCCGCCGGCTCGAAGCAGGCCGAGCCGAGCGCGATGATGACGACGCCGGCGTAGGCAAATGGAAGGAGTGCCGCACTCCTGGCGAAGAGCGGTAGAAGACAGGCCACCGCGCGCATGAGGTCGACGGCGACCATCAGCTTGCGGCGATCGACTTTATCGACCAGCGACCCGGCGAAAGGAGTGACAAAGAAGATCGGCAGGCTTTGACAGAGGAGCATCACGGAAGCGAGGGTTGCGGAGCCGGTGAAGGTCAGGACCAGATCGAGGAGAGCGACGGTCAGAAACCAGTCGCCGCCGAGGCTGATCAGCGCTCCGACATAGAGGAGCCTGAAATCGCGATTGTGACGGACGAGGCCAAGATAACCCGCCGTGGGAGTTGCGGACATCGCCGCGCATTATGCGCGAGCCTCTCGTTCCAGTTCGATTCGTTCGTAGTCTTCGAAGGTGAAGGGGTAGTCGTTCTTCTCGTCCGCGGGATGCGCCTCGCTACATACGAGCCGCCACTGGCGTGGATCGATGAACGGGAAGCGCGCATCGCCGTCGATCATGCCGTGGACTCGGGTCAGGTAGATGCGGCCCGCCTGCGGCATCGACTGGGCGAATATGTCAGCGCCGCCCAGATTGAACACCTCCGAATCGCCGGCGGAAAGCGCGATGGCCTCTTCGATCGACCTTGCCAGAATGGCCCCCGGCGCGAGGTAGCTGCTCTGTCGCGTGATCACGATGGTCGGACGCCCCGCGAGCGGCTTCTTCCCGATCGAGTCGAATGTCTTTCGCCCCATGAAGACGTGGTGTCCCATCGTCAACTTCCTGAAGCGGACCAGGTCGGTCCGGAGATGCCAGGGGAGCCGATTCTCCCGCCCGATCACACCATTCTCAGCGGCAGCCGCCAGGATCGACACGATCATACGGCGATGGGCGCCTTGATCGACGGATGCGGATCGTAGTGATCGAGGGTGAAATCGCCGAAACGGAAGTCGAAGATCGAGCGGACAGCCGGATTCAGGGTCATGGTCGGGAGCGGCCGCGGATCGCGCGTGAGCTGCAGCTCCGCCTGCTCGACGTGATTCGAATAGAGATGGGCATCGCCGAGGGTAAGGATGAGCTCACTCGCTTCCAGGTCGCAGACCTGCGCCACCATCATGGTCAGAAGCGCGTACGAGGCGATGTTGAACGGGATACCGAGGAAGACGTCGGCGCTCCTCTGATAGAGCTGGCAGGAGAGGCGGCCGCCGGCCACGTAGAACTGGAACAGAGCGTGACAGGGGGCCAGCTTCATTTTGTCGAGATCGGCGACGTTCCATGCGCTGACGATGAGTCGCCTCGAATCGGGATTGCGACGAATCTCGGCGATGACCTGGCTGATCTGATCGATCTCCCCTCCGTCGGCGGCGGGCCAGGAGCGCCACTGGTGACCGTAGACGGGACCGAGCTCGCCGTCGGCGTCCGCCCACTCGTCCCAGATAGTCACCTTGTTTTCGTTCAGGTATCGGACGTTCGTGCTTCCGCTCAGGAACCAGAGCAGCTCGTGGATGATGGAGCGCAGATGCAGCTTTTTGGTCGTCAGCAACGGGAAACCGGCGTTGAGATCGAAACGCAGCTGATAACCGAAGACGCTGCAGGTGCCGGTGCCGGTACGATCGGACTTGACGGCGCCGTGATCCAGAATATGGCGAACCAGGGTGAGGTATTGCTGCATCGACGAATTATAACGCGGTGACCAATAGCACCTCAGTGGAGCCGCGGCCGCCTCGGCCGCCCGCGTGAGCGGCGAATCGTGGTTCAGCGCGCGGGTGCCCGAGGGCGGGCACCCCTCCACTCCACCGCCCGCCCGTGTCACAGCCGCGATTTGCATCTTGAAACTTCGCACTCAATCGCGGAGACTGCCAGCCGCCCATGGACTTTCGCGACGGAGTACTACACATCGGTGATGTCTCCGCTCTGGATCTCGCCTCGCGCTTCGGCACTCCGCTCTACGCCTACGACGCGGGGGTGATCCGCCGCCAGATCGAGCGCGTCCAGACCGCGTTTCAAAGCCTCCCCTTCCGGCCGTTCTACGCCATGAAGGCCAACTCGAACCTCTCGATCCTCGAGCTGGTGCGAAAGAAGGGCTACGGCTGCGACTGCGTCTCGCCGGGCGAGATCTTCCTGGCGCGGCAGGCCGGATTCACCCCCGACGAAATCTGGTTCACCTGCTCCAATGTGTCTGACGACGACCTTCGGGCCATCGGCGATCCGGCCATTGTCATCAATGCCAACTCCATGTCGGAGATCGATCGCTGCATCCGCCTGGAGCTCCCCAATCCGATCGCGCTGCGGGTGAATCCCGACATCGGAGCGGGCGCGCACAAAGACGTCGTCACCGGCGGTTCGGGGGTGAAATTCGGCATCGATCTGGCGGAGCTCAAAGAGGCCCGGATGGTTACCGAAGACGCCGGACACCGGGTCGTCGGCCTTCATGCGCACATCGGCTCGGGGATCGCGACGCCTGCGCCGCTGATCGAATCGGCCCGCCGGCTCCTCGAACTGCTCCCGGAGTTTGCCAACCTGCAATGGGTGAATTTCGGAGGCGGTCTCGGTGTGCCCTACGCTCCGGGTGAGACGGAGTTTCCGATCGACGACTACGCGAAGGAGCTGACTCTGCTCGCCGACCGCCTGCTGCGAGCGCGCGATCTGACTGCGATCCTCGAGCCCGGACGGTACATCGTGGCGCAATCGGGAGTCCTTCTCTCGCGGATCACGGCGCGACGCGTCAGCAACGGCGTCGACTGGATCGGCTGCGACACGGGGTTCAATCATCTCGTTCGTCCGTCGAAATACGGCGCCTACCACCACATCGTCAACGCCAGCTACGGGAGCGACGGGTCCCTGCGGGAGTCATGGAATCCCGACGTGCGGCGCGAGGAAGTCGTCATCGCCGGAAACCTCTGCGAGTCGAGCGACGTCTTCACGCGCGAGCCGGACGGTACGAGAAAGCCGCGGGCCATCGACCGAGCTCAGATCGACGACATCCTGGCCTTCTGCGACGCCGGCGCGTACGGCTTCTCGATGGCCTCACACTACAACGAGCGCCTCCTTCCCGCGGAGGTCATGGTCGACGGGTCGAGCACCCGAGTCATACGGACGCGCCAGACTTACGACGATCTCCTCAAGGGACAACTGTGACATGCGGAAGAGCACGATCATCGCTATAGGCATCATCGGTCTCATGACGGCGGCCTGTGCCACTGCTCCATCGCGCCCCCCGCTGGACCTGAAGATCGTCAACGGGCGGGTCATCGATGGAACAGGCAGCCCCTGGTACCGGTACGACGTCGGCGTGCGTGGCGACACGATCGTGGCCATCGGCGATCTCTCGGCCGTTGCCGCGTCAACCACCATCGACGCCCGCGATCAGATCGTTTCGCCCGGCTTCATCGATCTGCTCGGGCAGTCGCAGGGATCGGTGATGATCGATCCTCACGTGGAGGGAAAAATCCGTCAGGGCGTGACGACCGAGGTGACCGGCGAGGGTCACTCGCCGGGACCGATCGCTCCGGGGAGCAGCGACGAAGACACCACGACGCCGGCTTCGGCAAAGTGGAGAACCCTCGGCCAGTACTTTTCGGTGCTGGAGAAGAACGGCTCGGCCATCAACTTCGCCTTCTTCGTCGGAGCTTCCAACCCGCGGGAGATCGTGATCGGTAACGTCAATCGCGCACCGACCGCTTCCGAGCTGCATGAAATGGAGAGCATCGTCGACCAGGCCATGCGCGACGGGGCCATCGGACTCTCGACATCGCTCATCTACCTGCCGGCGATGTTCTCAACGACGGAAGAGATTATCGCCCTGGCCCGGGTGGCGGCGAAGTATGGCGGCGTCTACTTCAGCCACATCCGCAACGAGGGAGACGACATCGCCAGCGCCCTGGAAGAAGCGTTCCGCATCGGCCGTGAGGCGAAGATCCCGGTCAACATCTGGCATCTCAAGACCGGCGGACGGACGAACTGGGGGCGGATGCCGGAGGTGATCGGCAGGATCCAGGCGGCGCGCGACTCCGGCCTCGACGTCGCCGCCAACATCTATCCCTACGTCGCTTCGTCGACCTCGCTCAGCACCCTGCTCCCCGACTGGGCGCTGGAGGGTGGCTACGCCACGGTTCACGACCGTCTCAAAGATCCGGTGCAGCGGACGAAGATCGTGGAAGCGCTCAAAGCCCAGGTGGCCAAGCGCGGCGAGCATGGGATTTTCGTCGCCCGAATCGCCAATCCCGATCAGAAGGCGTACGAAAAGATGTTCATCGAGCAGATCGCCGCCGGCATGGGAATCGATCCGGCGGAGGCGCTCATCCGTCTCTTCGACGAGAACAAGTCGTCGCCCAACGTCATCTTCTTCAGCATGAATGAGGAAGACGTGAAGTACGCGCTGAAGACTCCCTGGGTCTCAGTCGGTGCCGACTCCGGGGCCGTGACGCCTGCGGCCCGGGCTGCCGGGGCCGGCTCGCATCCACGCGCTTACGGCACCTTCCCGCGCGTGGCCGGACACTATGTCCGCGACGAGAAGCTCTTCTCGCTCGAAGAGGCAGTGCGCAAGATGACGTCGCAGGCCGCCGGCCGGGTCCATCTTCTCGATCGCGGCATCCTGCGGCCGGGCATGAAGGCCGACATCATCGTCTTCGACCCGCAGGCCATCCGCGACGTCTCGACCTATGAGGACGTCCACCATTTTTCCGAAGGCATCAGCGACGTCGTGGTCAATGGAACGCAGGTACTGTCCGCCGGCAGAATGACAGCAGCACTCCCAGGCCGCGTGCTGCGCGGCGCCGGTTACCGCAGCGATAAGTGAGAGGCGTCCTCGTGTGCGCCACGGAGCGTGATGATGGTTGAGGAGCGGACGACCGACGCTTACGGCCTGGTGCGCACGGTCGGCTTCTGGGGCCTCGTGGCGATGTGCATCAATGCCGTCGTCGGCAGCGGCGTCTTCCTCCTCCCCTCGGAGTCCTACAAGCTGATCGGCCCCTTCTCGCTCTGGGCGCCACTCCTCTTCGCCGTTCCGGTGTTCATCCTGGTGCTCTGTTTCGCCGAGGCGGCGAGTCATTTCAACGAGCCG
>JADGNX010000200.1 GCA_017883265.1 Thermoanaerobaculia bacterium
AAACTGCAAACCGGCGCGGTCATTGACTAATGTTACTTATTGAAGATATGATTGCAATCTTGTCATTTATTATGGTTTGGTGACAGGAATGGATCAGTCCTGTTTCACGAGTTACCGAATTCAGGAGTAGAAAAAGGAGAGTTCATTGAAAGGTTTCGGAAAAATCGCTTTCGCCACTTCTATCGCTGTCGTTGTGTTCGGTTTCTCCACTCCGTCTCAGGCTGTGGTCCGGAACCGCGATTTTGGACCGGCGTCCTGCATCGATTCCATCGATCCTGAGGTGGCGTGCTTCGGAGCGGACGTACTCGCTTCTCCTCCGAATCCGAGCACCGATCCCGCCGGCTACTTATGTGTGACCTTCTACAACGCCACGACAATGAGCTGCATTAACCAGGAAATGGCGTCATTGAATCAATGCAATCGAATCACTGATCCAGTCGCCAAGGCAAACTGCGTAGCCATCACGGAAGATACCGTCCAAGCATGTCTAGACGCCCGCACCGCCTTTTGCCCGTAAGTTCGAGCTGTCGCATGAGAAAAGCGTCGACGACCCGCCTCGTGCGCGCTGGCAATCGATCCGCGAGCCCGCTGCAAAGCATTGTTGTCGCGATCCTGATCTTCGGCGCCGCGCAGCGGAGCATCGCTGCCGGCGCCACATCAGGGCCGCTGCAGCCAGAGGAGCGACGGTTTCACTACGCCTTCCTGCCAAACCCACCGCTCGAAGCTGGCAAGAACAAGGTGGTGCGTTCCACGGTCATCCTGCGCGGCCGGCGTGAGCTCAAGCTGATTCTCGATTTCGGTGACAGTTCGGGGCTGACATATGTCGCCCACACAGACCACGATCGCTGCACGATTCACGAACGGCTCGACTTCTCGAGCTCTGCATCCGCTCCGCGCACGCTCGTCATCG
Source organism: Thermoanaerobaculia bacterium (assembly GCA_017883265.1). Classification (GTDB taxonomy): domain Bacteria; phylum Acidobacteriota; class Thermoanaerobaculia; order Gp7-AA8; family Gp7-AA8; genus JADGNX01. Next base: position 911 of record JADGNX010000200.1, read on the forward strand.
ACGGCCCGCTGAGCGATTGTTCCGTCGCTGTGGCTCCCGAAAGCCGGGTCTCGCTGCTGGTCGGCACAACAACATTGATGCTCGATGCGGAAAAATGGCGGTTGCAGGGCGCGCCTGCAGTCGCAGACGAGCTCGGACCGGAGCTCGCAGCTATCCTCACCGGGCCAATTCCCCGCTTGTCGCAAGTCAGCCCTTTCATCCGGATTCTCGGCGCCCGCGTTGCCCCGCTCCTCGTCGGAGCTGAGGAAACGGCTGCGACGAGCCCGAAACCGTACCTCGTCAAGCGGGCCATGGACGGCTGTGACTTCGATGCGCGGCATGGTGATCCATGCGCGGAAATCCGACAACCCACGCAGTGATCGAGGGGGGCAGACGCGCTTTTTGAATTGACTTCTTTTGAGTTGCATGCGGTCTAGAGAATGACGCTTGGCGATTCATCTCTTCCCGGTCCAGGCGCTCACGGGCGAGACCTTGCGAAGGCGCGCAGATGTTAATAAGTCACTTCAAAAAGCGCGTCTGAACACCCCTCTCCGCGTCCACCGAGCGAACTACAGCAGGTGGCGCTCGGCGGCCAGGGCGACCGCCTGGGCGCGATTGTCCGCGCCGAGTTTGTTGAGGATCGAAGTGACATGGAACTTGGCCGTGCGCTCGGTGATGCCGAGCTTCGCGGCAATCTGCTTGTTCGACCGCCCCTCGGCGATCAGCCCAAGCACCTCGCGCTCACGGCGGCTCAAAGGCCGGCCGCCGGCGATCAGAGCAGCGGAGGCCCGTGGGTCGATGTACGACTGGCCGCGGCTGACTGCGGCGATGGCGCGCTCGATCTCATCGAGCGAAACGCCCTTCAGAAGATAGCCCTTGGCTCCCGATCGCAACGCGGTCTGCAGATCGTCATCGCTGCCGTATGCGGTCAGAACCAGAACGGCGGCCGACTGGCGAAGCCTCTCGACGGCGTCGAGGCCGCTCGATCCTGAGAGATCGAGATCGAGGATGACCACATCCGGACGTGTCGAGGAGAGCGAAGCGATGGCTTCGGGCGCCGAGCCAAAGGAGCCGGTGACTTCGAGGCCGTTCTTTCCATCGAGTGCTGCGCTCAGTCCTTCGCGAACGATCGGATGGTCGTCGACGATCACGATGCGGGTCACCGCTTCACCTTTACCGCGATCCGGGTACCGGCACCGAGGCCGGAGCTGATTCGGAGCGTGCCGCCGGCCAGGCGCGCCCGTTCGCGCATTCCCTTGATTCCATGCCGGTCCCGCCCGGTCTTGCGCGGATCGAACCCGACGCCATCGTCGGCGACGGTCAGCGTGACGCTCCGTTTCGCACACCGGAGCTCCACGTGCGCCTGGCGCGCCCGCGCATGCTGCCGAACGTTGATCAGGGCCTGTTGTGCGATGCGATACAGCTCGCCCTCGGTGTCCGGTTTGAGCTCGCACCCGTCATCCATATCGAGCGTCACGCGGATGCCGGTCTCGGATGTGAACTGGCGAACGAATGAGGCGATGGCCTGTGGCAGCGGCTTCCCGGCCAAGGTCCTGGCCCGGAGATTGGTCACCGACTGGCGTACCTCGTCGAGGCTGGCACGGGCGGTGGTGAGGGCCTTTTCCAGGCGCTCGCGGACACGATCGGGATCGCGGCCGACGCTGCGCAGCGCGGTCTCGATCTGCAAGGCGAGGGCTGTGAGATCCTGAGCCATGGTGTCGTGAATCTCGCGCGCCAGACGGGTCCGCTCTTCGCTTCGCGCACGTGCCGCCATCTCTTCAGCCAGGCGGGCGCGCTCGATGGCCACACCGACCTGCAGGCCGATCGTACCGAGGAGGCGCAGCTCGTCTGCCGTCAGCCGGCGCATCGACGGCGCAGTGATGTTCATGATGCCGAGCGGTTTGCCCTGGAAGGAGAGCGGCACTGAGGCGTGATGAGCGATGTTGCGGGTCAGATCGGTCTGCCGCGCCCGCACCGCCGGCCGCAACCGCGTGCACTCCATGACGTCGACATTGCTCGGTGTGAGCGATCCATTGCGGAACTGCTCGATGCACCAGCACCATCCGCCGGTCATGCGCACCGGCTCCTGCAGGTAAGGGGGCAGGTTCTGCGCGGCGGCGCTGTAGATGTGCTCTGTCTCCGAATCGACCAGCCAGACCCATCCGGTCTGCAAGCCGAGGAGATCGGTCACCAGCTGGAGGGTGCGCTCGAGCGCCTGCTGCACGGTCGGAGAGCTGTTGAGCGCGGCGGCGATCGCACCGACGATCTCCAGCTCGCGTCGTGACGATGGCCGTGGCATCAGCCGCCGCTACGAATGCGCTGAAAAAACGAGCGTGGCGTTCGTGCCGCCAAATCCGAACGAGTTCGACAGGGTGTGCCGGAGGTTCTTCTGCCTGGCATGATTCGGGACGTAGTCGAGGTCGCAGTCCGGATCGGGTGTCTCGTAGTTGATGGTCGGAGGCATGACCCCCTCGAGCATCGCTCGCGCGATGATCGCCGCTTCAAGCCCTCCTGCCGCCCCGAGGAGGTGACCGGTCATCGATTTGGTGGAGCTGACGGCGAGCTCGTAGGCATGCGAGCCGAAGACGCTCTTGATGGCCAGCGTCTCCGCGCGGTCGCCAATCTGAGTGGATGTTCCGTGCGCGTTGATGTAGTCGACCTCGGCGGGCTCGATGCCGGCGTCGGCCATGGCCTTCTGCATCACCCGGATCATTCCGCTGCCGTCTTCGGCGGGCGCCGTGATGTGGTATGCGTCGCTGGACATACCGTAGCCCGTCAATTCGCAGTAAACCCTGGCTCCGCGCGCCAGGGCCCGGTCCCGTTCCTCGAGAATGACGATCCCCGCCCCTTCGCCCATGACGAAGCCGTCGCGGTCCAGGTCCCACGGCCTGGAAGCGCGCTGCGGTTCGTCGTTTCGCGTGGAAAGGGCCCGCATGGCCGAGAACCCGGCGATGGCCAATGGTGTGACCACGGCTTCAGTCCCGCCGGCGATCATGACGTCGGCATCGTCGCGCTGGATGATTTTGAACGCGTCGCCGATGGCGTGCGCGCCGGTGGCGCATGCTGTGGCCGGTGCGGAATTCGGTCCCCGGGCGCCGAAGCGGATCGAGACATGCCCGGCGGCGAGATTGACGATGAGGCCGGGAATGAAGAACGGAGAAATGCGCCCCGGTCCCTTCTCCAGAAGCTTCTTGTGCATCTCTTCGATCAGAGGGAGGCCGCCGATTCCCGATCCGATGATGACGCCGACGCGGTCTCCGATCTCCGGCGTGATCTCGAGGCCGGCGTCATCCACTGCGAACTGCGACGCGGCGATGGCGTAGTGGATGAAGGTATCGGACTTCTTGATCTCCTTCTTCTCGATCCAGTCCTCCGGAGCGAAGTCGCGGATCTCGCCGGCGATCTTGCAGGAATAGGCGCTGGTGTCGAACTTGGTGATCAGGGAGACTCCCGATCTCCCTTCGAGCAGGCCGGCCCAGGTCGGATCGTTGCCGATCCCCAGGGGAGTGACCATGCCGATGCCGGTGATGACGACGCGTCTCTTCTCCAAGCCGGGCTCCCGAGAATCACCGCAAATGAATACGGCGCGACGCCGCAGAAGGCGCCGCGCCGCGGGAATGGAAGATTGCGTTACTGGGCCTTGGCGCGTTTGTCGATGTATTCGACGGCGTCCTTCACGCGCCGGATCTTTTCTGCTTCCTCGTCGGAGATCTCGACGCCGAACTCCTCTTCGAAGGCCATGATCAGTTCGACCGTATCGAGCGAGTCGGCACCGAGGTCCTCAACGAAGGATGCGTCGGCAGTCACCTCGTCTGCATCGACTCCGAGCTGTTCGACGATGATTGCTTTGACCCTTTCCTCTACCGACATCGCTTCTCCTCCCGTCTTCTTCACTCTCAGAAAAATGCAGCCTGCGTTTTAGCACAAGGATACTGGGAGCGTCTATCCTTCACGAGCGGCGCCACGAAGCTCGTGGCATCATGCTCCGGCGGCACATACTTTCGAATATGCGCAGACTCCTGTCCGTCGTCTTTCTGATTTTCCTGGCCGTGGCTGTCTGGCTCGGGGCGCGGTGGTTCGTCCATCGCGGCGAGCTGCGGGCCACGATCATTCTGCCGGCAGCCGGAGAGCTGCGGGAGCGCGATCCCGTAGTCAGCGGCGGCGTGGAGATCGGAACGGTCTCCGCAATCGCCCATCTCGACGGCAGCGATGCGGTCTCGGTGCGGATAGGCCGCGATCACCGGCGTGACGTGGTGAGCGATTCGCTCTTCGATGTGCAGGGGACGGCGCCTCGCGCCCGCCTGATGGTCAACAATACGATCGCTGTCGGCGCTCCGATCGAGGACGGTGAGGTTGTACGGCCACGGACCGACCGCCTCACGCGATGGCTGGCGCAGCATGGCTCGGCCGTGGCGCCGCTGCTGAGCGGTCTGAGGCAGAAGGCGGACCAGGCCATCGATCGCTATCGGGACGGCTCGTTCGACCGTCAACTGGACGACTGGAAGAAGCGGGCTCCCGAGTGGAAAGAAGAAGGGAGCGCCGCTCTGGATCGCAACCTCTCGGCCGCACGCGCCCGGGTCGAAGCCCTGGAGGCCGACCTGCGCAAACGGGGCCGGGCCGATGAGGCAGAGAAATTGAAGAGGAAATTTGACGCGTGGTGGGCGGACGTGAAGAAGTAACGGGTTCGAGCCCGGATCGGGAGCGTGTAATTTGAGCACAGTCATGAAGAAGATCTTCTCTTACGAAGAGGCGCTCGCGCTGATTCCGCAGGTTCGTCAGATCACGACGGATGCCGTGGATGAGCTCGAAAGCTTGCCAGAGGCCGATGCCGAGCACAGCGCGTTAATCGAAGACTCGCTCGATTACCAGCGGATCGTCTCCTCCTGGGCTGATTCCATCCTGAACCTCGGCATTGAGGTGAAGGGCCTCTGGCTCATCGATTTCGACAACGGCAGCGGGTACTACTGCTGGCGGCATCCCGAGTCCTCGCTTCAATATTTTCACGGTTACGACGAGGGTTTCACCGGGCGCGTGAAGCTGAATTGAGCGAAGCCGCAATTACCCCGTCGATCGTGCCCGTATGATCCGAGCTGTGGCATTCGACCTCTGGGAAACCCTGATCACCGACACCCCGGCTCTGTCGCGCAGGCAGGAGCGACAGCGTCTCGATCGACTGGAGCAGATCCTGCGGGCACATGGGTACGGCGCGACCGCCGAAAGGATCGAGAGCGCCTATCGGGACACCTGGCGGCGATGTAACGAGCTGTACTGGTCGAACGACGATGACGTCCCCTGCCGCCGGCAGATCGACCACATGCTGGAAGCTCTGGAGCTCGATCCGCGGACGTTTTCCGCGGACGCGCTGGGGGATCTCGAGGATGCCTACGCCGAAGCTGTGGTGACGATCCCGCCGCAGACCGTGCCCTACGCTGGGGACAGCGTCGCAGCTCTCCGCAAACGAGGCCTGCGGATCGGTCTCATCAGCAACACCGGCCGCTCGCCCGGCCGCGCCCTCAGGCGCGTGCTCGACGACCTCGGGATCGGCCAGTCGATCCACGTCATGATTTTCTCCGACGAGCACGGAGCCTGCAAACCGCGGCGCTCCATCTTCGAGGCCCTGCGAGAGCGGCTTGCGCTCCCCTTCGACGAGATCGCCTTCGTCGGCGACAACATCTATGCCGACGTCCACGGCTCCATGCAA
>JADGNX010000201.1 GCA_017883265.1 Thermoanaerobaculia bacterium
GCCGCGCTCCTCATCGATCCGCTGGACTTCGGCAGTCCCGCCCTCCCTCCACCCCAGCAGCCGCGCCATGGCCGCACGTCACTGCACCGCGGCAAGCCGTAGCATTCAATTTCTGGCAATCTCAAGAGGAAAGGCGGCCGCAAGGCCGCCTTGGCGACGCCGGAGGCGTCGCCTGGAGTTTGGCGCCCTCGTCGCTGTAGCACAGACAGAAGTGTCTGTGCTAGCGACGCACCTATAAGGCGTCGCAGAAGATCAGGCGTGCAGGTTCTTCTGCACCGAGGTCATGGCGGCGTAGAGACGCTCGTGATACAGGAGCGCGTCTTTGTAGATGCGGGGGAACGAGGCGAGATCCCGCGTCGAGATGATGACGTTGACGCCGTAGAGAAATGCGGCGTTTCCGTCGAGCGTCCGGAGCCCTTCGGCTACCAGGATGAAGAAGCCCCGGCGGCGGTCGGCTGAAGAGACTGAGATCATCGGCTGCATGCTCTCCAGAGGTGGCGCCGTCAATTGAGCCGGGCTGAGGATCACGACGGAAGGAAACTCCTGCAGGTAGTAATCCCGTCCCTGTTCGGCAGTGGCCATGTGCACGGGCTGAAGACCGATGGAGGCCGCGGCGCTGCGAAGGGCCGGATGATCGGCTCCGACGATGAGAGCGCGCTGACCATACTCGCTATCGAGATCGGTCGACGAATGCTGGACTCCCGCTGCAGGCGGCATCCCTTCCGGTGCCGGGCCCTGGGGCTCCCCTGCCAGTGGAGCGATCGCCGCTGCCGGATGCGTTGCCTCGAGACTACGGCGATCGACGGAGAGCCTGGCTTTGCAGACCGGGCAGGGGAAGGTCACTTCCTTCATCGGAAGCTTGCTCTCGTCGATGGAGAGAGGCTTCTGACAGGACGTGCAGACGATGCGGATCATCGGATCACTCCAGCATTTCCATCATCGACTTGTCGCTCTCGGTTGCTTCCGTGGTCGGCTCATCGACGAGGCGAAGAGCGAGGTTGGTCGGATTGCTGGCATAGGCCAGGGCCGTTTCCTTGGAGATCACCCGGGCGTTCCACATCTTCTCCATCTCGTCGTCGAACGTCTGCATGCCGTCGACGGAGCCGTCGTGCATGGCATCGGTCAGCGAGCGACCGTCGGACTCACCCTTCATCACGTAATCACGGGTGCGCATGGTCGACTTCAGGATCTCCAGCAGAGCGACACGCCCCCCTCCGATCTTCGGAAGGAGCTTCTGTGAGATGACGTAGCGGAACGACTGGGAGAAACGAGTACGGATCTGCGTCTCGTGCTCCTTCGGAAAGACACCGACGATCCGATCGACCGTCTTGGCCGCGTCGATGGTATGGAGAGTGGAGAGGACGAGGTGGCCGGTCTCAGCTGCTTCCATGGCGATCTCGATGGTCTCCACGTCGCGCATCTCGCCGATGAGGATGACCTTCGGCGCCTGCCGCAGCGCGGCCCGCAGCGCCAGCGAGAAGTTCTTCGTATCCGAGCCGACCTCGCGCTGATTGACAGTGGACTTCAAATGCTTGTGCATGTACTCGACCGGATCTTCGATGGTGATGATGTGATAGGCCGAGTCGTGGTTGATCTGATGGATGATCGCGGCCAGGGTGGTCGACTTCCCCGATCCGGTCGGCCCTGTAACCAGCACGATTCCGTTCTTCAACTTACCGACATTGAAGAGCTCCGCCGGCATCTGGAGCTGTTCGAGCGTGGGGATGCCCTGTGGAATGACGCGCAGGACGATGGCGTACGTACCGCGCTGCGAGAAAATGTTGACGCGGAAGCGCGTCTTCATCGGGATGGAGTAGGAAAGATCGGCAGAGCCATTCACAAGAAGAGTGCGGGTCAGTTCCCGATCGCCTCGCAGCATGTGCATGGCGATCATCTCGGTCTGGTACGGCGTCAAGGCTGGAAGGCCGGGAAAATTGATCGGCGTGAGCTGGCCGTCGATTTCCACCTGAGGCTGGCGCCCGACGGAGAAGTTCAGATCGGAAACGCGTTCCGACGCCTTGAGCATGGCCTCGAGGATTGCGTCGAGATTGAAGTTCTTCATCGCTGGGCCTCTCGAAGAGGCATCATTGTAACCTCAGGAGGCATGAGACGCCCGGACGCGCCAATTGTCCGATTGCCGCCAGGAGCCATGACACCGCCATTTCGACAGCCGCCCTACGATGGCTTCGATGCCGGCCTGGGCCTGAGCCCGCAGCGGTACAATCCGCCGCGTGTCGATCGTAGGCATTGATTATGGCGGACGCCGCATCGGAATCGCAGTGAGTGAGTCCGGCCTTCTGGCCACGCCGCATTCCGTGATCGCCAACGATGGAGATCTCGACGCCGTGGTCGAGCGTCTGAGCGCGCTGGCCGCCGCGGTCGACGCGGACGTGCTCGTCCTCGGCGTGCCGCGGCGCGCCGTCAGCCATAGCGGCGAGGAGAAATTCGAGAATCTGGCCGCCGCCCTGCGGCAGAAGACCTGCAAAGAGGTCGTCCTCTGGGATGAGACTCTCTCCACGGTCGAGGCTGCGGCGCAGCGCCGTGCCAGCGGCAAGCGAGGCCGGAAGATCAACGCCGATATCGACATGCATGCCGCGGCCGTGATCCTGCAGTCCTGGCTCGACCACCAATCCGGGAGGACGTCATAGCGACTTCCCGCGCGCGAGCGACCGGTCCCGGCGGCTGTCGGAAGTACCTTCAGTCTCTCGGTACGATCCTGGTCTTCGCCATCCTGCTTTCGATCGGCGGCGGTTTCTTTCTCTGGCGCGCCCTCACCGACCCATACAAAGGCTATCCCGAAGCGGCAAAGAACGTCGAGGTCCACAAAGGCGTGAGGACCGCTGCGATCCTCAGACATCTGCGCGATGCCGGCGTGCTTCGCGACGATTTCGTCCCCCTTCTCTACCTCAAGGTGGTCCGGCACGGCGAGTCGCTGAAGGCCGGGGTGTACGAATTCTCCGGGCCGATGTCCGCCGTCGATGCGCTGGAGAAGACCATCCGCGGCGACGTCATCCTGCGCACTGTAACGATCCGCGAGGGGCTCGACCGATTCACGGTCGGTGAGCTGATGTCGCAGGCCGGCTTTGGCCGCGCCGCCGACTGGAAGAAGGCCACAGCCGATCCGGACCTGATCCGGGACATCGATCCGGAGGCAAAGTCTCTCGAGGGCTACCTCTTTCCCGACACCTACAAGCTGACACCGGGGACACCGATCCGGGTCATTCTGAAGAAGATGACCGATAACTTCCGAAAGCATTTCGGCGGCGAGCTGGCGCTGCTGGCCAACGGACTCGACCTTCACGAGACGGTGACGCTGGCGTCGATCGTCGAGACCGAAGCTCACATTCCGGCGGAGCGCCCACTGATCGCCTCGGTCTACCTCAACCGCCACCGGAAGGGGATGCGCCTGCAGGCCGATCCGACTGTCATCTACGCGCTCAAGCTCGCCGGACGATGGAGTGGGAACATCCACAAAGACGACCTCATGATGGACGCTCCCTATAACACCTATAGGGTTGACGGGTTCCCCCCCGGGCCGATCGCCAATCCGGGGCTGGCCTCGCTGCGGGCCGCTGCCTCTCCGGCCCATACCGCATTCCTCTACTTCGTGTCGCGCAACGATGGGACCAGCGCATTCTCCTCCACTCTCGAACAGCATAACCAGAACGTGCAGCTCTACCAGCGGGACTATTGGAAGAGTGAAAAGTGAAGAGTGAAGAGTGAAAGAAATGCAAAGCGATTCCTTTTCACTCTTCACTCTTCACCCTTCACCCTTTCGCATCGTCGACTGGCTGAATAGCGCGGTGTACGGCTAGATTCTTGCAGCCCAAGTCTGAGGATTCCTCTCTCAGAGTCTAACGACGAGAGCCGGGCTCGGGCCGGGCGCGGGTGGTTCATTCAATGGGGCATCGGGATTGATGGGTTTCGTGAGCACCGGTGCGATGGTTCGAGAAGGACTTTGTGTCTTTCCCGGGCCCGAACCCGAGCCCGCACCCGGTTTTTGACTCTCAAAATTTCAAACATACCTGGGTAGTCTCAGCGAAACGTGTCGGGGGACCGAATGGCGGCGAAGGGGAAGAGCTACGAGCGTTTCGATTCGTACCTTCTACTGAAGAAGCTCGAGTCCGATCCGCTGTCCAGTCTATGGCGCGCCGCCTCCATTGAAGGGGGCAGCCTCGGGCCGATCCTGGCCCTGCGGCGGTTCGAGGGCGGCAACCGCGCAGCGCTCGTCGAGAGTGCTCTGACGGCCAGGGCCATCGTGCCGCTCCTGTCAGGCGCCTCATTCGTCAAGAATCAGACGATCGACGTGAGCGCCGGTGGCGTACCGTACCTCACTCACGACTATGGCGGCGGCCGGTCGCTCAGGCAGATCATCGACAAGGCTCGGGGAGGAGGATCCACGCCGGCGAATCCGATCCCCATCGATCAGGCTCTGGTCGTGGCCGAACGCGTCGCTCTCTCGCTCGAGACAACCTCCAACCTCAAGTACCAGGGGACCCGCCTCTCTCACGGAGCCGTCATCCCCCAGCTGGTCTGGATCAACGAGGATGGCGAGACCCAGGTTGCCGGTCAGCAGCTCGGCAAAGGCATCGTAGCCTCCTTACGAGAGCCGGCAGTGGCCGGATCGCTATTCCGCTATTTCGCGCCGGAGGTGATATCGAGCGGCGTGATCACGAAAGCGAGTGAAGTCTATTCTGTGGGTGCCATCCTCTATCTGGTGACCACGGGAGCCGAGCCGCCCGACCCTTCGAACCATATTCCCTTTGAAGAGGCGATCAAGTCGGCGCGGATGATGAACGGTGAACCGCTCCCCGACGACATTCGCTCGATCGTAGCCCGGTCGCTGGCGATCGATCCTTCAGGCCGTTACGGCAATGTTGTGGAGGTCAGGCAGGCGCTGTCCGTACTGGTCCATGGGGGCAGCTACTCCGCGACCTCGTTCAACCTGGCGTTCTATCTGAGCAACCTTTTCAGAAAGGAGATCGAGAGCGAATCGCTGGAGCGCGATCGCGAATCGAAGATTGATGTCGCCGCCCTGCTGGCCACCGGAGCCACGTCGTCCGTCTCAACGCCAGAGGAAACGAGGGAGCCGCTCTCGCCGCTCTCGATCCCGACTCAGAAAAGCAGAACCGGTCTGATCATCGCTCTTGTCGCCGCCGCCATCATCATCGTCGGCGCCGGCTTGCTCTACATGCGAGGGCGATCGAGCGCGCCGCCGACCCCGGCCGCGACGCAGGCTGCCGGCTCGTCTCAGCCGACATCGACCGCTCCGTCGGTGGCGCAACAGCTGGCGGCACAGCCTGTGGTCGTTGCAGCGCCAACCGGACCGGGCAGCACTTCGGCCACCACGGGGACGGCAGCAACAGCTTCACTCGACCCCGCAGCACAGAAGAAGGCCTTCGAGGATGCGGTGAGCAAGCGCCTGCAAAGCGAGATGCTCAAGCTGCAATCCGACTTCAACCGTCAACATCCACCAGCGCACCCGGCCGTCGCGGAAACTACCGCATCGGCGGCCCCTGCTCCGGCTCCGGCACGTTCGACGGCACCGGCGACCAGGCCGGCGCCTGCGTCACCGCCGCCTGTCGAGGATCGTGCTCCCTCCGCCGCGACGCTCGACCAGCAGCGAAGAACGGATACTCAGCCGCCGCGGCAGGAGGCGCCTACGGCATCCACCATGGCCGCTACCCAGAGCAGCGCGCCTGTCATCGCCCCACCGCCACCTCCGCCGCAGCAGCAAGGCACGCGGGAGGGCGATGTCGTCGAGATCGACAGCGTCGACACAGTCCCGCGGCCCATCCAGCCGATTCGTCCCTTGTACCCGCCGATGGCGGCGCGCCAGAAAGCGAAGGGGAACGTGATTCTTACCGTGTTCATCTCCGAGACGGGAGCGGTCCTCGACGTCAAGGTTCTGCGCGGTGCTCCATTCGGTTTTGATGACGCGGCGGTGCGCGCAGTCCGTGCTTCGCGATTCACTCCGGCCATGAAGGATGGCAAACGCGTGCGAACCTGGATGCCGATCCCCATCAACTTCACGATGCAATAAGCCGCCTCAGCGCCAGTTGAGGTCCCCCAGGCGCAGGCCGAGGTCACGCTGGTCGTTGGGTACTCCGTGGGTGGAAGGGCGGATGGTGCGGTCGACGTGGATGGTGATCTCCAGTGGCGCCGCCGTCTCTCGCTCATCGAAGCGATGCGAGATCTCCACTCCCGCGGGCGTCGCTGGAAAGCGTTCGACCACGGCACCATTCGCCGCGATGGTGACCACTGCGGACCCGTCGCCCCCCGCCGGCGTCGCCAGCGAGAGAAAGAGTGTCGCGCCACCGGCGAACGGAGGAAGCTGCATCTCCGAAGTACCGCTCATCCAGCGAAAGGGGGCGCTCCCACTTCCCTCTTCGCCGAACCACCCGGAACCGAAGAGGACCGAGTCGTGGATGGGGACCAGCCATACATCGAAGTATCGCTGTCGCGCGATGTTCCAGAGAGCACCACGGAATCTCGCAAAGTGCTTTGCCGACCCCTTCGGATCGACATCGGTGAGAAACCAGCCCGGTCGCGAAGT
>JADGNX010000202.1 GCA_017883265.1 Thermoanaerobaculia bacterium
CCCTCGGTCAGGCCGGCCTGCGCCGCGTTGAGGGCCTGCCCCTGATAGGTCAGTTGCCGCGCCAGGAGCTTGCCGGAGTATTGGGTAATCGTGAGCGTGGTCAGCAGCATCAGCAGGACCAGCGAGATGCCGACGATCGTGGCCAGGAGCGCCTGCCCCTTCTGGTTCTTTGTCATCACTCTCATGCTCCTCGGTCTCCTGTGTGAGCTACTCCCTACGCACGGCGGATACCAGTCCGGTTCGGTGCAGATAAACTACGCAAAATGAAAGTGTTACGGTACGCGATGAAATCGCGAGCCGTACATTAGACGTGCGAATTGTTACGAAAAGTATCAGCCCGCGCGCGTCCAGGCAGCACGGTAGAGGTCGGTTCAGCCGATCGCGACTGCGTTCGGCGGGAACTCGGCCGTCACCCTCGCCCCCTCCCCCAGCCGGCCGGTGAGCGAGAGACTCCCGCCGTGCACGAGGATGATCTTCCGGGCCAGAGCCAGCCCCAGCCCGAAGCCGCTCGGCTTGGTCGACTGGAAGGGGAGGAAGAGCCGCGGGACGTCGTCGGGATTGAGACCGACGCCGTTGTCCTCGATGATGATCGAGGGGTGGGGCGACATGGTGGTGACGATTTTGATCGCGCCGGCCGCGCCCCGGACCGCGACGGCCTCGATGGCATTCCGCAGCAGATTCTCGAAGGCCCGGCGCAACAGCGTGAGGTCGCCGACGATGAGGAGCGGATCACCCGACACCTCGATGGTGGTGGCCCCGAGCACGGGACGGAACTGCTCGATCAGGTCGCCGATCAGCGCGGAGAGGTCCACCTCCCGCATCTTCAAGGACACCGGCCTGGCGAAGTTCAGGAGCGATTCAACGGCCTCGGTGAGCAGCCGGGCCTCCTTCTCTGCGTTCGCCAGGCGCGCTTCTCCCTCGTGGGTCATCGAGGTCAGCCGCACCAGACGGAGGTATCCGAGAATCGTCGAGAGGGAGTTCCGGAACTCGTGTGCGATGCCGGCAGCCATCTCGCCGAGATCGGCCAGCGACTGCATCTCCCGGACGCGCCCTTCCAGTTTGCGCATCGGAGTCAGATCGGTGAAGAGGGCCAGCATGCCGAAGTAACGGTCGCGCTCATCGCGCAGCGGAACCGTCGAGAGACCGATCACGCCGCTGCCGTCGGCCACCTCCTCCCGCTGCAACGCCTTCTGCGCGTCGACGGCAGAGGCCAGCGTCCGCCCGAAGGAGCTGGAGCCGAACACGTCGGCCACGCTGCGCCCGGCCGGGTTCGGCGTGGCCGCGACGGCGAGCAGGTCGCGCGCGGCGGCGTTCATGTCGACGATGAGTCCCTGGTCGTCAGTGGCGATGAACCCTGAGGCCAGACTTCGCACCAGCGTGGCCGTCATCGCCGCAAGCTCCTCGGCGCGCTCGCGCTGCTCGTCGTGCAGGCGTTGCAACTCGGTCTCCCGACCCTTCAGCGTGCGGATCGAAGTGCGGAAGGTCTCGAACACCGCGTCGGGCGCCGAAGCAGCGGACGAGGAGTCGGAGCGGCCCCATCGGTCTGCCGGCGACCGGAGAGCAGTCGAGGCATTCATCAGAAGAAGGATGAGGCTGGCCAGACTGGCGGCCACAGCGGCCACCGCGGCCACTCGGACGATGAGCAGTGAGCGTTTCAGCGGTTCGTCAGGAAACCAGACCTCGATCGGGCCATGCGCAGTCCGCCGCACTTCGACTCCTTCTCGCCGTTGAGGCAACCGGCGCGAATCCCCCGCCTGGAGAGTGATGGCCGCCAGGCCGTAGCGCCGCTTGAGGCTGTCGATCCGCTCCTGCACCGCAGCATCCTGACCGGCTGGAATCTGTTCCAGTTCGAGCGCGCAGAGGTCGGCCAGGGTGACGTGTGTGCGGCGCGTCGATTGGGATGCGATGAGGTAGAGCGCCGGAACCGTGATCGTCAGAAGGACGCTGGCGATGATGAGGAGCACGATCGTCATGGCCACTGCCGTCCGCATGGCTATGTTCCGAGAGCCAGTGCGGGCAACCAGTCGCCGAGAGCCCGGCCGAAGAAGATGGTGATCAGAAAGGCGATGCCGAGAAACACGCCGAAGGGGAGGGCGAACTGAAGATTGGATCGACGCGTGGCGATCATGACGCCCACTCCGATGAGAGCACCGCTCACCGACGCGAGCAGAAGGATGGCGAAGATGGAGCGCCAGCCGCAACAGGCCCCGAGCATGGCCAGCATTTTCACGTCACCCAGCCCCATCCCTTCGATCTTCCGGATGAACTTGTAGGCGAACGAGATGGCCAGAAGAACCCCCGCTCCGGCTGCGGCGCCGGCGAGGGAATCGGTGAGCGAGGTCGAGAGGACGAGGTCGGGGTACGCCAGCCCCAGCGAGGCTCCACCGATCAGGAGGCCGATCCCGATTCCCGGGATGTCGATGACGTCCGGCAGGATCTGGATCTCGGCGTCGATGTACATGAGGACCAGAGTCATGGAGACGACGGCGGCCAGCGGGATGAACCAGACGCTGAGGCCCGTCCGGAGATAGATCGCCAGAAAGAAGAGTCCATTCGCCAGCTCGACCAGCGGATAGCGGACCGAGATCGGCCCGTGGCATCGACGGCAGCGGCCACGGAGCACGAGGAAACTGACGACCGGGATGTTGTCGAAGGCCCGGATCCGCGCTCCGCAATGCGGACAACTGCTGGGGGGAAAGACAATCGACTGACCGCGCGGGTAACGGTGGATGACGACATTGAGAAAGCTGCCGATGATCGCGCCGAGAAAGAAGGCATAGCCGGCGAGAAGGGTCGTCATGGGCCCTTCGATTGTAGCGTGAGAGGGAAGGACCCATGTGGAGGGGCCACTGGTGCAGGCTGCCCCAGTGGAGGGGCGCCCGCCTCGGGCGCCCGGCCCAGCCGTGAGCTCGCCACCCGCCCCTCGGCGGCCGAGGCGACCGCCGCTCCACTTCGAGGCACTCTGCGGCTGCAGGCGTAATTGCGGATCCGGATTGTGCGGGTATCCTCTATCGATGGATGGACTCGAGCCGGTTCTGCCTCTTCTGCTTGCGATCGTCTTTGGCGCGGCGATCGGTGTCGAGCGCCAGTGGCACCATAAGAGCGCAGGAATCAAGACCAACACGCTCGTGGCGCTCGGCGCCGCCGGATTCTCGATGCTCTCGGCGAAGGGTTTCGGCCCGGGAAACAATCCGGCGCAACTGGCTGCCGCCGTCGTCACAGGCATCGGCTTCATCGGCGCCGGAGTCATCATCCACCGCGGAGCCAGCGTCCAGGGGGTCAATACCGCCGCAACGCTCTGGGCCAGCGCGAGCATGGGGGTGGCCGTCGGCGGCAGACACTATGCGGTTGGCGCTACGATTTTCGCGGCGGTTCTGGTCGTTCAGCTGTCCGCCAGGAGCCTGGAGCGAGTGATCAATCGCCTGGCTGCCTCCTCCACCGGAATGACCGAGCGCTCGGAGATCGTCGTGACCTGCCCGGGGCAAAGCCGAGTTCAGGTCGATGCGGCATGGAGAGAGGTGGCGACGGCGAAGGGTCTGGTCACCGAGCGTCGAAGCGCAGGCCCTGATCGATGGAGCGTCGTGTTCCGCGGCGCCGGATTGCCGATGCTCGACATGGCTGCCTTTGAAGAGCAGGTATTGAAGGTACCGGGTGTTCGGCAGGTCGACATCCGGAGTGTCGAATCAGAGAGTGTCGACGCCTCTGTGACGACGTGAGTGCTTGATGACGCCAGGCGCCTTCCCGGGTTTCCGCTTCAGGAGCGATGGTCGGAGACTTCCTCCGCCGCTCCGCCCTCGAGACACTATGTTGAAGAGCGAAACCGCTCGGGCAACGAAGTGGATGGGCTGCTGTCCGCTGCCGCATCAGAAGGCTTGTGAGAAATGCGGGCAAGCTCCTGATCCAGGGCATTCTGGTCGGTCACGAGCAGGGCGATCGATTCCGGCGAAACCGGCCGGCTGAAGTAATAGCCCTGAGCTTCCAGGCAGCCGTGCTCCCGCAGTACGGAAACCTGTTCCGCCGTTTCCACCCCTTCGGCCACGACGCCCAGTCCGAGGCTGCGGGCGATTCCGATGACGGCCGAGACGATCGCCAAATCGCTGTCGTGGGATGAGATGTCGCGGACGAAAGTCCGATCGATCTTGATGGCGTCGATGGGGAATCGATTGAGGTAGTCGAGTGAGGAGTAGCCAGTTCCGAAATCGTCGATGGAGACGCGGACGCCGAGGGCCCGGAGACTGCGCAGCACTTCGACCGTGGCCTGTGCATTCTGCATGGCGGTGGTCTCGGTGATCTCCAACTCGAGCAGGGCCGGCTCCAACTCCGCGTCGCGCAGAGCGTTTCGCACGATGTCGACCAGGTTCTGCTGCTGGAACTGCCGCGCCGAGAGGTTGACGGCGACGCGTGGAATCGGGATGCCCTCTCGATGCCACAGCTTCATCTGCGCGCAGGCCGCGCCGAGCACCCATTCGCCGATGGGCAGAATGAGGCGGCTGTCTTCGGCCACCGGAATGAATTTCGCCGGATCGACCATTCCGCGCTCCGGGTCGTTCCAGCGGATCAGGGCTTCGACGCCGACGATGGCGCCGCTGACCAGATCGACCTGAGGCTGGTACAAGAGGACAAACTGTTTTTCGGCTACCGCTCTGCGGAGCTTGGCTTCCAGGGTCAGCCGTACCATCGCTCGCTGCTTCATCTCTTCGGTACAGAGCTGATAGTTGTTCCGGCCGGCCTCCTTGGCCCTGTACATGGCACCGTCGGCGTGGCGCAACAGCGACTCCGGATCCGTTCCGTCGACCGGGGCGATGGCGATGCCGATGCTGGCTGTCACTTCGACCGTGATCGAGCCGGTCAGATCCACCGGCCTCTGTAGCGATTCCAGGATCTTCTCGGCGACGCTCGCGGCGTCCTCGGGATGCCGCAACTCCGAAACCATGATCGTGAATTCGTCGCCGCCGATCCGAGCCACCGTATCGTCGGCCCGGATGCACCCGCGGAGGCGATCGGCCAGGATCAGTAGCAGCTCGTCTCCGGCAGGGTGGCCGTGCATGTCGTTGACGGTCTTGAAGCGGTCGATGTCGATGAACATCACGGCGATGGTCCTGCCGGACCGTTTGCCTCGCGCCAGCTTCTGCTGGAGACGGTCGACGAAAAGCTTCCGATTCGGCAGATTCGTGAGTACATCGTGATAGGCGCGGAACTCGATCCGTTCCTCGGCCAGCTTGCGCTCGGAGATATCGACGACAGTGGCGTGAATGACGGCAGTCTTGCCTTCGCCGACCTTCACGAGATTCTGCAGCAGGTAGCTGGTCGTGCCGTCCTTTCGCGTCAGGTCGACCTCGCTGCTGTTGGTGGCCGACCGGGCCAGGGAGGAGAGGGGATCGCGAGCATTCGTCGCGGCATAGAGCTCTCGCAGGTTTCGTCCAAGAAGGGTGCTGCGGTCGTAGCCGGTGATGGAGGCGAATGTCGCGTTGCAGTCTTTCATGACTCCATCGGCGGACATGACGCAGACCCCGGCGGCATTCTGTTCGAACAGCAGCCGGTATCGGAGCTCGGATTGCCGGAGCGTTGCCAGAGCGGCATCGCGGCCGACGGCGGCACGCTTTAGTTCCCGCGTATCTCTTGCGATGATCACCGCTCCGGCCGTCTCTCCGTCGTGAACCAGCGGTGCGACCGAGACGGTCAGATCGATGGGGCGACCGAGGCGATCGACAAACACGCACTCCTCGCCGGTGCGTAGGTCGCCGCTCTTCAGCGCCTCGATCAGCGGAGAGTCCGCTCGTTCCAGCAGAAGCTCATCGATCGGCTTGTGGCGCAGCTCGCTGGCCGGATAGCCGAGGAGCGATTCCGCGGCCGGGTTGACCACTTGAATCCGCCGATCGCCGTCGCAGACGAACAGGGCGTCCGCCATGGTGCCGATGATCTGCGGCGCCGCGAATGAGGGGGTGATGGCCACGAGGTCGTATTTCTGAACGGCGCGTGCCACGATGAAGATGAAGGCGAGAATCGGAAGATATCCGAAGGGATAGACGGCCAGGCCGTACTTCGGCAGGTAGTCGACGCAGCCTGCATAGGCGATGGCGAATCCGATGATCAGGAGCCGGATGCGCTTGCGCTCGATACCGCTGGAGGCTGGAAAGGCCCGGACGAGCTCGACCAGGGCGGCGATGAGATAGCTGAAGAAATAGATGAGGAACGGCACTCCGACTGAAACCGTGTACAGCGGGTAGAAGCCCCACCAGTAGCGGACCACTCCGCGAACCAGGAGGTCGGTCGTCAGTGCCAGTGTGCTGGCCACCAGAGCGATGGTCCAGGAGAGTCCGACCGCGAATTTGCGCTGCTCGGCGATCTGCAGAACCGCGACAGTGAATGTGTAGATGGCCGGTGCGATGAACGGAACTCCGAGGTACGCCAGCCGCGCCCAGCGAAGGGCCAGCCCGGCATCTCGCGTCATGTACATGAAGGTGAAGGCGGACAGCCAGATGAACGCCACGGTGGTCATGGTGAAGAAGAGGGCGGTGACCCGCGATCGCTCGCTGTCGGCGCAGT
>JADGNX010000203.1 GCA_017883265.1 Thermoanaerobaculia bacterium
GGTTCCTGTTCCGTTCGCGCGCAGCGGGCTCGTTCGTGACCAGCGCCTAACTCCACCCTGCACGGACGCGGCCCAGGTGACGGCGGCAGTGATCAGATTCAGCTCACCCACGGCCTCCGCGAGTCTTTCCCGGGCCCGCGCCCGAGCCCGCGCCTGGCTCTTGACTCTTAGATTTCAGATATTCCTGGGTAGCCTTAGCATCAGGCTCCGCCTCCCATCCGCCCCCGAGAGCGCGATAGAAATCGACGAGCGCCACGAGGCGGTCGCGGCGCGTTCGGGCCAGGTTGTTTTCAGCGGCCAGAAGCTGCTCCATCGCGTCGAGGACTTCGAAGTAGGCCGAGAGTCCTGACGAGTAGCGCAGGTTGACGAGGCGGACAGCCTGCTGATTCGCGCGAAGGGCGCGCTCCCGCTCGCGCTCAGACGCCGCCAGCCGGTCGATGCCGGCGATCGACGTCGACACTTCTCCCAGAGCATTCGTGACGTCCTGCTCGTATTGCAGGCGCGCCTGTTCGAACTGCGCGACGGCGACGCGGCTCTGATTGCGCAGACGGCCGGCGTTGAAGATCGGGCCGAGGACGCTGGCCCCGATCGACCAGGCGGCGCCGTTACCGACGAGGCTCGAAAGCTCCGCGCTCTGGACACCGAGAAGGCCGGTCAGCGAGAGCGTCGGATAGAACGCGGCTTCGGCCACGCCGATGTTCGCGTTCGCGGCGACCAGCTGCTGCTCCGCGGCGCGGAGGTCGGGCCGGCGGAGCAGAAGCGCCGAGGGCAATCCGGCCGGAACCGCTGAAGGCAGCGGCTGGTCGGCCAGTGCTGCGCCGCGCGCGACCGGCCCGGGCATCCGCCCGACGAGCAGATTGATCCGATTTTCCTGGGCCACGATCTGCTGCTCGAGCAAAGGAATCGTCGACGTCTCGTTCGCCAGCAGGGCCTCGGCGCGCGAGGTCTCGACCGCGGAAGCGGTGCCGCCCTGAAGCTGCCGGTCGAAAAGGTCGAAGGTCTCCTGGAATGCGGTCGTTGCGCGGCGGGCTATGTCCAGCTCCGTATCGAGCTCCCGGAGATCAAAGTACGCGGTGGCCACTTCGGAGGTGAGCGCCAGCAGCACCGCCCGGCGTCCTTCCTCGGTGGCCAGATACGACGCCCGCGCCGCTTCGTTCAAGCGGCGGATGCGTCCCCACAGATCGGCTTCCCACGAGACGCCGACACCCGCGACGACCACTCTCGGCGCAAGTCCACTCACGCGCTGGCGCGTGGCAACGGCCTGGTAGTCGACCGTTGGATAGCGATCCGACCCGGCGATCCCGAATCGCGCGCGCGCCTCCTCGACGCGTGCCGCGGCAATGCGGGCGTCGTAGCCGTTGCGCAGAGCCTCGTCGATGAGCGATCGCAGCGCCGGATCGCGGAACACGTCGAACCAGGGTGCATCGGCCAGCGACGCGGCGGCCGCGGGTCCGTTCCCGCCGTAGAACTGATCCGGCACCGCGATCGGCGGGCGCTGGTAGTTCGGACCGACCGTACAGCCGGCCAGTACCGCCGTGGCCAGCAGGGCAATAGCTACGCTCTTCACGAGTGCACTTCCTCGGGTATCGGCGAGACGCCCACCAGACGCTGTTCGAACTTCCTCTCGGAGCCCGCCATTCTCTCGACCAGGACATAGAGCACCGGGATGAGGAAGATCGCCAGCAGGGTCGCCGTCAGCATGCCGGTCACGACGACGGTGCCGAGGATTCGTCGCGACACCGCGCCGGCACCCGCCGCGAACCAGAGCGGCACACAGCCGAGGATGAAGGCGAACGATGTCATGAGGATCGGCCGCAGTCGTAATCGGGCTCCGTGCAGGGCCGCGGCCACGAGGTTGCCACTCCTCTCGAACTCCGCTTTTGCGAACTCCACGATGAGGATGGCGTTTTTCGCCGCGAGGCCGATCAGCACGACGAGGCCGATCTGTCCGTAGACGTTGAAGTCGTACTTGCGCAGCAGCAGTCCGAGGAAGCCGCCGAAGATCGCCACCGGGACGGAGAGAAGAACGCTGAGCGGAAGCGACCAGCTCTCATACAGCGCGGCCAGGATGAGGAAGACGAAGACGAGCGACATCCCGAAGATACGGCCCGAGGTGCCCGACGCCCGCTTCTCTTGATACGACAGGTCCGACCACTCGAAGCCCATCTCGCGCGGCAGCGTGCTCGCGGCGACCTCTTCGAGCGCGGCCATGGCCTGTCCGGAGCTGTAGCCGGGTGCGGCGCTGCCGGTGACCTGCGCGGCGCGGTAGAGATTGAAGCGCTGCGTATACTCCGGCCCCGATGTCGCCCGCACCGTGGTCAGGGCCGAGAGCGGCACCATGTTCCCGTCGTTGTTGCGGACGAAGAACCGGCCGACGTCGTCGGGCGAGAGCCGGCTCGGGGCATCGGCCTGCATGAAGACGCGCCACTGCCGCCCGAACCGGTTGAACTGATTGAGAAACGAGCCGCCGAGCAGCGTCTGCAGCGTCGAGTAGACGTCGGCGACCGGTACGCCCTGCTTGAGGGCCTTGTCTCGGTCGACGTCGACATACAACTGCGGTACCTGAGCGCGGAAGGCGCTATTGACGTTCTGCAGCTCGGGACGCTGACGAGCCGCTTCGACGAACTTGTCCACGTTCGTGCTGAGAAACTGCGGCGTACTGCCGCTGCGATCCTGCAGCCAGAGCGAGAAGCCGCCGGCCGCGCCGAGGCCTGGAATGGCCGGCGGCTGGAAGGCGAAGACGGTCGCTTCCGGAATCTCGGCCTTGAACCGCTGATTGAGCTTCGTGGCCAGCACCTCCGCCGACAGACCGTCCTCTTCCCGCACGCGCCACGGCTGCAGGGAGACGAAGTAAAACCCGTTGTAGGAGGCGGAGACGAACGACAGGAGGCTGAAGCCGGCGATCGTGTTGTAGTAACGGACGCCCTTCGTCTCCGCGAGGATCTTTTCGACCTTACGGCAGACGGCATCCGTTCGTTGGAGCGACGCGGCGTCGGGAAGCTGGACGTTGAGATAGAACGATCCGGCGTCTTCCTGCGGCAGGAAGCTGGACGGCACCTTCTTTCCGATGATCCCCGCCAGTAGCACGAAGCCGAGGAGGATCGCCACCGCCACCACTGCTTTGCGAATCAGCAGCGCGGAAACTCCCACATACCCCCCCGTGGCCCGCTCGAAGAGGCGATTGAAGCCGCCGAAGAAACGTGACAGAAGGCCCCTGGAGGTATGGCGCGGTCGAAGCAGGAGTGCCGATAACGCGGGCGAGAGGCTGAGCGCGTTGAAGGCCGAGATCAGCACCGAGACGACGATGGTCACGGCGAATTGCTTGTTGAGACGCCCCTGAATGCCGCCCATGAATGCCACCGGAAGGAAGACGGATGAGAGGATCATCGCGATCGCAACGACAGGGCCGGAAACCTCCCTCATGGCCTGAAGCGTGGCCGCGCGAGGCGCCATCCCCTCCTCGATGTGGCGCTCCACCGCCTCCACCACCACGATCGCATCATCCACGACCAGACCGATGGCCAGCACCAGTCCGAAGAGAGAGAGGGTATTGATGGAGAAGCCGAGGAGCGGGAAGACGGCGAACGTGCCGATGAGCGAGACCGGAACGGCAATCAGTGGAATCAGCGTTGCCCGCCAGTTCTGCAGGAAGAGGAACACTACGAGGACGACCAGCAGCAAGGCCTCGATCAGCGTGTTGGTGATCTCCCGGATGCCTTCCGTCACCGCAGCCGTGTTGTCGACCGAGACGACGTAGTCCATGTCCTCGGGGAATCGCTCTTTCACCTGCACCATGGTGGCGCGTATGGCCTTGGCCACGGCCAGCGCATTCGAGCCGGGCGCCTGAAAGATGCCGATGACAGAGGCCGGTTTGCCGTTGAGCCGGCCGATCTGTTTGTAGGTCAGGCCGCCAAGCTCGACGCGCGCGACGTCCTTGAGCCGGATGGTCGAACCGTCGGAATTCAGCCGCACCACGATGTCCTCGAACTGCTTCGGCGTGATGAGGCGCCCCTGCGCGCGAACCGAGTACGTAAACTCCTGTCCCTGCGGCGCAGGCTCGGCACCGATCTGCCCCGCCGGGTTGACAGTGCTCTGCGTCTGCACAGCCTGCCGCAGATCGCCGACGGTGAGACCGAGCTTCGCCATCTGATCGGGATTCACCCAGATCCGCATGGCGTACTCGGAGGCGCCGAAGTTCAGCACCTGTCCCACGCCCGGCACGCGGTAGAGCGCATCATTGACGTTGATGAGAGCGTAATTGCCGAGGAAGAGGCCGTCGTATGTGTTGTGCGGCGAAAAGAGCGAGATCAACAACATCGGCGTGCCCTGCGTCTTCCGGTAGGTCAGCCCGAACTGATTGACCTCGTTCGGAAGATTCGGCTGGGCCTGCGCGATGCGGTTCTGGGAGTTGACCTGGTCCGCGTTGCGGTCCGTACCGACGTCAAACGTGACGCGGATCGTCGCCGTGCCGTCGTTCGCATTGACGGACTGCAGGTAGAGCATGTCCTCGACACCGTTCATCTGCTGCTCGATCGGCGTGGCCACCGACTGCTCGATGGTCTGGGCGTCGGCGCCGGGATACGAAGTCGCGATCTGAATGAGCGGCGGAACGATGTCGGGGAACTGCTCGATCGGAAGGCCGAACAGCGCGATCAGACCACCGAGCACCGTCAGGATGGAGATGACGATGGCCACTACCGGACGATTGATGAAAAATCGAGCCATGTCGTGTTTACCTCGATCCTGCCGTGGACGGTGATGCCGGGACTCCGGAGACAGGGGCGGTCGCTTCCGGCGACGCCTCCTTCGGCTGGACTACCAGGCCCGATTTCAAGCGGGAGAAGCCCTCGACGACGACGCGATCACCGGGCTGCAATCCGTGATCGATCAGCCACATGTGGCCGATCTGCGGCCCGACCTCTACAGAGCGGATCTGGGCCTTGTTGTCGGCGCCGACCACGGCGACCTGATAGGCCCCCTGCATCTCGTTGACAGCGCGCTGCGGCACGAGGATCGCGCCGCGCCTGACCTCTGTGGCCGCGCGGATCTTCGCGTACTGGCCGGGACGCAGGACATTGGCGGCATTGGGGAAGATGCCGATCGTGGCGATCGTGCCTGTCTTCACATCCACCTCTCGATCCGAGAGCAGCACGTGTCCCTTCTGCGGGAAGATGCTGCCGTCGGAGAGGGTCAGCTCGAGCTCCGCGCTGCGCATGGCCGGATCGCGCTGAAGCTGCAGATACTCCTGCTCGCCGATCTGATAGCGCACGCGGATGGGATCGACTTTGGAGACGACCGTCAACACCGTCTGCGGGCCGACGAGATTTCCGACCTGGGTCTGCGCGATGCCGGCAATCCCGCTGATCGGGGAGGTGACACGGGCCCAGGAGAGGTTCAGGCGCGCCTGTTCGACGGCCGCCCGCAAGGCGCCGACCGTCGCACCGGCCGCCGTCTGCGCCGACCGTGCGTTGTCCAGCTCCTGCTGGCTGAGCGCCTTCTGTGCGGCGAGCGGCTCGAAGCGGGCCACGTCGCGGTCGGCCTTCACCAGCCCCGACTGCGCCTGCGCCAGATTGGCCTCAGCCTGCTGGAGCTGCGCCTGTACCTGCCGGGCGTCGATCTCGAACAGCAGAGCCCCCTGACGGACGAAGCCTCCTTCGGTGTAGACGCGGCGCAGCAGATAGCCGTCCACCTTCGGACGGATCTCCGCGTTGACGTCACCTTCCGTCGTGCCGATCCATTCGCGATAGATCGCCGCGTCGCGCTGCACTACGGGACTGACGACCACCGGCGGCGCCGCCGCGGCCGGCTTTGCCGCCTCGGACTTGCCGCAGGCCAGGAGGCCGAGCGAAAGGATCATCGGAAAGGCGGCAAGAAAATGCTTCATGTTCATTTTCTCCTCGGTGTTCGGAGCGAGACTCACTTCACTTCGTCGGACGGCGGCGCGGCGATGCCGCGGCAGATGAAATCGCAGGCGAACTGGACGTCATCGGCCAAAGGACGCTTCGTCTTTTCGGTCATCCGCTGCAGGCCGATATCGCGGATCACCGAGGCCAGGGCGATGGCAGTACGCTCTGCCGGCTCGTCCCGCACTTCGCCCCGGGACACGGCCGCTTCGACCATCGCTGAAAGCTGCGCGATGTTCTCCCGGTAGCAGGCGTGCTTGCGAAGCCGCCTCGCGCCGAGCGGCTCGGCCATCGCCAGGTAGAGGCGGAAGAACTCCTGGCGTTGTTCGAAAAACTCGAGCTGCGTTTGCACGACGCGCTCGAGGCATTCGCCGAACGAGCCGCCGCACTCGGTGGCTTCCCGGATGAGCGTGCGGAGGTCATCGAAGGAGAACGACATCGTCTTTTCGAGGATGTCGTCGCGCGACTTGAAGTAGAGATAGACCGTCCCCTTGGCGATCCCCGCCTCGTCCGCGATGTCCTGGACCGTAGCGTGGTCGTAGCCTTTGCGGGAGACCACACGCATCGCTGCGATTGCGAAGCACCGGCACTGGAATCGCGGGCTCAAGCCGCCGGTACTGGGATGAGCCGAAAGCAGAAGG
>JADGNX010000204.1 GCA_017883265.1 Thermoanaerobaculia bacterium
ATGGCAGCGAGACCTACACCCTCTTCAACGCCGCAGGGACAGCCCTTGAGGGCGCCACGGTGGCCATGGATGCCTCGGGCGGCTCGAGCTTCCAGCGAGCCACGTGCGGTGCAGCCGGCACGCTCAGCAGTTGGAGCAAGGTGGCGTCGGCTTCCGGCACGCCGGGGACCGGCGGCCTCGCCACGTGCGGCAAGGGAGTCTTCATCAACGAATTTTCCGACGCCCTCGGCACCGGCAACTTCGTCTACGAGTTCATCGAGCTGTTCAACGACAACTGATCGGAAGGCAGAGGGCAGAAGGCAGAGGGCAGAAGGCAGAAGGCAGAAATAGAGTCAACTTCGATAGACGGTGAAATCTCAGCAGGGACTGAGAGGGCTGCCTTCTGTCCTTCTGCCTTCTGCCTCTGCCTTCCAAACTTGACAGCGCCCGGCGTCGGACTCTACATTGGCGTTCCCCACACAACGCGGACTGTAGCCGCGTCCTGCAGAAGCCTGCCTCCATCCGGCATCACGCAACGACGGTATGACTTTTCGGCGATACGCTCGTCTTCTCTGTATTCTACCCATCGTCATTACAACGATCCTCGAGGTTCAGGCCATGCCGAACGATTCTGACGACGTGCTGTTGAAAGCGCGTTACACCGCGGTCAAGGACTCCGACCCCGAATACGGGCAGGGGGCCATCGAGCGGAACGAGCTCCGCCATCGCGAGGTCGAGCATTTCGTCTGGCTTCTCCTGGTCGAAGCGCCGGGCGATCCGGCCGAATGGCAGAAGAAGCTCAACGCCTCCGTCGACGGACCGCACGGCTCGTTCACCGTCGCCCGCGCGAGCGTTGAAGAAGCCGAGCAGGTCCGCTCCGGAAAGATCACCCTCCAGCGGTAAACAGGGCCACCCCCAGGTGGAGCGGCGGCCGCCTCGGCCGCCGGGGCGAGTGAGCTGGACAGGCTCAGCGCGAGGGGTGCCCGCGAGCGGGCACCCCTCCACTTCGTGAGAGGTCCGAACTCCTCTGCCGCACCTACTGAAGCGGGTGAATCGTCACGCGGCTCTCCATGAAGTGCGGGACGAGGAGACGATGGCGTTTGGCGTCGTAGCCGATGTCGGCGGGCGAGTCGACGTTCTGAATGATCGAGGTGAACACGCCGCCGGGCTTCCCGCGGAAGACGGCCTTGGCATCCCAGCTCGACACCAGGAACGAGCCATCGCTCATCGCCACCAGACCGTCGAGGCTGCCGCTCGGAAGCGTCGTCACCGTCCCCTTCTTGCCGTTCTCCAGCGGGAAGAGCTCTTTGCCGGCAAACGTCACCACCCACAGCTTCCCGTTCATCATTTCCAGGCCGTTCGGCGCCTTCAGCTCCGGACCGGATGCGATCTTCTGTCCTTTGTTTCCCGAGATCTTCCAGATGGCATCGGTCCCGGTGGTCTTGAACGCGGCGTCGAGGCCGCTGTCGGAGACATACACCGTTGTACCGTCTGCGACGAGGTCGTTGAGGAACGTCGTTCCCTTCAGTGGAATCTCACCCTTCGGCGCTCCGCTCTTCCTGTCGAACCTACGCACCGTGTTGATGTCTGCGACGTAAAGATCGTCGCCCACGATAGCCATCCCCTTCGGAGCGTTCAACGTGCTGTCGGGTTTGGATCCATCGATCCACTTCGGCTCGACCTTGAGCGTCTCCGCATTGACGCGCGAGATGTACCCGTTGTGGTCCACGGCCAGTGGTGCACCGTTGATGTTGCTGATGAAGTAGACGTCCTGGTCGGCGTCGTAGAGCACCGACTCGGGTGTCTGGAGGGCTCCCATGATAGACACCGGCTCCGGAGCCGCAGCGGCCTGCGTCGTGGTCGCCTGCGCGGTGGTGGTGGCCGTTGTGGCCGTTGTCTCGGTCGCGGTCGTGGTCTCGCTCTTCGTACACGAAATGGCGGCGAGCGAGAGAACCAGAAGCGATGCGACGATCAGACGATTGAGCATGTCATGACTCCTTCGATTTCGATTTTGAAAGCGAATCTTAGTCGCAGTCGCGCCTGCGGTCGAGCGGCTGCTGTGCCAGCGTCGCGCCGCGACAAGTGCGTGCGCATCCTTCTTCTACGCTACCGGGAGCGCCGATTGCTCCGTAAGCAGGTTTCGGCCACACTGCACCGCTTGACGCCATTTGAGCGCTACGTCGCCATCGGCGACAGCACTACCGAAGGGCTGGACGATCCGGACGGCCGCGGAGGATACCGCGGATGGGCCAATCGCCTCGCCGAGCGGATCGCCGCTTTCGAGGGGTCGATCCTCTATGCAAATCTCGGCGTTCGTGGACGGACCACGCGAGAGATCCGCGACGAGCAGCTCGGGGCGGCCGTGGCCATGCGGCCCGATCTGGCCACTGTGGTGTCCGGAACGAACGATCTCCTGCGCCGGCAGTTCGACGCCGCGGCCGTGGGGGCCGATGTCGAAGCGATGCAGAAGGCGCTCATCGCCGGCGGCGCGACCGTCCTCACATTCACCCTTCCCGATCTCACGCCGGTCATGCCGCTGGCGCGCATCATCCGGAAACGCGTGCTACGGCTGGCCGAAGCGATGCGGCGTGCATGCGACCGCAGTGGCGCGATCCTCTGCGACCTGGCTGCCTATGAAGTGTCGAGCGATCCCCGCCTCTGGTCGGGCGACCGGCTGCACGCCAACGCTCTCGGGCATGCCCGGATCGCCGAGGCCCTCGCTTATCACCTCGCTCTTCCCGGCAGCGATCTCGCGTGGTCCGAGCCATTGCCCGGTCGGCGCGATGCGACGCTCTACGATGTGATGGGCGCCGAAGCCGCGTGGGGACGTGACCATCTGCTGCCATGGTTGTGGCGGCACGCCATGGGGCGTTCCTCGGGCGACGGCCGCGAGGCCAGGAGACCGCAGCTCAGCGAGCTGCGGAAGCCGGAGTGAATTCCCGATTCGCGATCGAGCCTAGAGGCCATTGGTCGCGATCGCCCTGTCGAATCGCTGCCGGGGCCGGCAGGCTCGGTTGAGGTTACTTCCGGCTCCAAATCCGAATCGCCGTACCCCAATCGCGGAAAAGGCGTCACAATGGAACTCAGCCATGTCCACGACCCGCCCTGTCTCCCCCCACCCGGAGGCGCCGCTCGCGCCACTGCGGATTCTCGTCGCCGAGGACCAGCGTATTCAGCGGGCGTACATGGTCGATCTGGTGAGCAGAGAGGGGGCCGTGGTCTTCGAGGCTACCACCGCGCACGAGGCCATCAAGCTGGCCGTGCAACACCGTCCGGAGTTGATCCTCCTCGATGGCCTTCTGCCGGGCATGCATGGCTTCGAGGTGGCGCGATTCGTCCGTTCCATCGCCCGCGATTATCACCCCCGCATCGTCATGACCACTGCGGTCTACAAACATATGCGCTATCGGAACGAGGCCAAGCTGCGTTACGGGGTCGATGAATATCTCATCAAACCGATCGACGAGCAGACCCTTGGCGCCATCGTGAAGTCGACCCGTTCCGCGCAGGCCACGGCGAGCGAAGTCCCGTAATTCGATCCGCCTCCCCGTCCCGGTCGCCGGCGCCTTGTGAGGCCTATCGGCGTGCCCAGGCCTCCGACACCGCGCGCCCCTTGGCAATGTCGTCCAGCACCAGGATCAGGTGGTGATCGTGATCGCTGTATTGCACCTCGATGGCCAATCTACTTCACCACCTGATCGGCGGTCGCGTGCTTGTCGGGTGCCCTCCATTATTTCACTCCGATCTCGCTGATCGCTCGCGAGATCAGCTCGATATTCCTGTCTCGCATCGACTTCACGCCGATCGCTCGCGCAGCTCTCAACCCTTCTTCGAGAACCTCACGCGCCGCGGCCGCGTCACCCTTGCCTGTCAGGGCATCCGCTTTGGTTCGGAGCAGCCAGGTTCGTCCGACTGGTCCGGTCACATGCCGGAGACCGCGATCGCACGCCGCCGCAGCGTCGTCGTAGCGTTTGGCCTCCACGTCCATCTGGGCCAGCCGGAGCGACGCGTTGTAGTTGTCGGGCATGGCACGCTCCGATGCCATCAAGGCCGGTAGTACGCGCGACGGCTCTCCGAGCATGCTCGCCGCATCGACGCGGGCGATATCGACTGCCGTCCGCTCATCGTCGCTGGACGGCTTCGTGGCGTCCAGCTCGGTGAGCCAGCGGTCACCCCATCGTGCCATCGTGGCCTTGTCGCCTCGCAGTTCGGCGGCGTGCATGAGCTGCTGATAAAGCTGGAATCGATGATCGCGTAACGTCGCCGGCAGCGCCGCCGCCTCGCCTGCAAGCGGCTCCAGAGTCCTCCGCGTTCGCACAGCCCAGGGGGCCGCTCCTCCACCGTTGGTGCAGGACAGTCCGGAGAGGACGAGGCGTGCAAACGTCTCATCGCGCGGCATGCCAGAGGCCTGGCCGGCAGCGGTCTCCGCGCAGGCCCGAAGGTCCTTTGCGCCTTGAAGCGCCCAGGTCAACGAGGCCACTGCGCGGTATCGCTCGGGCGACCCGCTCCCGGCAAGCCGCATCGCCTCACGATACGCAGCCGCCGCCTCGGACATACGGCCGCGGCCGAGCATCGCATCACCACGGCTGAGAGCCGCGCCAGCGGGCGCTTTCGCTCTCGACCCCGACCCGACGCCGCGCTCTCCCCTCTCTAGGAATGCACGCAGTTCGGACAACGTCATCCCGCCAAGCTGCGTTGCTGCAGCCCGCTCGTCCGCCGGATCGAGTACGAAAAGCGACGGCGTATAGGCGACACCGTGCCGCGAGAGAAAGGCCTGGTTGACCGGTTTGTCGTAATCGAGCTCGAGCCAGACGAACCGTCCGGCGTACCTGGCAAGCGTGGCGTCCGCCATGGTCGCTCGCATCAGGCGGCACGAATATCACCACGGCGCCCACACCTCCACGAAAAGCGGAAGCCTGCGTCCGATCGCTTCGGTACGCGCTCTCTTGTAGTCATCGGCGGTGAAGGGCAGACGACTCGCACCAACCAGCCCCAGCGGCGTCGCCATCGACGTCGACGCCAGTGTTACGACCAGGACGCACGCAGAGAGTTTCATGATTGCTTTCCTCCTGTCACCGAGCCATCGTAGGAAAATATCGGCTTGGTTTCCAGATCCGTTTTCGATCCACGGAATGGGCCATTCGGAGGTGGTGATGCGTCGATCGCGAGGTGCGCTTCTCCCGCCGCCCGGACCCGGTCGCGTGCGGCGCGGCAGCCTGTATCGCCTGGTTCGAGCCGCTGTACTGGACGGTGTTCTGGGCCCCGGCGAGCGGCTGCCGTCGAGCCGTCAGGCCGCCGCTGATTATGGCGTTTCTCGCGGGATGGTGGACGAGGTGTTCGCGCAACTGAGCGACGAGGGATTTCTCGATCGCGCCGTCGGGCGAGGCACCTTTGTCTCGGAAGCCGTAGCGCGGCTGATCCCACCTTCGACGCGCGACCGCAGATCGGGGCACTCTCTGGCACCGTCGCGGCGCGGACTCGCGCTCGCCGGCAACGCCGCATGCCGCGAACCGGAGGCGCCCCGCCCGTTCAACGCCGGCACGGCCGACACCAGTCAGTTTCCATGGAAGAGCTGGCTGCGCCTCCAGGCCCGCGCGCTGCGCGAGCTCGGCCCCCTTGCCCTCGACTTTGCCGACCCGCGCGGCCTGCCCGCTCTGCGCGCCGCCATCGCTCGATATCTCGCGCAGTTCCGCGGGCTCCGCTGCAATCCGGAGCAGGTGATCGTCTTCAGCAGCGCGCAGCAGGCGCTGTACGCGCTGGCCACGCTCTTACTCGATCGCGGCGAGCCCGTCTGGATCGAAGACCCCTCGTACCTCGGCGCGCGCTCCGTCTTCGAGATGGCCGGCGCGGCGATCACGCCAGTCCCGGTCGACGGCGACGGGATCCGGGTCGACATCGGAATTCGCAGCGCGCCTCGAGCACGCCTGGCTTATGTGACCCCTCCACACCAATACCCGACCGGTGTGGCCCTCAGTCTCGACCGCCGCATCGCGCTACTGGACTGGGCCAAGCGAAATCGCTCGTGGGTCGTTGAGGACGACTACGACGGCGAGTTCCGATACGCCGGCCAACCGCTGACGGCGCTCTATTCGCTGGACGCCGGCGCAAGGGTGATCTACGTCGGTACTCTCAACAA
Organism: Thermoanaerobaculia bacterium; assembly: GCA_017883265.1. GTDB lineage: Bacteria > Acidobacteriota > Thermoanaerobaculia > Gp7-AA8 > Gp7-AA8 > JADGNX01. The sequence goes on from JADGNX010000204.1 coordinate 6,116, forward strand.
AACGATGTTCGTATCGTTGCGGCTCGCCTATGCCGTGGTGCCGGAGGGTCTGGTCGAGCCGCTCGCAAACATCCGCACGCAGCTCGACGGCTTCACTCCCGCGGTGTCGCAGATGGCCATGAGCCTTTTCATGGAGGAAGGCCACTTCGCGTCGCATCTTCGACGCATGCGGAGCGTCTACGGCGCGAAGCGCAGCGAGCTCGTCGAGGGACTGGCACCGCTGGCCTCACGTGGCTGGAGCTGGTCGCACAATCCGGCAGGCATGCACCTTCTTCTCCGCCACTCCTCAGGCCACTCCGTGCGCAAGGTCGCCCGCGCTACCGACCTCGATCTCGCTCTCCTCAGCTCCTATCGGTCGGCCACGGCAAAGGACGACGGACTCTTCCTCCGCTTCGGTGGTCTCGATCCGGTATCGCTCCGCGCCG